>NZ_JBIQES010000003.1:0-315339 GCF_045369825.1 Dietzia sp. 179-F 9C3 NHS
CGCCAGCGGGCAACTCTCACGTCCGCCAGCGGGCACCTTCGTGACCGCCTACGGGCAGTCTCTCGTGTCCGTCGTCAGAGGCATCCCCTGCCGACCCCCGCGTTCTGCTCACGCCTCGTCGTTAGGCCGCGCCGCGGCCCAGCAGCACTGGAAATCCGACTTAAGCTTCTGCCCCGGCATTGCTCGCTAAAGCACTGGACTCTGGTCTTATCTCCTCGTGGACGCACGCATAGTTGGCTAGGATTTCGGGTCACGTAGCGCGACCATTGCGTGGCACCTATCTACGACCCGGGAATCGTGCGTGGCCATGAAGACGGCCGTCCCGTTCGAGGCCGCGTGTGCGAGACAGTCCAAGACGGAGTGGGTCGTCCCAGTATCGAGGGCGGCCGACGGTTCGTCGATGAGGAGAACGTCGGGAGTACGTAGAAGTGCAGCGGCGAGCGCAATGCGTTGGCGTTGCCCGCCAGAAAGCGCTCCGGGCCGGCGTTGCAGTAGCTCCGGAGCGAGGTGGAGATCGGTGCAGATCCGCGCCAGGTCGGTGCGGTGGTCGCGGGCGAGTCTGCGCAGTCTCCGGCCCACAGCGACCGCGGGGGCCAGAGAGAGAGAGGAGTCCTGTGGCACCAGGGCGAGCGAGTCGATGTGGGACCGTGGTCGGTCCTCGACCCGGGGGGCCATTACCTCACCGTCGAGTAGGACGTGGCCCCGGTCCGGGGAGTGTAGGCCCGCGGCCGCGCGCAGCAGTGTCGACTTCCCTGATCCCGAGCGGCCTACCAGGGCGACGAGTGAGCCGGCCGGCACGACTGCGTCGAGCGGGCCGATTGGTGCGCTGTTCGGATGCGACACCCGGACGGAGTCGAAGGCGAGCCTGGGGCGCGTTTCTGCGAGGGTGGGAGCTTTGCGAGTCGGCCACCGGGGCGGAGCTGACGGCGGGACTGATTCGTCGATGCGGCCGGAGTCCACTGTCACGATTCTGCCGCCTACTTCGCACGCGAGGTGCGTGTCGTGGGTGACGAGGACCAGGGTGCGACCGCCGGTCACCGACAGGAGGAGCTCGGTGAAGGATCGGGCGGTATCGGGGTCGAGTCCGGCCGTGGGTTCGTCGAGCACTACGAGACCGGGGTCGACCGACAGGGCCCGCGCGATGGCCACGCGGCGCCGTTGGCCACCACTGAGTTGACCTGGTCGGCGCCGCAGCCAGTCGTCGTCGACGGGCAAGCCCAGCTCCCGCGCGTAGTGGATGCCCAGACCGCGGGTGACTGCGTTCTCCTCGGCGAGCTGTCTGATCCGGAGCCAGGGGGTCAAGGCCGCGCCCGGGTCCTGGTCGAGGAAGCAGGTGCGACGGCGGAGCAGACGTACCTGCCGCGCGCTGGCACCGAGAGCCTCGATCCCGTCGATGGTGACCTCTCCGGAGGCCACGTGCAGTCCGGGGGAGACATCGCCGAGGAGGCTGTGGGCGAGCGTCGACTTTCCGGCTCCGGATTGGCCCACCAGTACCAGCCGTTCACCGGGCTCGATGTCCAGCCGCGGTACCTGGAGACGAGGCGCCCCGGTCTGGTCCCGGATCACCAGGTCACGTACGGATAGGGCAGATGCGGCCACCATCAGATCGTCCCGTGCCCTTCCCTGTCGGCGAGCAGTGCCGGCGGTACCGCTAGTAGCGCGATCCCGATCGTCGGCACGATCACCGACCACGGATTGAGGGTCGCCCCGGCGATTGAATCCCGGACGGTCGACGCCCAGTCGTCGCCTCCTCCTCCTAACCCGCCGCCGAGGAACGCCAGTGTGCTCACCAGGTAGACGGCGCTGGTGAAGCGCACGGACAGCTCTGTGAGCAGCGGGCGGGACAGGCCCGGGACGACCTCTCGTACCGTGACGTCCAGCCGCGACCGTCCCTCCGCCCGCGCGATCTCTACGAACCCGGAGTCGAGAAGGGGCGCGCTCGCGGCCTCCAGATAGCGCGAACTCACCGGGATGAACAGCACCGTCGTCACCGCCCCCACGACCACGGCCGAGCCGTTTCCGGCCGTGGCCACGACCAGGATGATGAGCACCGGGGGGAGGGTGACCAACACGTCGGTCGCGAACCGCACGACCGGGCGTACTAGTGGGATCCAGGCGAGCGTGAGACCGACTACGGCCCCGGTCGCGGTCGCCAGGAAGGCTGCTGTCACCGAGATCGCGATGAGCGGCAGATTGCCGTGAAATGCCCGTGCCAGGACGTCCCGCCCCAGCCGGTCGGTACCCCATACGGCGTTCTCTTGGGTGAACGCGCCGCCGACAACGTCGTCCGGGGCGGGCAATCCGACTACGGGCGCGAGGACGGGCCCGAGCAGCGCGATCGACAGACCCGTCATCAGCAGTCCCACGAGGAGCGCGCGGAGCAGATGTGCGGGGGTCACCGGAGCCACCGCCGGGGCGCGGACTCTGTGACCAGATCGGCGACGAGCAGTGATGAGGCGGTGATGCCGGCGGCCACGGTGACCAGGGTGGCGACTGGAACGGTGTCGCGGTTCGCGATGAGGGTGACGAGCAGGCTGCCGGCGCCCGCGTATCCGAACGCGACCTCGACGACGAGAGCCGCGCCGATGAGGCCAGGCACGGCCAGTGCGCAGAGCTGGACGATCGGCCCGGTGGCCCCGGGGATCAGGTGCCGAACGAGTACGGCCAGGGGCGGTATCCCTGCCAGTCGCGCGGCCCGGACGTGGGGGCGCGCGGCCTCCGCGGCCACCACGGCGCGGATTGTTCGCTGAAGCCACGCGCCGACGGCCAGCCCGACGGTGACCGCCGGGAGGATGAGTATTTGCGGACGATCGAGTGGGCTACCCCCCAGCGGGATGAGTGAGACCGGCGGGAGTAGGCCGAACTGGATTGACAGAACCGTCACGAGGATTGCCGCGAGGACGAACTCGGGGGTGGCGAGCAACACGGCCGCGGCAAAGGACGTCGCCCGGTCTGCGCGAGACCCGGTTCGGGCGCCGGCTAGCACCCCACCGCCAACTCCGGCCACCACCGCGACAGGGATCGCCGCGAGCAACAGCAGACCGGTTCGCGCCAGTGGTTCCCTGATCTGGTCGACGACCGGGATTCCCGAGGCCGAGAACCCCGGATCGCCCCGAACCATCCCCCCGAGCCAATCGACGAAGCGCTCGGCGACGGGGATATCGAGTCCGAGTTCGGCTCGTCGTCGGGCGAGCCAGGAGGCGTCAGTGGTCACGAGCGACGCTGTCGCGGCGTCTCCGGGGAGCTTGTCGACCAACCAGAAAGCAAGCACGACGGTGACCGCGAAGGTGAGGAGCGTCTGGGCGACTCGTACCCCCGCGCGTCTGGGCGTCATCAGTCGGGGCGGGACCCGAAGAACGGAGCGGACTGGCTCGAGGGGACGTCGCCGGCGGCGCCGTTGGTGCCGTTGAGGAACGGCTGGTACCCCCAGATGAGCTGACCCCCTTGCTCGGCCACCTCGACGGCGAGCTCGGAGACTGCGGTCTGGCGTGCGGAGTCGTCGGTGATTGCTGCGGCGGTGGCCAGACGCCGGTCCCAGTTCGCATCGGCGCCGAATCCGTCGAGGTTGAAGCCACCGGCGGTGCCGGTGGTGAACGGCAGCGCCGTGGCCGTCGAACGGTTGACCCAGTAGACGGAGAACAGTGGCAGCTCCATCAGGCCCGCGATGTCTGCGAAGTAGGCCGCCGGGTCCCGCCGATCGAGCGTGAGGGTGAGTCCGACCTCGCGGGCCTGGGTGACCAGAAGTTCGGCGGCGTCGTTGAGGCCGGGGACCACGTCCGAGGTCACGAGTGTCACCTCGTCGACCCCCGCCTCCTGGAGGAGGATCCGCGCTCGGTCCACGTCACGGGTGACCTCGGAGAGATCCTCGGGGTAGCCGCTGATGCCCTTCCCCAAGACATCCTCGCCCACGACTGCGCCCTGACCGAGGACGGCCTCGACCAAGCCCTCCCTGTCGACCAGGAGTTTGAACGCCGTTCGCACCCGCTCGTCGTCGAACGGGGCGACACGGGTGTTAAGGATGAGACCCAGCGCCTTGGAGTCCGCCGGACCACCCTCGGTGATGCGGGCCGGTTCGGTCACCGTGCGCGCGGCGGTGACCGGCAGGTCGTTGGCGTAGTCGATGTCGCCGGACACCACCGCCCGGGCTCGCGCGTCCGGGTCCGGGATCGACCGCACCTCGAGTCGGTCGATGCCGACACCCGGGTGATGGGTGTTGGGGGAGAAGACCCACCCGTCCTCGGCCGATCCGGAATCGAGGACGAAGGGTCCCGAACCGACACCGGTCTCGGGGTCTCCGTCCTTGAACACGGTGCTTTGTGGAGCCAGGACCGCCTCGACGAAGTCGGCGCGCGGCGCACTGAGGTGCAGCTCCAGGGTGCGCTCGTCGACCGCGTGGGAGGCGTCAATATCGAGTGGGGCCAGGAACGACCCGGCCATCGGGGAAGCGGAGGTGTACACCAGCGAGGCGAGGGCGTCGTCGGCGGTCACCGGCGAGCCGTCCGAGAAGGTGGCGCCGGGCCGCAGCCGGACCGTCCACACATCCGCCGCATCGTTCGATGTGACCGACTCGGCCAGTTGAAGCTCCGGCTCGTTGTCGAGAAGGACGACCAGCGAGTCGTAGACCGCGAAGATGCCGACCCAGGCACCCGGTGAGGACGCGGCGGCGGGGTCAAGCGTGTCCCCCGGGGAGATCATCGCTGCTACTCGGACGGTGCCCCCATGCACGCTCGGGCCCGAGCCGTCACCGGCGCCGGCATCGTGTCCGCCCGCATCGTCGGTGGCGCAGGCGCCGAGGGTGAGCCCGGCACCGGTGACGGCGCCGGTGACGGCAATGAGACGGAGAAAACCGCGGCGATCCATGAGCGTGGTGGTCCTTAAGACGGTGTTGGTAGTGGCGGGTGGGGCAAGGGCCGCGTCAGCCGAGGCCAGCCTCGACGCGGAAAAGGTCCTGATCAATCCACAGCGCCGCGGCCTGCCCGGCGGCGACGGCACGGGCGACAAAGGCGAGTGGGATGGGGTCGTCGCGACGACGGGCACAGTCACCGGCCGCAAAGACGCGTGGGTCGGTCGTGCGCTGTTGCCAGTCCACCAGAATGTGTGCGCCCTCGGTCTCGACATCGAGTCCGAAAACGGAGTGACGGGGCAGTTCACGGGGGCTGTGGAACACCGCTCCGAAGGAGAGGTCCTCGCCACCAGCCGAGACCGTGAGGTCGCCGTCGACCCCTGTGACCTCGGTGACGGGACGGTGATCGACGACGATGCCGTTTCGTGCGAGGGCCTCGTGGATTTCGTCGGGGACCGGATGGCCGTTGGTGAGCAGGGTGACGTCGCGGGAGAAGTGGGCGGCGAGATAGACCGCCTGCAATCCCGGTTGGGCGGGGTTCTCCGGGGCGTCGGTGAGGACGGCGAGTCGCCGCCCGTCGACCTCGTGACCATGGCAGAACGGGCAGTGGAAGACCCCTCGTCCGAAGCGCTCCGCCACACCGGGGATTCCGCTCACGTCGTCGCGGACGCCGGCGGTGACCAGCAATCGCTCGACCAGAAACGATCCGCCGTCCGAGGTTGACAGGCGGATTGGCGTGTCGGCGTCGGTTACCTCGAGGCTCGTCACGGTGGAGTGCACGATCTCGACGTTCGGGTGGCCGGCGACCTCGTCCATCCCCACGCTCCGCAGCTGCTCCGGGGGCCGACCGTCGAGTCCGAGGTACATGTGCATTTCGGTCGCGGGGGCGTTGCGTGGCTGGCCGGAGTCGACCAGCACGACGCGTCTTTTCTGACGGCCCAGTACCAGTGCTGCGGTGAGGCCTGCCGGTCCGGCGCCGATCACGGCGACCTCGGCTGCCGTGGGGGTGGGTGATGGCATGACGGCTCCCTGATGGGTGTGCGACGACGGGCGGACGTCCCGTCCCGCATGGGTAACGAGCAGCGACCGTAGAGACCTTATTGAAAATGGGTGGCGTTATCAATAGAGTCAGCGCGGTCGCGCCTCGGCACAGTCCGGACAGCGACTGTTTCCGTGTGAGTCGAGAGGTGAGGTCATGCCGTCGAATCGGTCCGTAGTCGCAGCTGCCGTCTGCGATGTTCTGGAGGTTGACTCGGTGGGACCGGGGAAGTTGGTGGACCTCGGACTTGACTCGCTCTCGGCTGTGCGGCTCCAGCGACTGCTCTTGGAGCAGACCGGGGTGAGGATCCCGCTGCGGGACTTCGTGGGCGACATCGATCTAGAGTCACTCGAGCGCCGTTGTGCGTCCGCAGAGGCGCCGGCGGCGGCGGTGGCGGCGGTGGCGTTGGCGAGCGAGGATCGGGTTCACGACCAAGGGGAACCCCCCGAGGACATGATGGGCCGGCAGCCGGATCCCGGCACGTTCGCGCTGAGCCCGGTGCAGAGCACCTACTGGGTCGGGCGCGGTGACGATTACCCACTCGGTGGGGTCTCGACCTACTTCTACTCCGAGTACGAGGTCGTGCCGGCCCCCGGTACGGACGCCCTCTCAACCGTGGCAAAGCTCGAGTCGGCGTGGAACCGTGTGGTCGCCCGTCACCCAATGCTCCGTGCGGTGGTCGGTCGCGACGGGGTGGGCCGGATACTCGACAATCCGGGACTTCACCGGTTCGAGATCGTGGACCTGCGCTCAGACCCGGATCCGCGGGAGGCTGAGGACTGCGCCCGGCAGGATCTGTCCCACCGGCGCGCGCCAGCCCACCGGTGGCCTACGCACACCCTCGCTTCGGTTCTGCGCCCGGACGGGTCCCTTGTCCAGTGTGTGGGTTTCGACGTGTTGCTCATCGACTTCCCGAGTATTCGGCGGGTCCTCGACGAGTGGGGCCGGGAGTACCAGCACGGCGCTGGTGGTCAGGCCGCGCAGGGGGAGGCTGTGGTGCCGCCCCCCGCTCTGCCGCGCTCCCGGGCCGCCGAGCGCGACGCCATGGAGTTCTGGCGGGGCAGAGCGGCAGACCTACCGGGGGGGCCGTGGGACACCGCGCACCTGCAGGCCGAGCAGTTCACTCCGCCGCGTTTCCGGCGTTCCGTGGGCCGGGTCGCCTCCGATGTCTGGGATGACTTTCGTGCTGCGGCTCGTGCACACGGTGTCTCGCCCGCCGGTGCACTCGCGGCGTTGTTTGCCGTCGCGCTGCGGCGTTTCGGTGCCAGGGATCGTTTCTGCCTGGTCACCACCTTGTTTGACCCCGCGGCTCAGGATGAACCGGGGGTGGGGGACACCACTCGGACGGCCCTGCTCGACACTGATCGCCCGGACTACGCCGAAAGGTTCGTGGACTACGCCGTGCGAGTGACGCGCAACTTCTGGGATGCGGTGGACCATTCGACGGTACCGGCCTCCCGTGTGGTCGGCGAGCTGCTGGGAGCGTCGACTGGCATCCCCGAGCACTGTGTCGTGTTCACCACCTCCATCGGGGATCGCGCGGGGGCACGCACGGACGCTTGGCTCGGCCGACGCGGGTTCGGTGTGTCCCAGACGCCCCAGGTCCTGTTGGACGCCATTCACTGGGAGGAGGACAACGAGCTCATCTTGGCCTGGGACTACGTGGTCGGGGCGGTCGATGAGCGCGTCATCGACGGGATTCGTCAGGCAGTCCAGGCGGCCGTTTCACGGTTGGCGCGCGACGAGACTGCTTGGATGCGCCCGGGGCTATTCCTCGACCCCTGGGTCCGGACCCCGCGACCGCGTCCGGTGTCCTACGACTCCGGACCGGGTCTCCACGAGCCGGTGCTCGCGGCGCTGGGTGCGGACGGAACACGGCGGGTGGTCTCGCAGGGGGCCCGCGTCGCCGACGCCCATGAACTCGCGTCCATCGCGGCGTGGACCCGCGGCGAGCTGGTGCGCCGAGAGGTCCGTCCCGAGGAGCCGGTACTTGTGCAGCTCGGCAAGTCGGTGGAGCAGATCGGCATCGTCCTAGGGATCACCTCTGCGGGAGCGGCCTACGTGCCCGTCGATCCGGCGTGGCCACTCACGCGAGTCAAACGGATCGCGGCCCGCGCGGGCGCGCGGTTCGCCTTCGTCGCCGAGGGAACGTCGCTGCCCGACGGGGTCGTCGCGATACCCGCACTGGTCCCGAGATCGGTGGACGGTGCGGATCGTCCTGACTCCGCCCCGGTGGAGGGAACCGGGCTCGCGTACACAATCTTCACCTCGGGCTCTACCGGTGAGCCGAAGGGGGTCGCCATCGAGCACCGCCAGGCCAGGACGACGATCGACGACCTGGCCCGCCGATTCGAACCCGGTCCGACTGACGTCGTGTTCGGGCTGTCCGCACTGAGCTTCGATCTGTCCGTGTGGGACATCTTCGGCGGCCTGTCCGCCGGCGCGCGACTGGTCCTGCCTGAGCGTGGTGCGGAGGCCGATCCCGAGCACTGGCTACGCACAATCGAGACCGAGGGCGTCACGGTCTGGAACTCCGCGCCCGCTCTGGCCGAGATGCTCGCCGACTACGCGGAATCCGATCCCGGGCGCGCGCGCTCGGCGCTGGGCTCGCTCAGGCTGGTGATGATGTCCGGGGACTGGATCCCGGTGACGCTGCCAGACCGACTTCGTGACCTCGCGCCGCATGCGGTCGTGGTGAGTCTCGGTGGGGCGACCGAGGCCTCCATCTGGTCGATCCACCACGTCGTCGGTGACGTCGACCCGCAGTGGCCGTCCGTCCCCTACGGCACGGCGCTGGACGGACAGTGGTTCCGGATCCTCGACGGCCCGGACGGGGAGCCGGTTCCGGTCGGGATCCCGGGCGAGTTGTTTATCGGCGGCGACGGCGTGGCCCGCGGGTACCTGGGCGATGAGGACCAGACCGCGGAGCGGTTTCGGGTCCATCCCGTCTACGACGAACGCCTGTACCGCACCGGCGACGAGGGGATGTGGTTGCCCGACGGGACCATCCGGTTCCTCGGCCGCGTCGACCGTCAGGTCAAGGTCAACGGCTATCGCGTCGAGCTCGGTGAGATCGACGCGGCGCTCACGCGCCTGGACGGTGTGAGGGGTGGAGTCTGTAGTGCGGTCAACGGCCCCGGCGGTGGTAAGCGCCTCGTGGGGCATGTCGCACTCACTCCGTCGTCCGGTCTCGACGAGCGCGCGATTCGCTCCGCGCTGCGGGACGCACTGCCCGCGTACATGGTCCCGACCGCAGTCGTCATCCACCGAGAGCTGCCGGTGACGGCCAACGGAAAGATCGACCACAAAGCGCTTCCCAACCCCTTCGCCGCCGTGCCGTCTGCCACCGCGCCTCTTGACACCGCAGCACCGACGCTCGTCGAGCCGGAGGCCACTCACAGCGAGGAGACCGACGCCGTGCCGGACGCCGTGCGGCCACGGCAGAGGGGGCCGGTGAAATTGGCACCCGAGCTCGCCGCGATACTCCCGGGCGACGTTGATCCGTCACTCGAGCCCCTGGCTGCCGGGCTCGACTCGCTCGCGGTGGTGCGCATAGCGAATCTTGTCGAAGATCTCACCGGGTCCCGCCCTGAACTGGAGAAACTCCTCGCGACGCCACTGGGGCACATCCTTCTCGACGACGCGGACCGCAGGCCAGGTCACGAACCCGCACCGGGTGCGTCGAGCTCCGGCGGCTCGGCGGGGCTCGTTGGCGACCCGACCCGCCAGACCCCTGCCGCTGGCATCCGGGCTCATCGCGTTCTCGCGCCTCCCGCTACGCAAGCCCCGCACGAGTCTGGCGCGGACCTCCTCGAGGTGGCCCGCGCCGGATCCGGTGTGGAGGTGGCGATCGCCGCCGGAGACGGGCCGCTAGGGTCGCAGCTGCTGGCGGCGGGCCGATGGCTGAGCCGGATCGAGCAGGTCGCGCCCGAGCATGGCCTCCGCCTGGACGCCACAGCAGGCGGAAACGATCAACTCGTGACGCTGCGACTCGGACGGGCGCCCACGTCATCGGCCCCCGAACCGCCGCCGCCGACGGCGCCGGCCGTGTCCGGCGTCCCGACGACCGGATCGGTGCCCGTCACCGCGGTGCCTGCCATGACCGGCCCTGGCAGAGCAGCGTCTGTGACAACGCAGCCCGCCACGACAGAGTCCGCTTCATCAGCGACCACGAGCGCACCACTGACGGAGATGCAGGTGGCCTATCTCGTCGGTCGCGCGGACCCGTGGTTGGGTCGCCCGGTTGCACCGCGGTACCGGACCGAGGTCGAGGTTGACGCTCTCGACGTCGCGGCGCTGGAGCGCGCGCTGGACGCGGTCGTGGACGCCCATCCGATGTTGTCGGCGCGGGTCGACGACAACGGCCGACAGGTCATCGACAGCTCTGCCCGGCCGAGGCTACGGATCGAGGACCTGAGCACCGGGACGGCCGCGGAGGTGCGCGCCGAGCGTGAGCGCCGCCGAGTCGAAGAGATGTCCTGGATCCACGACCCCCAAAGCGGTCGGCCCTGGCTCGAGCTGCGCGCCGTACGACTGCCGGCGCCCGCCTCGGGAATCTCCCCGTGGATGGTCGTGCTCATTCTCGACATGCTGTTCTGCGATGTCCGCGGAGCCGAGATCATTGCGCGCGACCTGACCGCCGCATACCAGGGCGAACCCGTCGACCGTCCCACGGTCGACTTCCTCACGTGGGCAAACGCCCGCGCCGCCGTGGGCGCTCCGGAGACACCGTTGAGGGTGGCCGAGACAGCACCGGTGGGGACACCGAGGACGACCGTTCTGCTCCCGGTCCGTCCGCCCGAGAGCTCACGGTTCACCCGTCGGCGTCGCCAGATCGACCCCCGTACGACCATGGAGTTGATCCGCCGGTGTGCTGTCCACCGGACCACACTGGACGCGCTGCTCGTCACCGCCTTCGGAGCACTCCTGGCCACAGATGAAGGGCACCGCCCTCCGGTCGTGGTCACCGTTCTCGACCGCCCCGCCGAGCACCGTGACGTTGTGGGCGAATACACCTCGACCGTCGTCGTCGACCCCCCGGACGGCCGATCCACGAGCGAGCGCGCTCGAGCAGCGGCGACTCGTCTACTCGAGGGTGTCCGTGGTCTCGGGCGCGACGGATCCGGCCACGGCAACCTACGGGTACGCGAGCACCTTCGTTCCGGTGGCGGTACCGGCGTGCTGCCCGTCGTTTACTCCTCGGGATTGACCGGGTGGACCGGAGGGCCGGCCGCGTGTGATGCGCTGGCGGAGTTGGGTGAACCGATCCACTCGATCAGCTCGACCCCGCAGGTGCTGATCGACCTGCAGAGCTTCCGCGGCCCCGACGGCTCGCTGCTACTCATCCTCGACGCGGTGGAGGACGCCTTCACCGGCGGCGCGCTCGACAGCATCGCCGATCTACTCGCCGCCACGGTGACGGAGCTGGCCGACGGTGACGACCGCTGGCACGAACCAGGCTTCCCTTCGACGGCGACACCGGGGGCGCCCCGACGCGATGTCGCCGGGCTGGGCCGCACCCGGTCGGCGACGATCCCGGGACGCACCGCACCCGGTCGAGACGGAGGTGGCCTCCTCACTCTTGTGCGGGAGACGGTCGCCGAGGTGCTTGGACGAACTCCCGGGAACGACGAGCTGGACCGGGGCTTTTTCGAGCTCGGGCTGACGTCCATGGATCTTGTTCGTCTTCGGCGGACACTCGCCGATCGAGGGCACCGGGTAGAGCTCGCCGAGCTATTTGCCCACCCGGACATCCGATCGCTGGCCGCGGGGATGCAGCCCGCATCGATCAGAAATCTCGGTTCTGACCCGAGTCCGCACCATGACCCAGGCCGCGCCGGGCTCGCCACCGACCCCGATGCCAACGATCTGCTCACGCAGGCCCGTCAACGCGGGCGTCAGCGCCGCCGCGTCTGGCAGGAGACCCTTTCATGAACCGTCCCGTCGATCCGCGACTGGCGCACCACGAGTCAGACATTGCCGTCATCGGCATGTCGTGTCGACTCCCCGGAGCGCCCGACGTCGAGGCGCTGTGGGGACTGCTCCTCGAGCAGAGGGAGGGGGTGATCCGGACCGATCGCGAAGCCGCCCGTCGCGACGGCGCGCCGGCGGATCTCGTCGACCATCCAGGCTTCGTGCCCACCGGGTCGGACCTCGGCCCGATCGACGACGTCGACCTCGCCGCCTTCGGATTCACCCGGCACGAGGCCAGGTACCTCGATCCCCAGCACCGGGTCTTCGCCGAGGAGGTCTGGCACGCCCTCGACGACGCGGGCCACGGACACGGCGCGGGCGTGGACCGGGTGGGATTGTTCGCCGGTTGCTCTCCCTCGGCCTACCTGCACCACTCCTTCCGGCAGTCCTTCGATCCGTCCGGTGGAACCGATCCGGCCAACGCCATGCAGATCGCACTGGGGACGATGCCGGACTACCTCGCGACCGGGATCGCCTACCGGATGAACCTCACCGGGCCCGCGCAGACCGTGCTGACTGCTTGTTCGACATCACTGGTCGCGGTCCATCTCGCGGCGGAATCGCTGCGCAGCGGCGAATCGGACATCGCTGTCGCTGGCGGGGTCACCGTGCGGGTGCCGGCGTCTCGCGGGTACGTCCACATTCCTGACGGGCCGTTCTCGGTCGACGGGCACACCCGGAGCTACGGCAGCGGGGCCTCAGGAGCCGTGTTTACCCAGGGGGCGGGTGCGGTCGTGCTGCGCCGGTATGGCGACGCCGTGCGTTCCGGGGACCGTGTTCGTGCAGTGATCCGGGGCAGCGCAGTCAACAATGACGGAGCCGCCAAGGCTGGGTTCGTCGTTCCGGGGGTAGACGGTCACGCCACGGTCATCGCCGAGGCGCTGGCCGGCGCGGGCCTGGAGCCACGCGACATCGGCTACGTCGAGGGACACGGAACCGGTACCCGGATGGGTGATCCCGTCGAGGTGGCGGCGCTGAACAGGGTGTTCGGGAAGTCGGAACGTCCCTGGTGCCGGCTCGGTTCGATCAAGTCGAACATCGGGCACACTGAGGCCGCCGCCGGGGTCGCGGGACTGATCAAGGCGGTGCTCGCGGTGGAGCGGGGAGTAATCCCGGCGTCGTTGCACTGTGCCGAGCCCAATCCCGACCTCGGGCTCGATGGTTCCGCCTTCCGCTGCGCCGACGCCGCGACAGACTGGGGCCCGGGCCGGCCCCGCATCGCGGGGGTCAGCTCGCTCGGATTCGGCGGAACCAATGCGCACGTCGTCGTGGCGCAGTCCGAGCGCACGCCGGTGACCGAGTCGGACCCTCGCCCGCAGTTGTGGCTGCTCGGTGCGGCGAGCCGCGCCGCGCTCGACGGGCTGATCTCCACCGCTCAGGCCGCTGCATGCGCTACCTCCGGCGGCGGCAGCGCACTCGCGGTTCCTGACCTCGCCCATTCATTGTCGCGTTCCGAGGGCCCACGCAGGTTTCGCGCCGCGCTCGTGGTCAACGGCACCGACGGCGCCGTGCTTGAGACAATCACGTCTTCTGAGTCCGATGAGACCCGAGTCCCCGCCGTCGTCGCGGCCTGCCCAGGCGGCGGCGCGCAGCGGACTGGGATGGCGGAAGATCTCTACCGCACCGAGCCCGCGGCCAGGGCTCTGATCGACCAACTCGCCTCGGTCGCCGAGGAGATCGTGGGCGATGACCTCCGGCGGGTGTGCTGCCCGTCCGCCGCCGGGTTGTCTCCGGCCGATGCCGACGATCCCCTGCTCGGCCTTCCCGCACTGTTCGCCACGACGGTGGCCGGGGGCCGCCTGTGGCTAAGGGGCGGGTCTAGGCCCGACGCCTGGATCGGCCACTCCTCGGGCGAGTACGCGGCCGCCGTCCTGTCGGGCGCACTCGACGCCACCGAGACGATGCGGCTCGTCGCCCGGCGGGCCAAAGCACTGTCGACGCTCGAACCAGGCGGCATGGCGCGCGTCCGCCGCGGCGCCGAGGCGATTTCGGATCTTCTTGAACGATTCCCGGGGGTCGAGATCGCCGCACGGAACTCGCCGCGATCAGCGGTGCTGGCGGGGTCGGCCACCGTGATCGACCGCGTGGTCGACGAGCTCGGGGACGACGCCACCCGGGTGCGGATATCCGTCCCGGGGCACTCGACGCACGTGGTCTCGGCGATACCCGAGCTCCGCGCGGCGGCCACCGGTCTCGCGACGCGGGACCCGCAAGGGACGCTGTACAGCTGTCTGACGGCCGGACCGATCACCGCGGCGCATGTCGGCGATCCAGATCACTGGGCCGACCACCTGCGCCGTTCGGTGCGGTTCGACGAGACCCTGGGGCGGTTGGCCGATGACCTGCGGGGCCCGTTCGTCCTGGTGGATCTCGGACCCGGCTCGGTGATCGCGGCACTCACCCGCGAATGCGCCCCGCCCGGGCTCGAGAAGATCATCGCGTTGGCCGAGGACGACGGCTCCGTGCGCCGAGAAGGGGTGCTGCGGGGGTTGGGCCAACTCCACGCCGCCGGCCGTGACGTGCACGTCGACGAGCTCGTGCAAGGACGTCGGGGCGCCCATCCGCTGCCGCGCTACCCCTTCGACCGCACCCGGGCGTGGACGGAGCCGGAGGACCCGACTCCGGTGGCGACCCCGTCCGAGCTGCGTCGCAGGGCCCTGCGCGACCGGCTCGCTCCATCGGCCGCCGACCACGTGCCCGAGAATGCAATCGTCTGGCGTGCCCAGGGGCCCGCGCTCACCGCGCTGGCCGGTCTCCGCGCCGTCATCCGCGACGCACTCGAGTCCGGTGGACCACTCGTCGTCACGGTCGATGCCCGCGAGGGCGATCCCGAGGCGACGGCGGCCGTGCTCGCAGCGCTGCCCTCGGTGCGGGCTGAGCACCCGGAGCTCGCCCTAGCCGGGATCGTCGTGCACTCCGGTGACCCTCACGCAGCCGGGTGCGCGCTGGCAGCCGATCTGCACCGTCACGGGCCGACCCGCTGGCCCACCACGGTCCACCTGTCAGGAAGCTCGTGGCAGGACGAGGTGGTCGTCGATCACCCCGTGTCGACTGCGCCGGACACCCCCCAGGGTCAGGCGTCCCCACGCGTCGTGGTCATCGGCGGGCTCGGCACCGTGGGTCGGGAAATTGCCGCGTCCTTCGTCGCAGCCGGATCGCCCGTCACACTGACCACCCGCCGCGAGCTGTGCGACGTGCCCCCCGGTCTCGTCCCCCGGGGCGCGTCCGTGGCCACCTGGGATGGCTCCGACGCCGCCGCGCTCGCAGGCGTGCTGAGCGACAGCCAGGGAAGCGGCCCCCTGATCGTGGTGCAGTGCACCGGTGTGGTGGGTAAGGAGAGCTTCGCGACCGTCCAGGAGTCGGGAGCGGAGGTCCTGCAGGCCCACGACCGTGCGCGAGTGCGGGTCTGGGGCGCTCTGGAACAGGCAGTGGTCGACCTCGGCGAGGAAGCTCCCGACGTCATCGTGGCGATGTCGTCCCTCGCCTCCGTCTCGGGCGGACTCGGACTGGCCGCGTACGCCGTGTCGTGTCGGGCCGTGGAACTGCGCTGCGAGACCACCGCACCGGCACAGCGGACCCGGCGGGTCGCGGTGGCCTGGGACGGATGGCGCACCACCGGTGCCGAAGACGCCGCGTTCGCCCGGAACCTACTGCGGCACGCCCTGGATCCGGAGTACGCCTCGACCCTGCTACGTCGGATAGTCGCGGGCCCGGCTCGGGGCACGGTGATCGCCAGCCGCCGCCCGCTCACGATCGAGGGCGTGGACGTCGACCAGGCGACCGGCTCCGAGACTCCGCGGCGGGCCTTCGCCGCGTCGTTGTCGGACGGTCCCGGCGCCGTCGAGGCGCAGCCCTGGCTCGACCGACTGTGTGCACTCTGGGCCGACGCCCTCGGTCTGGACCGTGAGGAGGTCGGTCCCGAGTCCGATTTCTTCGCCCTCGGTGGCCAGTCCCTGGCCGCCACCAGGCTGCTCGGCGCCCTCCGCGACGAACTGGGACTCGACCTGCGGCTGCGGGATCTCCTCGACGATCCGACACCGGGGGCCGTGGCGGGCATGGCCGTGCTGGATCCGGGCCACGAGGTGGACCGGGCCGGTACATCACGCACCCCGGATTCGTTCCGGGACCACGTGGGCCCGGCTCCGCTTACCCCGGTCCAGCGCGCGTACCTACTGGGGCGCGAGGACGACTACGGGGTCGGAGGCGCGGCGTGCCACAGCTTCGTGGAGTTCCGATCACGGTCCCTTGACCCGGAGCGGTTCGAGGCCGCCTTCCGCACCCTCGTGCAGCGTCACCCGATGCTGCGGACGGTCGTCGAGCTGGACGGGATGCACGAACTCGACATCAGGCCCGAGGATTTCCGTCTTGACGTCACTGATCTGAGCCACTTAGACGATCCCGATACCGCGCTCCAGCGGTGGCGAGACCGCCTGTCGATGCGGCGCGCCCCGGCCTCGCGGTGGCCGCTGGTCTGTCCGTACCTCGCAATCACCGCCGACGCGGTGCACGTGGGATGGAGCATCGACGTGCTGGTCTGCGACGCCGACAGTTTCGGTCTCCTGCATTCGGAGATGGGAGTGATCTATCGCGGTGAGGACCCGGGCCCGGCGCCGCTGCGCACCTTCGCCGACCACGTACGGGCAGGCGCGGCGAGTAGGGACGCGAGCTGTAACAGGCAGGACGAGGACCGCCGCTGGTGGGCGGACCGGGTCGGAGTGCTTCCCGCCGCGCCCGAGGTCACCGGCGAAGCGGTGGCTCCTGAGCAGGTGCCGGTCGGAGGTTTT
Organism: Dietzia sp. 179-F 9C3 NHS; assembly: GCF_045369825.1. NCBI lineage: Bacteria > Bacillati > Actinomycetota > Actinomycetes > Mycobacteriales > Dietziaceae > Dietzia > Dietzia sp. 179-F 9C3 NHS. The sequence continues at coordinate 16,640 of NZ_JBIQES010000003.1, forward strand.
GCCCGGCACCGCTGGGCACTGGGTCCCGAGCTGAGCCAGGCGGTGGTGCGCGCGAGCGCCCGCAGGAGGACCACGCCGACCGCATTGTTGCTCACCGCGTACGCCCACATGCTGCGCGAGTTGTCCGGCAGATCGGAGTTCTCCGTGATGCTCACAACCTTCGGGCGTCCGCCGGAGATGGCCGGGGTCATCGGAGAGTTCACCGAGTTGTCCCTGGTAGGACTGCACACCTCGGCCGATTCCCATGCCTCTCTCGACTCGGTGGGGGCCTCGCTGTTCGAAGCGCTTGACCGGTCGAGCGTGTCGGGGATCGACGTGCTCGCCATGCGCAGTGCCCAGGAGGGCCGGCGGTTCTCGGCACCGGTTGTGTTCACCAGCACCCTCGGCGGGGAGGACGAGTCTGGGTTCGACGACGACTGGAGTGGTGAGCTCGTCGGCGGGATCAGCCAGACACCTCAGGTGGTGTTGGACCACCAAGTCTATCGCTGGGGCGGCAACATCATCGCCCAGTGGGACTACCTCGCCACTGCGGTCGACGCCGAACGGCTCGAGCGGGCCGTTGGGGTGTACGAGGAAACGGTGCGCACTCTTGTCGAGGACGCGCCGTCGCCTGAGGCCGTGTCAGCCGAGGGCGATGAGGGAGGAGCGGGGCGACCCGGTGTCGACCGGGCAGACGATCCGGCCGCGATCCTGCTCGACCTCGTCCGGGGATCCTGGGCCGATGTGCTGGGGCTCAACCCCGCCGACGTCGCTCCCGAGGCGGAGTTCCTCGCACTGGGAGGAGACTCGCTCACCGCAGTGCGAACGGTGGCCGGCCTACGGGAAATCGGTGTCACCGTCCCCGTCGCCGACGTCCTCAACGGGGTCAGTCCTGAGGAGATCGCCCGTGAAGCAACGGCGGCGGGATGGCGCATCGGTGATGCCGAACCGCCGCAGCTCGTTCGGGCGGAACCGGGGCGGCCGTTCCCCCTGACCCCGCTGCAGCAGGCCTATTGGGTCGGTGCGCAGGGGGGCTGGCAGCTCTCCAACGATGCCGCGCATTTCGTCGTCGACTTTTTCGACCCACTGTGTGACCCCACGCGGCTGCGTGCGGCCGCGCGTCGGCTCATCGATCACCAGCCGATGCTGCGCGCCGTAGTTACCGAGGATGGCTATCAACGGGTCCTCGATCCGGGCGACCCCCGGCTCGCTGCCGACCCCGTCGAGATCGTCGACCTCACCGGATGCGCCGACGAGGAGGTCTCCCGCGCCATCGCCGACACCCGATCGGCCTGGGAGGTCGACGGGCCCGACCCCGAACAGTGGCCAACCTTCCGCATCCGAGCGCACCTGCTACCCGGGGGCGGTGCCCGCGTCCATGTGGTGGCCGCTCTCGTCTTCGTGGACGGATGGTCCTTCTACCTGTTCTTCGACCAACTACTCACCTTCCACGACGAGCCCAACGCCTACTTCCGGGCGCCCGAGGTGAGCTTCGCCGACCACGTGGCGACCCTCGAGTCAAGCTCGAGAAGTCCGGCGGCACGCCGTGCGCTGGAGAACTGGCGGCGCCGGTTACCCGAGCTTCCGCAGGCACCGCTCGTCCCCGTGCGAGCGGTGCCGGACCGGGTGCGCCGGATGGAGCGTCGTGCATTCCGACTCGATGCCGACACCGCGGCGGCGTTCACCGCGCGGTGCCGCGCCGCACGGGTAACGCCCACGGCGGTGTTCGGGGCCGCGTACTCCCACGCGCTGGCCGAGTGGTGTGCCCAGGAGCGGTTCCTGCTCACCGTTTTGTACTTCAACCGTCCGCCGATCTCCGGCGACATCGACAGGGTCCTGGGCGCGTTCTCATCGACGGTGCTGGTGGACATCGCGGTGCCCGACTCGTCGGACCCGGCGGTACACGCTGGTAGCTTCGGCGACGCGGTCGGTCGCTCACTCGACGATTCCGCTGTCGACGGTGTCGACGTCGCCCGGGAGCTGTCGCGATACCGGGGCACCCGCGGCCTCGTCTCTCCCGTCGTATTCACCTCCACGCTGGGCTTCAGCGATCCCACGGCGCAGTCGGTGACCAGACGCATCGACCCGACCGATGTCTGGGAGCGGGTACGCACCCCACAGGTCCTCGTGGACCTGCAGGTGGCGTCCGAGCACGACCAGATCGTGTGCAACGTCGACTGCCCCGAAGGGGTCATCGACCCCGACGACCACCAGCGTCTTGTCGACCGCGTGCAAGATTTCGTTGCCGCCGTGCTCGAGGATCGAGTCCTTGAGCACGGCGACTGGCCGCGGCACGGTCGTGATCAGGACGGGTCGACGGGCGAGCGATCGCTGGCCGAGCTCACATCGCGCTCGCCGGGCGATGTCGGGGACGATGCGAGACCCCGACCGCTGCGAGCCGCCGGGGAGGCCACCCTGGCCCACGTCCGCGAAGCCGTGACCTCTCAGCTGGGGAGCACACCCGCCGATTCGACCGACTTCTTCTCGGCGGGCGGGGACTCGCTCGGTCTCGTCCGTGTCCTCGTCGCCCTGCGGCGACGCACCGGGCTGGCGGTGGCTCCGGCTGAAGCAGTGGTCGATCCCACCATCGAACGCATAGCGGCCCTCGTGGACGAGCAGCGAGACGCCGACGGACCAGAGGGTCCCGTCGAGGCTGAGGGCTCGGGTCGCTCCGCCGCGCTCGCCGCAGTCAGAAAACTCGATCCGGAGACCCACCTCGTCCCGATGTCCGGGCCCCGGGGCAGGTCCGTCTATCTGCTCCACCCCTCGGGTGGCGACGTCCTGTGCTACTCGGACCTGGTCGTCGAACTCCCGGATTGGCGGGTGCTGGCACTTCCCGATCCCCGGTACTTCGACACCCCGATGCCGGACGATCTCTCGCTCGTCGTCGCCGCCTACGCGGATCTGCTCGAGGCCGCCCATCGGGGCCAGGACCACCCCTTGGTGCTCGGTGGCTGGTCGATGGGAGGCACCGTCGCCCACGACGTGGCCGTGGAGCTACACGGACGAGGCGTCCGCGTGGGCGGGGTGATCATGATCGACTCGACCACGCCGGACCGCATCCGACGCATCGCAGGACTCGCGCCGGGCGAGGTCGACGCTGAGGTGGCACTGCGCTATCTGCGGTCCGTGCAGGCCTTCGCCGGCACCGGTTCTCAGGGGCGCGCGGCGGAGGACATCGCGGAGGAGGCGCTGAGGCTCGGTATGGCCGGCGCCGCCGATCCCACCGACCGGGGCGACGTTCTCGCGACGCAGTTACGGGCCGCGGGACTAACCGCGACGGATGCCCGCCGGCGACTCGAGGTCTTCACCTCCCATCTGGCGGGGCTGGCGGAGCATCACGCCCGCTCACTCAAGGGCACCGGCGTGCCCGTCCTGCTGATACGGGCCGACGAGACCTCCCCGGTGAACTCCGGCGTCGGCATGGGCGTGGACGACGCGCCGGGCTCGAAGGATCTGGGATGGGGGACCGCCCTCGGATCCAGTGCCCGGATCATCGGAGTGGACGCGCACCACTACTCGGTGCTCAGGAGCCCCGCGGTGGAACGAATCGGATCGGCGATCCGGGAGTTCCTGACTGACCTGCACCGTTCTGACACGGTCGGAATCAAAGCGGTCGGGGCTGACGTGGACGGGCGGGGCCCCGGGTGATGAATCGGGCGCTGACGAGTACTCAGGTCGACCGTGTGGATGCGTGGACCACGGTCTACGAGGAGATCTACACCGACGGGCACGGCCGGGGGACCGCCGCCCCCGGTCTCGAGGGATGGGTCGACGCGCTGTCCGGCCGTCCCCTTCCCGCAGAGACCATGTGGCAGTGGCGGGACGCCACCGTCGACCGGCTGCGGGGACTTCGTCCAGAGCGAGTGCTCGACGTGGGGGCCGGCACCGGGATGATCGCCCGCGTCCTCGGACAGGAGGTGCAGTCCTATCACGCGGTCGACCTGACGCTCGCCGGGGTCAAAGACCTCGTCGAGGATCCGGAGCGGCCCGCCAGCCTCACGTTCGATCGCTGCGCTGCCCACGAGCTGGGCGCGCGGTCGCTCCCCGGCGACAGACCAGACCTCATCATCCTCAACAGCGTGGTGCACTATTTCCCCGACCGGGACTACCTGGGAGAGGTGCTTGCGAACCTCCTCGACCTGCTAGCCCCCGGTGGAGTGCTTTTTCTCGGCGACCTCCGCGACGCCCGACGCGATCCCCGGCGTCTGCGCGAACGAGCGTTGCGATCCGAGCCATGGGCGGGCCCGGAGCGGCTCGACGAGCTTGTCGCGGACCTCGCACGGCGGGATGGGGAGCTAGCTCTCGACCCCTGGGAGCCGGGGGATGCGCACAAGGTCCGTACCACCGTCCTGGCCCGCTGCCTGCAGGACAGCGATCTGGCCCGATACCGCGTGGACGTCCTGCTCCGGCCCGGCGACGACCCGGCACGCCTCGACCACGATCCCGAGGCCACACATCGTTGGGAGAACCTCGGTGACGACGAACAGGCCCGAGCCTCGGCGGCCCGCCGAGTCCTGCGCGACGAAGGTGTGGTTGATGTGCCCGACGGGCTACTCTGTCCCTTCGGCCCGTCAGCACTGGAGGCCGCCGGGTGGACGCCGGTGGGCAGCGCCGGGGTGCACATGAGCCGGCATTCGCCGGACCGCCTCATCCTCACCACAGAACCACTCATCCCGACTGGTCACGGAGCTCATGCCGGCCACCGCAAACAGGCCGGCGACCAGACAGGGAAGCCGCAGTGAGCGCCTCGGGATTCGACTACCGGGCCGTGCCGCGGCTGGTACGCCCGCACCTCGACGGATCCCGCCGCCAGCTCGTGGCGGCGGTGGTGCTGGCCGCGATCTCGGCTTTCGCGGAGCTCGCGGTGCCCTACGCCGTCTACCGACTACTTGTGCACCTGGTGGTGGGCAACGGGGGAATGACAGTTCCCCAGGCGGTCGCACTGGCGGCTGCGGGAGTCGTCGTCACCTACGTCACCTTCGGAGCGGCCACCGCGCTGGCGCACCGCGCCGCCTTCGATGTGATCGCCAGGATCCGCGTCGCACTCGGCGAGGCGTGGTCCGGGGCGGTTCTGTCCGATCTGTCGGATGGGCACACGGCCTCCGCCCGCTCTGCCGCAGGGGAGGAGGTCGAGCGCCTCGAGGGGATCCTCGCGCACGGTGTTCCAGAGTTCGCGGCCAGCGTGACGGTATGGCTCGCCATGACGGTGTGGCTTCTCGGTGAGGACTGGCGCCTGGCACTGGCGTGCACCGCGGTAACCCCCCTGGCCTTCTGGACGATGCGGCGGGCGATGCGCTCCAACGCCCACCGGATGGGCGAGTTCGTCGCGGCGAACGCGGAGATGGGTCGGGCGATGATGGACCAGCTCACCGCCCTTGCGGAGATCAGGGTCTTCGGCGCTCGGGCTCCCGGGTCCACTGCCGTGTCCACGATCGGACACACCGCGAACCTGCAATCCGCGTGGGGCGCGGCGTTCCTACGGTGGGGCGCCTGGTTTTCTCCCCTGGTCACCGCGGCACCAGCGGTCATCGCGGTGCTCGGGGCATGGCTTCTCGCGGCCGGCCGATTGGATGTGGAGACGTTCCTTCTGTTCATCGTTCTCGGGCCGGCCTACACGGTTCCACTCGTCACCCTCTTCTACCGGATGCACTCGCTTCCGCTGGCTGCGGCGAGCGCCCGCGCCGTTCAGGACCAACTCGACCTGTCACCGACCGACCCGGCGACGATGACCGGTCGGAAGCCGAGTGATGGCGCAGTGGTGGTCGACGACCTCGACTTCGGACACCGGGGGCGAACCGGCACCCTCCGACAGGTCTCGTTCCGGGTCCCCGAGGGCACGACCGTCGCCCTGGTGGGGGAGTCCGGGTCGGGCAAGACGACCCTCCTCGAGGTGCTCGCCGGGTTGCGGACACCGCCCGTCGGTGAGGTGTCACTCGGCGGGGTGTCCACCGCCGAGCTCATCAACACACCCGGTCGGCGCTGGGTGAGCCTGGCCGCCCAGAACCCCTTGCTATTCGCCGGCTCAGTCGCCGACAACCTCCGCACCGGGGCTTACGACGCCCCCGACGAGCTGCTTCTTGACGCATTGGAGGCCGTCGGGCTTCGCGAGGAGTTGGGGGAGGCGGCTCTCGATCGGCGTCTAGGGGAGGCCGGAGCCGGCTTGTCCGGGGGACAGCGGCAGCGACTCGCCCTCGCTCGGGCCCTCGTCGTCGACGCCTGGTTGGTGCTGATGGACGAACCGACCGCCTCGGTCGATCCACTCACCGAGGGCGATTTGTGGGAGTCGATCTCCCGATGGTGCCGGGGCCGGACCCTAGTGATGGCGACCCATCGCATCGCATTGGCCCGACGGGCGGACCACATCGTGGTGCTCGACCGGGGCGCGGTCGCCGAGCAGGGCACACACGAGGAGCTGATCGGCCGCGGCGGGCTCTACGCCGAGCTGAATGATGCCGAGGCGCGAGCGAGGGCGGGAATCCGATGAGCGGCTTTCGCACGCTGTGGCAAATCGCCGGTGCCGAACGAGTGCGCGTTGTGCGCGGGGTGGGATGGCGGATCGTCCAGTCCCTGCTCGGCGGACTCCTCTACGGGGTGCTGATCACGCTCGTGGTGCACCTGGCCCGTGGCGGGGAGGTCGACGGCGACCGGGCGGCCCACGTGACGGTGGTAGCCGTGGCGACGCTCGTCGGCCAGCTACTCGCCTCCTATCTGGCCGCCAGGGATTCATGGCTGGCCTCGTATCAGGTGTCGGCCCACGCCCGGGTGTGGATTCTCGAGCATCTGCTCCGCGTGCCCGTGCCGATGGCCGCCGGTCGCCGTCGAGGGGAGATCCAGGCGCTACTCACCGGCGACATGCAGCAAATTGAGGACTTCCTGTCCGAGGGACTGCCCAAGCTGGGGCAGGCTCTCGGATTACCCGTATTCGTCATAGCCGCGGCATCTGTCTACGACCCAGTCGTCGCGCTCATCCTCACAGGGCCTGTGATAGCGGCGATCCCAGCCATCGTGTGGGCGGGCATCCGGACCACCACTGCGGCCCGAGAACGGACCGCTCAGCAAGCGGAGTCCTCGGCGCGGTTCGTCGACGTGCTGACTGCGATCATGGTGTGGCGAGTGCTCGCGGCGCCGGAGCGGATCAACGATGTTCTCCGCGCGACTGCGCTGGAGCTACACGACTCCTCGGTACGCATGCTCGGCAAGCTAATCTTCCCGCTGATGCTGGCCTCGGCCGTTCTCATGGCCGGGGTGCCGGTCATGATGGCAGTGGTGGCCGGTCGCGGGACCGAGATCTCAATCGGGTTCCTCCTCGTGGTAATTGCGGTGTACCGGCCGCTGCTTGCGGCGCTATCAGTGGGCGAGCAGTGGCACATAGCCCGTGCCGCCGTGGAGCGACTGCGATCAGTCGCGGAGATCGCGCAACTGCCCGAACCGTCGGACCCGAAGAACCCCCGTGGCGTCGACGTGCGGTTCGACGGGGTCGGATACGAGTACCCCGACGGCACACCGGCGTTGCACGGGATCGACGTGACACTCCCGGAGAAGGGCATGATCGCGGTGGTGGGCCACTCGGGCAGCGGCAAGTCATCGCTCGGGGCCCTGCTCTCCCGCCTCGACGACCCCACCACGGGCTCGGTGAGGATCGGCGGAGTGGACGTCCGCGAGATCGCCCCCGATACTCTCGCGGCCACGGTGACCCAGGTTTTCCAAAAGACCCATCTGATGCCGGGGACGGTGGCCGAGAACATCGCGCTCGGCCGTCCCGACGCGGACCGTGCCGACGTCGTGAACGCAGCCCGGCGAGCGAAGCTCCACACCGCGATCAGCGACCTGCCCCACGGGTACGACACGCAACTGGGTGAGGATGGCGCCGGACTATCCGGCGGACAGCGGCAACGCCTGGCCACCGCCCGGGCGCTGCTCGTGGACGCGCCGATCGTGGTGCTGGACGAGCCGACCTCGGCTTTGGACACCCGCACAGAGAGCGAGGTCTGCGAGGTGATCTCCGCACTGGCCCGCGGACGATCGGTGCTGCTCATCGCTCATCGCCTGAGCACGGTTATCGACGCCGACGAGATCATCGTCCTTGACCGCGGGCAGGTGGCCGAGCGCGGTACCCATGCTGAACTACTGGACTCGGACGGATGCTACCGCCGGATGTGGGCATCAGCGGAACGCTCCGAGATCCGAGGCGACTAGCGAACAGTCCGTGAGTGTGTATGGACGGGCGAGATCGGCGGCCGCGCGTTAGGTAAGACGAGTTGCCGTACGGGTAGACCCTGCTGTCGATGACCACGTCCGGGTGGGCGCGCGACCGCCCCACGCCGAGACCTGCGGGTTCACGGTCTGTGGCAGGACTGCTCTTGCGACTCGGCCCGTACCCATAAACACATTGCGACGTTTGCATATAAATGGTGAGATAGCGGTGAGATAGCACTGTGGACAGATTGGCATCCTCGGATGGCTAGCCCGCTACCGAGTCGCCAGCTGGAAGGAAATCACACTATGAGCACCGCGCACCAGTTCGAGTGCACCACTGCCGAGCACACGGTCGCCGAGCACCGCCACGGTCCCGACTGTGGACATGAGGCCATCCAGCATGGCGACCACGTTGACTACATGCACGATGGTCACCGGCATGCTGAACACGAGGATCACTACGACGAGCACTGAGCAAGCCTTGACCGACGCAAGCCATCGACGGCTTGCGCGACCAGTGGGGTGTACCAAGGATCTTGGCTGTCCAAGATCCTTGGTACACCCCAGCGCATGATCTCCAGGTATTCGGTCAGCCGCCGGTTCTCGGCCCTAAGCCGCTTGATCTCGGCGCTCTCCTCGGTGCTGACGCCGGGGCGTGCGCCGGCGTCGATGTCGGCCTGCACCGCCCACCTGCGAACCGTTTCCTTGCCCAGTCCCAGACGGCGGCCCACCTGGTCACAGCAGGCCGTCAGCGACGCGTACTCCCCGCGGTGCTCGGCCACCATCCGCAGTGCCCGCTCCTTGACCGCGGGATCGATCTTTCTTCGGCATACAACCATCCTCCTCGACTCGAAAAGGAGGCGGCGGGAAACCTGAGGCGGTTCAGGGCAGGCTCCGAGGACCTGCCCACAATCCGTGACACGACACATATTGGTGGCGTGAGGCGTAGCGTGGGGAAGTCAGAGGTTTGCCAAGCACAACCATTGGAGGCTCGCCATGAAGGCTGTCGTCTATCAGGGGCCCAGAGATGTCGCGGTCACGGATGTTCCGGACGCGAAGATCGAACGTCCCACCGATGTGCTGGTCAGGGTGACAACGACCAACATCTGCGGCTCGGACCTGCACATGTATGAGGGCCGGACCTCCTTCGAGGAGGGCCGCACGTTCGGCCACGAGAACATGGGGGAGGTGGTGGAGGTCGGTCAGGGCGTGGAGAAGGTCAAGGTGGGCGACCGGGTCGTGTTGCCCTTCAACATCTCGTGCGGGTTCTGCAAGAACTGCGAGCGCGGTCTGACGAATTACTGCCTGACCACGCAGCCTGACCCGTCGGCCGCCGGTGCGGCATACGGATTTGCGGACATGGGCCCGTACGGCGGAGGCCAAGCGGAGCTGCTCCGGGTCCCCTTCGGCGACCACAACGCGCTGCGCCTGGGTGAGGATGCGCAGGAGAAGGAGAACGACTACGTCATGCTCTCCGACATCTTCCCCACCGGCTACCACGCCACCGAGATGGCAGGCGTGATCCCGGGTGACAGCGTCGTGATAGCCGGGGCCGGACCGGTGGGGCTGATGGCTGCCCTGTCCGCGACGATCAAGGGGGCCGCGAAGGTCATGGTGGTCGATCGCCACCCCGACCGGCTGGCGCTGGCCGAGCAGATCGGTGCGATTGCCAACGACGACTCCAAGGTCGACCCGGTGCAGGCGGTGCTGGACGAGACGATGGGGCTCGGAGCCGACCGTGGCTGCGAGTGCGTGGGCTATCAGGCACATGATCCTCAGGGCAACGAAGACACGGCTGCCACCTTGAACATGCTCATCAACGCGGTGCGCTTCACCGGCGGGATCGGCACCGTCGGCGTGTTCGTCCCCCAGGATCCAGGGGCCGAGGACGACTTGGCCAAACAGGGCAAGGCGGCCATCGACTTCGGCACCCACTGGTTCAAGGGGCAGACCATGGGCAACGGTCAAGCCCCGGTCAAGCGGTACAACCGCCGGCTCCGGGACCTGATCGCGGCTGACAAGGCGAAGCCGTCCTGGATCGTCTCCCACGAGATCTCGCTGGAAGAGGCCGCCGACGCCTACAGGAACTTCGACGCCAGGTCCGAGGGCTGGACCAAGGTCGTCATCAAGCCGGGTATGTCCAGCGGAAAGAAGGCGAACTGACATGGCAGCAGATCTGCAGGGCAGGACAGTCGCGATCCTCGCCGCGGACGGGGTCGAACGCGTCGAGCTCGAGCAACCCCGCGAGGCACTGGACCGGGCCGGCGCCCGGACAGAGATCCTCTCGATCCACGACGGCGAGATCAAGGCCCGCGACAACGACCTGGATGAAGCGGGCACGTTCGGCGTCGACGGGCTGGTGGCTGAGGCCTCGGTGGCCGACTACGACGCCTTGGTGCTTCCGGGCGGGACGGTGAACCCCGACCAGCTCCGGGTCGACGAGAACGCTGTCGCCTTCGTCCGCGACTTCGTCGAGAGCGGTAAGCCGGTGGCGGCGATCTGTCACGGGCCGTGGACGTTGATCGAGGCCGGCGTGGTCACTGGCCGCACCCTGACGTCCTTCCCGAGCATCCGCACGGACCTGCGCAACGCCGGCGCCGACGTCGTCGACCAAGAGGTCGTGGTCGACAAGAATCTCATCACAAGCCGCTCGCCCGACGATCTGTCGGCGTTCTGCGAGGCGATCGTGTCCCAACTCGCGGGCACCACAACAAAGGAAGAGGAGACATCATGAGTGTGACCAAGGGACTGCTGGTCAGGTTCGACGCGTTGCCCGGCAAGGAGGACGAGGTGAAGGACTTCCTTGACAGCGGCCGTGGGCTTGTCGAGGGAGAGCAGGCCACCACCGCGTGGTTCGCGATCCGCCTCGGGCCGACCTCGTTCGGCATCTTCGACGTCTTTCCGGACGACGCCGGACGTGACGCTCACCTGTCCGGACCCGTGGCGGAAGCGCTCGGCGAGAACGCCGGCACGTTGTTCTCCGAACCCACGATCGAGAAGCTCGACGTCCTGGCTTCCAAGCTCCCCGCCTGACACCACAGACCGGGAGTACTGACCCCGACATGAGGGGTCGCTGCCCGGCGTCATCGGGCTGACACAGCCCGTTGACGTCGTGGCAGCGGCCCCTTCTCTTGCGGCCTATCGCCCATCCCTGACAGATCGAGGAACCGCGATGACAGGAACTGACGACGACGTTGCCCCGACGCGTTCACCCGAGGTAGCAGTGATCGGGGGCGGGATCGTCGGTCTGTCGACGGCGTACGCGCTGCGGGAGCAGGGCGTGCCGGTGCGCTTGTACGAGGCCGGTGTGCCCGGAACGGGTCAGTCCGCGGGCGAGTCGCGGATCTTCCGGCATGCCCACGACGACCCGCGACTCGTCGCTTTCGCGCGCGAAAGCCGCGGAATATGGGATGAGTGGGCCGAACACTTTGACCTCGAGCTTGTCTCATCGGACGGTGTCGTGGCGATCGGCGAGAGCGCCCTGGCGCGGCTGCGGGTGCTCGACCAGGTCGGCGGCGTGGAAGCGCACGAGATCGATGCAGCCGAGCTCGCCCAGCGAATGCCGCTGCTCGCTGGGTACTCGGGGCCAGCGGTGCTCGAGGAGTCGGGCGGCGCGATCCGCACCCGCACCGCGATCACGGCACTCGCAGGTGCCCTCGCAGATGCCGTCACCACCGCAGAGGTCATCTCCATCGATCCCCGCGACGATGGGACGGTCGAGGTGCGCAGCGTCACCGACCGGGCTGTCTACTCCAAGGTGGTCGTGTGCGCCGGCCGCGAAACCGCCCGCCTGGCCCGCAGCGTCGGCCTGTCGCTGCCGGTTCGCCTTGCCGCACACGTCCGGCTGACCTTCGACGTGAAAGCCGCCGCCCCGGCACGAGTCGCGTGCCTGCAGGACAGCAGCGGCGTCTTCGGCGAAGTCGGCGTGTACGCGACGCCGCTACCGGGCAACAGCAGTTATTCGGTCGGACTCAGCGACACGGTCGGCGTCCGCGACGACGGAACGTTCATCGACCCCGCGGCGATTCGATCGCTGGACGAACGCGCACGCGAATACGTGACACGGGCGCTGCCCGGCCTCCACCCAGAGCCGCGCGACTTTCTTCACTGCTGGGTGACCGACCTCCCATGGAGCGAGGACGGCGTGGCCGTGTGGGAGGCAGGCTCTGTCTTTTTTGTGGCCGGTCACAATCTGTTCAAGCAGGCACCTGCGCTGGGTCGCGCTCTTGCCCGGGCTGCGACCGGCGGCGGTCTCGCCGCCGACCTCACGCCCGCCGCTCGCCTCGGCGAAGCCCTGCGATAGTTCGCCAGACCCCAGAACGGACGCACTCAATGGGTAAACATCTCCTCGTCGAGGACAACGGCGGCCAGCCCTGGGTCAACCCGAAAGTCGCGGCTGGACAGCAGTCACGGGCTCAACCACCTTGTCATGGGGTGTCTTCATCGGGAGGATCGGTACGCGGAGGTGCCGCAGCGGGATCCGTCACTGCGGGATCCGCTCGCGGTGCGACCCGGCGCGGGATGATGAAACCGCGTCGCAGTGCGGGGTTCGGACCTAGCCGTCAGGTTGCCTGCTGCGCTCACGCTACGCGCGCCAATGTAGCCCGGGACGACCACGCGCACCGGGGCGCCGTGCACGGGGGCGAAGGGCACGCCGTTCATCGCCCACGCCAGGATGACCTCTGGGCGGACGGCCTTCGCCAACGGGACGGCGCCTCCGAAACGCTGCGCGGGTCGGGCCTCGGTGAAGATGTCGGCCCCGACGAACCCGATGTGTTCGACCGCCGGGAGCGGCTTGGCGAGAGCGAGCACGTCTGCGAAGGCGATGCCGCTCCACGTCGCCGTGCCGGTTGCGCCGGGTCCCCACGGCGCGACGCCAGGGATGCCACGGACCGCCATGAGTCCCGCACGTCTGTTGCCGGCGCACTGCAGGGTAGCGGTCACCTCGCGCTCAGCGAACACTTCGCGCAAGGGCGACAACGACAGCTCGAGCTCGCGTTCGACCGCACCGTGAATCCGCAGACGCCACGCGCCAGGATCCACCTCGGGCACCTCGCCGTGTCCGCGAACGTAGAACGCGTCCGTCGGAGTAAGCACCTCGGTGAGCGCCGCCAGACCACTCTCGGCGTTGATGGGTCGCGACTCGTGAACCACCGTGTCACCGCGAGTTCCGTACTGGCCCACCAGCCGATACTAGGACCGCAGCCTGAAGCGAGATTTGCGCGGCCTCACCGATCTTGAGACGTAGCGTTGCCCGCGAGCCGGCCCTTCTCTGCGCGTTCCGCGCGACGGTGCGCCCGCGCAGCGTACCGGTGACCGATCCCTGAAAGGTCGCGCTCGTCGAAGGCATAGTCACCGTGCCACCGGTCGAGGTACCGCAAGCAGATCGCAACAAGTTGTCGGGCCTGATCGATTGTGACCTCGTGTACGCGGCGAGAGAAGCGAATGCGCGCGTTGGACACCACCGCCCCTTGCACGTCGGGAACGCCACGGTCGAGATCCGTGCACGTCCCAAGCACGGCGTTGAGGTCACTACGGCGCAGCCAGGGAGCGACCCCCTGAAGAGCAGGCAGCAACTCGTCGACGTTCTCCGCGAGCGCGAGCCGATAGGGGTAGGCTCGGCGAAAACACCGGCATGACGTCGAACTTGAGCGAGACAGCCCTAGCCCATCGGTCGACGCGATTGGCATTTGGCCCACAACCAGGAGGTACTCATGACCATCAGGCTCGAATCCGTATCGCTCGAGGACGCTCAGCGCGTGATCGCCGCCGCTCAGGCTAAGGCGGAAGAGATCGGGTCGCCGAGCAACATTGCGGTGGTCGACGCGGGCGCTAATCTAGTTTCCCACATTCGCATGGACAACGCGTGGGTGGGCAGCGTCGACATCTCGATCAACAAGGCCTTTACGGCGCGCGCCTTCGACATCGCTACCAAGGACCTGGCCGAAAATGCTCAGCCCGGCGAGCAGTTCTACGGCATCCAGGGCTCGAACAATGGCAGGGTCATGGTCTTTGCTGGCGGCATCCCGCTGCGCCGCGACGGCTTGGTCGTCGGGGCGGTAGGAGTGAGCGGGGGTAGCGGCGAGCAGGATCAGACGGTCGCCGAGGCAGCTGTAGCGGCGTTCTGATCCATCCCAGAGAACGCAAAACCGGGCAAAGGATAGATCCAAGATGGCAACAACAAAGGTCAGCAAAGCGCTTCTGGTGCGCCTCGAAGCACTGCCCGGCAGGGAGGACGAAGTCCGCGACTTCTTGAACCAGGGGCTGTCAATCGTAGAGGGTGAGCCCAAGACCGTCCGGTGGTTCGCGATCCAATTCGGACCCTCGTCGTTCGGGATCTTTGACGCATTTCCCGACGACGACGGGCGCCAGGCGCACCTGTCGGGTGAGGTCGCGAAAGCACTCGGTGAGAAAACGGGTGAGCTCTTCGAGGAGCCCGTGATCGAGCAGCTCGATGTCGTCGCGGAGAAGCAGCCCGCATAGAGCAAGCGGCCGCCCGCGGCGGCCACAGGACGTGGCGCTCGCCATGCGTGCGCAGACGCCGGGCTAGAAGCCTACTGCCTCGCTGTAGCAGCACCATGACCCCTGAGTTCCCGTATTCGTCTTCGCGGCTGCGGCTTCCGTGACTCTTGCCCCAGGTGTCGACGGTGCTCGAAGGTTGAGCGGTTTCGGCGGTCGAAAGTTGAGCGTTTTTCCTCGCCGGATCCAGTCCTTGCTTGATGAGTTCCTTGCCCCGCAGCGAGTAGGTGGCGGACAGGTGGTCCGACCGGTCCTCGGGGCAGCCGTCCTGCAACAGGATGTTCCGGACAGTGGCACCCGGGCCCGCAACGAGGAACTGGCCGGTATACGGCGTCACCACCTCGTCGTACCGCGAGGCGAAGATCGTGTAATCCAATCCCGGCCGGGTATCACCGGCGGCGATCATCTCCTCTATCACCGGGGAGCCGATAGCCTGCTGAACCCCGGCGGGACCGATGACCAGGCCGACCGTAGCCATCAGCCCCGGGTCCGACACGTTGGCCGACCCCAGAACCGAGCCGATGCCCAACGACCCGGCATCGTCGAGAGTCCATCCGAGAGTGCCGATCCCCAGCAACGAGGTGCCGTGTGTGTTGGGGTTGACTCCCACCACGCGCTCGACCGTCTTGTCGCCGCCGTGGCGCTGGATGTACAGCTGGAGCTGGGTGCCGCCCTGCGAGTGCCCGACCATGTCTACCTTCGACGCCCCGGTCTCGTCGAGGACCCGTTCGACGAAGGCCGCCACCTCGGTCGAGGACTCGACCAACCCGCGGGAGGCGTACAGCCCCGGCACGAGTCCGACGAGGGACTGGTTCTCGTCGCCGAAGTTGAGGGCGTAGACACAATAGCCCTCTTCGACAAGCTCGGGAGCCAGCGCCGACCACATGGTGTAGGCGTTGCTCCACGTCCCGTGGACCAGCACGACCGGGTTGGGGTGCTCGGAGCTCGGGGTGCAGCCCCAGTCGTTGACCCCGGCCGGAAGCATCGCCGGATTGAGCAACGAACGACGGAAGGCGGTGCCGAAGTCGTCTTCGCGCGGGCCGGCCGGCACCGAGTCCCAGTCGGGAGCTCGTGACGAGCCCGCCACGTCGAGCGATCCCGCCGACCCGGGGTCACCCTGCTGGGCGGCGGCGACCGCAGGCTGCGCCATTCCGAACGCCAAGAGCGCCGCCGTCACAGCGCTCCCGCAGCGGCGGGCGGCGAGCCGCATCGATACCCCGAGACCAGGCTCGCGGTCGATGATTCTTGTTGTAGGTCGGATCCCTGACATGACGCCCTCCGAGACGTAGGCGCATCCCTGCACTTCAAGGACCTGACCGGCGGTGACGTAAAGAGCAAGACGCGAATAACTGTGATGTTCATCACGGTACGGCAGGGACGGCTGTGACGGGGCGGCCTTTCGGCCCGATAATTGCCCCAGGTTCTCCGCCTCCTCCGGTTCGAGTCCCGGAGGCAAACCGAAGAAGATCGATCCCGCGGCCGAGGAGCGGTGCGTCCTGACCAGCCTGCCGCGCCTTGGGCAGGCCCCGGGCGGCGAGGGCCGCGCCGTCCGGCCGGCACCAGTTGGTCACCGGGATATCGTCGACGAATCCTGGGCCACCAGAGACGAACTCCGGGCCGCCATCGTGTACTGGATCGAACGCACCTACCGCCGCCGCAGACGGCAAGGCCGCCTCGGCAGATTGACCCCCATCGAATTCGAGTCGATCATGACCGACGAGGCCCTTCAGGCCGCGTGACTAACCCCTGGCACCTATCCGTGCATCAGCCCCGAACCAGGACCGCGTCGCCCAGCATGTGGCAGGTGGCCAGCGCGAGGTGGGTTTCGATCCGCCGGCCACCTGGCGGGCGGCCGAGCTCCTCCTCGGCCTTGGTCAGCCGGTACCTGACCGTGTTCCGGTGCAGGAGCAGCCGGGCGGCCGTGTCGGAGTAGTTCTCGGCGCACTCCAGGAACACCCGCAGGGTGTCGCGCTGGCGTGCGGCCTCGTCGGTGTCCCGGGCGAGGGTTCCCAGCACCTCGCCGACCCATCGGCGGGTGGCGGGCAGGTCCTCGACCAATCTCGCGATGACCGGGATCCCGTCGTCGGCGTACGAGACCACATGGGCGTGGGACGACGTGGACACCCGCGCGACGGTGGCGGCCTGTGCCGCCTGATCGCGCGTCATCCGGAACCCCTTGACGCCTGCGGCCGGCGCGCCGAAGGAGATGCGTGCGCGCGGAGTCGCGGCGGCGATCGGCGCGACAGTGGAAGGACGGGGGGAGGGACGACGACGATCCCACCCGAACCACACCTCGGCGGTCGCCCGATCGGTGACGACTGTCAGGGGCGGCTGGGCCACCGTCAGCCCGGAGGCCAGGTCGCGCACGACATCCGACAGCAGTCGTTCCTGATCGCGGGCGGACCCGAATTCGTCGATCCACACGCGGCACCCGAGATGGACCTGGTCCAGGCGGTATCCGGTGGTCGTCTCGAACGCGGCGAGGTCGGTGTTCTCGCCACTCAGAGTGCTGCGGACCAGAGAATTGATGGACCGGGCGGCCCGGGTGTGGGAGGACTGCACCTCGTCCTCATGAGCGGCCATCACCGTCCGGGTGATCTCGTCGACGTACTGGTACAGCCACCCGGCGAGGTGGTGATAGAGGGGCAGTTGCTCGTGTGGTTCGCAATCGACCTCGCGGACCTGGTCGAAGACGTGGGCCAGCAGGGTGTCCGAACCCACGTGGTAGGCCCGGCGCAGCGGAGCGCCCGGGACGCCGTGTCGCGCGAGCTCGACCGCGTACCGGACGGCGTCGGGGAGCGGGGGCAGGTCGTTGGGCTCCCGGGACGCGGCGAGCAGGCTGACGATGACCTCCACGTTGTTGCTCACACTGGAATGCAGCAACGCGCGCATGTCGCCGTCGTCGAGTTCTCCAACCGCGTCCTCGATCGCCGCTGTCATGGTCTGACTGATCTCGGCGGTCCTGGTGCTGAGCCGCTTCCCGATCCGGCATGCGAGTTCGCGTTACCGCTCCGGGTCCTGCGGCGTGGTGATCAGCATGGCGTCCTCGTGTTGCGCTCGCAGTCACCTCGACCGCAGATACGCCAGGGCGGAGCGGGCGGCGTTCCATCCCGCCATTCCGTGCGCGCCGGCACCGGGCGGAGCCGCCGCGGAGCAGAGGTACACGCCCGGAATCCCCGCGGAGTAGGGATCGAGGGCCACCCGGGGCCGGAAGACCAGCTGGAAGGGCGTGTTCGCACCGGTGACGATGTCGCCGCCGACGAAATTGGGGTCGTACTCTTCGATCTGTCGGGTCGACAACGACCGAGTTGAGCGGATCCGGTCCCGGAAACCCGGTGCGAACCGCTCGATCTGGTCGATGATTGTCCGGGTGGCGTCACCGATCCATCCCGCGGGGACATGGGCGTAGGCGTCAACGGGGTGGACGCCGCCCTTCGCGCGGCCCGGGTCGGCGACCGACTGCTGCCCCACCAGGATGAACGGACGCTCCGGCATCTCCCCGCGCACGACCCGTCGTTCGGCGTCGGCGATCTCGGGAAGCGTTCCGCCCACGTGGACCGTGCCCGCACGTCGTGAGGGCTCGTGGGTCCAGGGGATCCCGCCCTCCACGGCAAACGCCACCTGGAACGCGGCGGGGCCGTGCCGGAACCGTCGATAGGCGCGGCCGACCCGCGGGGGCAGGTCGTCGCCGAGAATGTCGGCGGCCGCGGATGGGGAGGTGTTGAGCATGAGTAGATCGGGACGGCCCAGCTCGCGGTGGTCCCGAACGGAGACGCCGGTCTCGATCCGGCCTCCGTACTCGACCAGGCGGGTGGCCATGGCGGTGGTGATGGTGGACGAACCGCCGGCTGCCACCGGCCAACCGTAGCGGTGCGCGGCGGTGCCGAGGGCGACGCCGATCGCCGACGACAACACCGACCCCAACGGGCGGAACGAATGCGCGGCGACGCCGGCGAACAGCGCCCGCGCCTCCTCGGACTCCCAGCGACGGGCCAGGACCGCGGCGGGCAGTGCCGCGTACAGCCCGAACCTCGCCAGGGGGACCGGGTGTCTGGGCACGTGAACCAGTGGCTGGAGGAACTCCTCGACGATCTGGGGGAACCGCTCGGTCAACGGTCCGAACATTCGACGGTAGGACTCCTTGTCGTCGTCACCCAGTTCCGCGGCGGTGCGATCCACCGACCGCCACACCGACGCACCACGCCCACCAGCCAACGGGTGGGAGTACTGGACTTCGGCTTGTGCCCACCGCAAGCCGTGCTCCTCGAGGCCGAACTGGCGGCTGAAGCCGGTGTCCACGGCCAGCGGGTGGAACCCGGAACAGTGGTCGTGCAGCAGGCCCGGCAACGTCAGCTCGCCGGACCTGGTGCCGCCGCCGATGGAATCGGATGCCTCCAGAACGGTGACATCGACTCCACCGGCGGCCAGTGTCAACGCGGCTGCCAGACCGTTGGGCCCGCTTCCGACGATGATTGCTGAGGGCATGGGAACAGTTCTATCCCACCGTGGACTCGTCGCGACGGGTCCCGGCGGACCTGTCGGCGAGCGGGCCCCCGGCGCCGGGGCTGGCGGGCACCTCAGCGGTCGCCCGCTCGCCGGCCGGCAGGTACTCGGGGTGGCGCCACGTCACGGTGTAGGCGATCGGACCGTCAGGCAACCAGGGCTGCTCCTTGACCACGTCCCGGACGTCGTAGTGTCCCCGCTCCACCACACCGAGTGCCGCATCGATGACCCGGTACTCGATGGTCTTCTTGTGGAGCGGCTGGGACTCGGTCCAGACGCTGATGAACTCACCCGGCTCGAACTTGCAGCGCTTCTGTACAGCGGCGATGGTGCGCTCGTCGAACAGGTGGCCGTCGCCGAACTGCCAGCCCGAGAAGAAGGTGCACATGACCTCGCCCTCCCGGAACCGGTAGTTCTCCATGCTGTCCAGAACGTCCGGGAAGATCGACATGTGCCCGCGACCCTGCGTGTTCATCATGCGGAACGCGGTGGTCTTCTGCAGAACATCTCGGCACCGGCCTCGCCGAACAGTGCCGACAGCTGGTGCTTCGGCGAGGTCATGGAGGTGACGAAGTCCGGATTGTCCAGCTTGGCCTCGCAGCCGTTGTTGCGGAAAGCCATGGTGGAGTTGGCCCAGTTGCCGGCGTACTGGCGCATCGAGATCAGGAACGAGATCTTGTCGGGGCGGAAGTTGCCGACGATCGGCAGGGTGAGCGTGAGCACCGCAGCACCGACCACGACCCACGGGCTGCTGGCGTCCCACAGGGCGTACCCGTCGCCGGAGAAGAAGCCGAGGAACACGATCGGGGTGGCGAACACGTAGAAGAGGTTCCACTCCTGCGGCATGGCCAGGGCGAACATCGAGTAGATGAACACGTGGAAGCACATCATGAAGGCGGCGGCCAGAACTGCGACCGTCCAGTTGGTGGCGAACAGAAGGATGAGGGGGACAACGAACTCGACGATCGTGCCCAGAACGTGTGCGGCGAACCACGCGCCGATCCGTCAGGAGGAGTGGGCGGTTCGCCCGACAGGTCAGCAGGTCAGAGCGCGTCCCGCACCGCCTTGGTGAGCCGCGTGTACTCGCCCGAGTCGGGATCGCGGATCCAGGTCCGCGGGCTGGCCTTGGGCAGGCCCCGGGCGGCGAGGGCCGCGCCGTCCGGCCGGTACCAGTTGGTCAGCGGGATGTCGTCGACGACGTGGACGATGTCGGGCCGGCCCGAGGGCGGGACGGAGGCCAGGGCACCGCTCACGTCGGCGGCGCCGATGGCCTTGGTGCCCCACTTGCTCACCGCGGCCACGGCGATCGGCCCGTCCGCGCCCGGCACCTCGTACACCACGGCCAGGTCGACCTCGGGCAGATCGCCGAGGGCGTCGGCCACCTGGATGGGATACACCGGGCCGTGCCCGGTGTGGACGACGTGGCTGGCCGGGCCGAGCATCCAGTAGTCGCCGTCCCGGTCGCACTGGAAGACGTCGTCGGTCGACACCCACGTGTCGCCCGCCCGGAACACCCCGCGCAGCCGGCGGACCGAGGCGTCGATCCCCAGGCGGGGCGTGGTGAGCAGCACCCCGGGTTCGTCCACCCCGGCCGGGATCGTGAAGCCGTCGTCGCCGATGACCGCGTCGCCGGAGTCCGGATCGAGCGCGACGAGCCGGACGGCGGCGGTCCCGGGGAGCGGTCGGCCGCGCGAGCCCGGCTTGGTCGTCGAGAGGTTGGCCAGTACCACGTCGAACTCGGTGGCGGCGTAGAACTCGAGGACGCGCGTCCCCGGGTAGCGGTCCAGGACTCGCCGCCACACGCCGCGGGGCATGCCGGAACCCATGAAGAGCGTGAGGGTCGGCAGCGTCTCGCCCGGCTTCGCCGGCCGGCGGACCAACTCGCGCATCATCGCCCAGGTGTAGGACACGACCGTCACGCCGTAGCGGCGGACCTCGTCGTTGAACGTCGCTGGGTCGAATCCTTGCGAGAGCGCGATCCGGGCCCCACCGGCCACCGCACCGCCCACGGCGGTGAGCAGACCCGAGGGGTGGTGGAGCGGGCTGAGGCAGTACACGGTGGAGTCTGCGGACAGCCGGGCGGCGCTAGCGGTGCCGAACGCGGACAGCGCCCACCGGTGGTTGGTGACGAGCTTGGCCTGCCACTTGCCGAGGGTGCGGGTGAAGACCACAAAGGCGAGGTCGGCGGCGATCCCCGGGTCCGGCCGGTACCAGCGCGGGAGTTCGACGGCGTCGGGGTCGATGCGCTCGAGGTCGACGATGCCCGCGCCCAGCTCGCCGGGCAGGTCGCGTTCGGCGCCGCCCCCGCCCAGGACGAGGGCCCGCGCCCCGGCGTCGGTGACCCTGGTCGCGTGTTCGGGGTCCACCACGACCTCGGCCACCGCGCCGAGGTGGAGTAACTCGGCCAGGTCCGGGGACGGCGGCAGGAGGACGGCGACGGCGCCGAGCCGGGAGAGCGCGGCGATCGCGACGAGCGCCGAGGGCCGCGGGTCCATGAGCACTCCGACGTGGTCGCCCTGGTGGACCCCCACCGAGACGAGCCCCCTGACCACGTTGGTGATCCGCGTGTCGACGGCCGCGTACGTGTGGACGCGGTCGGCGAAGAGGAAGCAGGCGTCGTCCGGCTGGGCCCTGGCGCGCTCGGCGATGATCTTGGCGAACGAGATGCGGGTCGCCGGCTGGATCTGCCCGAGCCGCAGCAGGCGTGGTGTGGCCTGCAGCGCCTCGGCGCCCACGGCCCGGGTCGCCTTGAGGGTCCCGACGGCGAGGCGGCCGACGCCGCGCGCCGCGCCGATCCCGAGTCCGGCGATCTGTGTCGCGCTCTCGGCCGCGAGCATCACGGCCTTGGTGGGGGACGGCTCGGCGTGGTCGTCGGGGTGGACCTCGGCGATGCCCTCCGGGCGGTCCGCGTCGCCCTCCCGCCATCGGATCCATGCTGCGACGGCCGGCCAGGTGCGGGCCGAGGCGGTCGACCCCACGACGAGTCCGAAGTGTCCGGCGCGAACCGCGAACTCGTACACCTCGGCGGCGGGGGCGACGTCGGCGATCTTGCGGACGCTGCCCGGCATGCCGATCTCGTCGACCTCGCCGAGCACCGCGAGGACGGGGCAGGTGATGTCGCTCAGCGACACGACGTGGTCGCCCACGACGAAGCCGCCGACCATCATCCGGTTCTGGATGATCACCTGCTGCATCATGTCGACGATCGCCGGCCCGGACCACGCCACGAACCCCTCCCCGGCGAGGAAGCGCCGCTGGCGTTCGGAGCCGAGGAGCGCCTCGCGGTCGTGGAGCCGGCGCAGGAAGTCCACCTGGGCCCGGGCGGTCTTGAGCGGGTCGAGGAGGCGGAAGCCCGTCGAGGCCATCCAGCCGGGCAGCGAGCGGTCGCCGAAGACGTAGTCGGCGACGAAGCGGGCGACGTTGACCACGACGTCCTCCGGCACCCCGAGCGGGGCGTTCCCGCGCCAGTCGACCGGCGACCCGAAGGTCACCACGCTGGCCAGGTCGCGCGAGCGCCGGTAGGCCGCGGCCTGGTAGCAGAACATGCCGCCCTGGCTGTAGCCGCCGAGGTGCACCGACCGGCCGGTGGCGGCCACGACGAGGTCCACGGCGTCGCTCACGGCCACGACGTGATCGGTGAGGGTGCGCTCGAGCCCGCCGTCCTCGAGGTCTGGGGAGCCGAAGTCCACCACCCACGGGTCCATGCCGACGGCGTGCAGCGCGGCCACCGCGCTCGTCGCGGGGGAGACGTCCCAGACGTCGGCGGAGATCATCATGGGCGGGATGAGAACGACCGGTGTGCCCGGCGCCTCACCGGAGTCCGCGAAGTAGCGGCGCAGCCGGAACATCGGCCGGTGGGCCACGATTTCGTACGGCGAAGTCTCCTCGTCGGTCTGCAGTCCGCCGAAGCGCAGGACCTCGACCGCATTGACGGCATAGGAGGTCGCGGCCTTGAGGGCGGCGGCGAGGATATCCGGGTTGAGAGGCATGGTGCCTCAGAGACTAGCCAGTAGTCCCGCGCCGGAATGGCTGATGAGGTGTTCGGCTTAGGTGTTCGGCGGCGCGCCGGGTGGGGCGCGTCGGCGGGCCCGGTGGGGGCACCGGTGGTGACGACCGTGGTCCTCGTCGTCGTCACCACTTCCGGCTCCCCATCGGGAGCGGCGGTGACCAGTGACGACGACGAGGCTATCCCCTCCTCCCGCCGGCGACCCGCGCCGCCACCACCGCGGCCACGGCGGGCAGCAGCAGCGCGGCCGGGAGCCGCCGACGGGTGGGGCCGTAGGTGCTCGCCGTGGTCGTCCTGCTCACGGCGGCAGCTGGAGCGAGCTGCAGCCCGGGGTGAGCTCACACACGGCGCCCGCGCTGAGGACGGGCATGCCCATCGAGAGCGTCAAGCCCATCTGCGGATCGGCGAGGAGTTGCGGGATCAGGTTGGGGATGATGTCGGTGACCAGGGTCGCGATGCTTCCGGCGAAGCCGGTGACGCTGTCCATGGATGTCTCCCTCTCGGTGGTATCGGGACCGGTTAGGTCAGGACGGGAAGCCGGCCGGGAGCGGCACGGCGGTGGCGTCCGCGGTGACCGGGTTCCACACGTAGACGGTGGACGCGTAGGTCGCCTCCGCGTTGGGTTCGCCCTCCTCGGGCTCCTGCTGGACGCGCAGCTCCACGTGCAAGTCCGACTCGCCGCCCAGGAGCACCCGGCTGTCGCCGTCGGGCTGGGTGGCGGTCTGTTCGCCGCGGTGGAACAGCACGACCTGGGTGGGCGAGGTGCCGGTCCCGTCCTTGGTCTCGAGGAACAGGTAGCCGAGGTTGCCGCAGACGTTGCCCTGCTCGCCCACCGACCACTCGGCACCCTCGATGGGGTGCGGGGTCTCCTCGGCGATCGCCTCGTCGTCGATCGCGCAGTCGGCCGGCGGCGGGGCGAGGGAGCTGGTGTCGATCGCCGATGCGGCGGGGGCGCCGGCAGCCACGAGGCCGGTGGCGAAGACGGTGGCGGCGACGGCCCTGGAGGTGGTCCTGACGGCCATGATGCGGGTCCTCTCGTCGAAGGTGATGTCGGCGGGGATGCTGACGCCGGTGATGGTGGCACCGGGCGGGGGGCCGGGCAATGTTCCAATCGTGATGTAACGGGCTCACTTCCGCAGTCTCAGAGAGGGAAACAGGGCGTGGCCTGCATCGGTGGCCGATCCGGCGGAGGGGATGGAGAACTTCTTCATGTCGCTGACCGTGGCGGCAGGAGGTCGCTCGCACGACGGCCGGGCGGAGGGGAGTCCTCAACGCCGCACCCAGAAATCGGCTACTCCGCCGCCGGGTCGGCAGCCCCTGTGAGGGCCGCGGATCCGGCGGTGGAGTCGCCGATTTCGGGGGAGGTGGGTAGGCGGGACGGCCGTTACAGCCCCATGTCCTTGGCGATGATGGTCTTCATGACCTCGTTGGTACCGCCGTAGATGCGGTTGACGCGGTTGTCCGAGTAGAGGCGCGCGATGGGGTACTCGTTGATGAACCCGTAGCCGCCGTGCAGCTGCAGGCAGCGGTCGATCACCTCGGCCGCGACCTCGGTGCAGAACACCTTCGCGGACGCCGCCTCTGCCGGGGTCAGTTCGCCGGCGTCGAGGGCCTCGAGGGCGCGGTCGGCGACGGCCTGGGCGGCGTCGACCTTGGCCTTGCACGCGGCCAGCTCGAACTTGGTGTTCTGGAACGAGGCGACGGGCTTGCCGAACACGGTGCGCTGCTGGGTGTACTCCTGGGCGAAGCGCACGGCGGCCGCGGCCTGGGCGTAGGCGCCAAAGGCGATGCCCCAGCGCTCCGACGGCAGGTTCTGGCCGAGGTAGTTGAAGCCCCTGTTCTCCTCGCCGAGCAGGTCCTCGACCGGCACCTTGACGTCCACGAAGGACAGCTCGGCGGTGTCGGAGGTCTTGAGGCCCACCTTGTCGAGCTTGCGGCCGACCGAGTAGCCCTCGAGGGAGGTCTGCACGGCCAGCAGGGAGATGCCGAAGCGGCGGTCGTCCTCGCGGGGGGCCGAGGTGCGGGCGCACACGATCATGCGGTCGGCGTGGACGCCGCCGGTGATGAACGTCTTGGCCCCGTTGAGGATGTAGTGGGTGCCGTCCTCGGACAGCTTCGCCGTCGTCTTCATCCCCGCCAGGTCCGAGCCGGTGCCGGGCTCGGTCATGGCGATCGCCCACATCTCCTCGCCGGAGACGAACTTGGGGAAGTACCGCTGCTTCTGCTCCTCGGTGGCGAGCATCTTGAGGTACGGAAGGCACAACGCCACGTGGACGTTGGAGCCGCCGAAGGTCACGCCGGCGCGGGTGAGCTCCTCGGTCTGGATGGCCTCGAACTTGTGGGACTCGAGCCCGGCGCCGCCGTATTCCTCGGGGACGGTGATGCCGAAGGTGCCGAGCTCGGCGAGCTTGTAGTAGAACTCGCGCGGCACGATCCCGGCCTCGTACCACTCGTCGTAGTGGGGAACGACCTCGGACTCGATGAAGGCGCGGAGCGTCTGGCGGTAGTCCTCGTGGTCTTGCTCGAACACAGTGCGGCGCACGGGTGAACCTCTCCATGGGTGACGCCCCGGCAGGGGCGCGATCGACGTCTATACAGGCGCGATCGTACAAGGCCGTGGCCCCGCTGCCGACCGAAAACGGATCGGAGTCCTCTTCGTCCCCCCGAGCTCGGCCGGGGCTACGAGGCCGGGTGGCGCTCCGGTGTGGCGGCCCGGCGGGTGTGTCGACGGGCCTCGTCGGACACCGTGCCGCCGTGCTTGAGCGCACTGGCCGTGTCCAGGGAGAACCACAGCTCTCGGATCAGGCGGAGGAACAGGTGGAGCGGTGACATCGAGATCCCCTCCCAACGGGGTCGCACGGAGCGAAACTTTACAGGTCTGTATACCTGTGCGGACAACCTACGTATACAGACCTGTAAAGTCAAGGGGTATGAGCGCCACCGACCTGCCCGATCTCACCAACCTGACCCCCGGCGCGCAGCGCATCCTCGACGTCGGGTCCGTGTTGTTCTACGAAAAGGGGATCCACGCGGTCGGGGTGGACACGATCGCGTCCGAATCCGGGGTGACCAAGCCGGTCCTCTACACGAACTTCGGGTCCAAGGACGGCCTGGTCGTGGCGTACCTGGCGAACCGGCACAGGTGGTGGTGGGGGCTCCTCGAGGAGGAGGTCGCGCGCGCGCCGAGCCCCCGTGCCCTGGCCGTCTTCGACGTCTACGCCGCCGACCACGGCAACAGTCACCGCGGGTGCGCCTTCCTCAACGCCGCGGCCGAGTTGCCCGCCGACCACCCCGGCCACGGCGTCATCCGCTACCACAAACACGCGGTGTACGCGCTGCTCGACGAACTCGTCCGGGAGGACGTGCCCGCCGACGTTGACCACGAGGCGCTGGCGAACCACCTCTTTCTCCTGGTGGAGGGGGCGTTCGCGCACCGCCCCGTCTACGGCACGGGCCTGGTGGCGCAGGCGCGCGGGATGGCCGCCGAGCTCCTGGCGGGCCGATCCGCACCACCGGGGACGCGATGACCGCCGACCGGATGCGAGCCCGCGCGTGGGCGGGCATGGTGGGGTCATGAGCAACGACACGAGCATCACCGTCGAGCGCGTGATCGATCACTCGGCGGCCGAGATCTTCGAGCTGCTGTCCAACCCGGAGAACCACGACCGGCTGGACGGCTCCGGCTTCGTCCGCGGCGACTACAAGTCCGACCGCATCCAGCAGGTCGGCGACGTGTTCACCATGGACATGGTGGGCGACCACATGGGCGGCGAGTACAAGACCGACAACCACGTGACCGGCTACGTCAAGGACAAGCTGCTCGCCTGGCGGACCGCGCCGGCGGGCACCGAGCCGCCCGGCTGGGAGTGGGTCTGGGAGCTCGAGCCGCAGGGCTCCGACTCGACCCTGGTGCGCCTCACCTACGACTGGTCCAAGGTCACCGACAAGGCGATCCTCGAGAAGGTGTCCTTCCCGCTGGTCTCCGAGAAACAGCTCGAGGACTCTCTGGGTAATCTCGCGGTGGCGCTGGCGGGCTGACGCGGTTCCCCCGCGACCGCCGGGCCGCGGTGCCCGGGGGCGGCCGGGCTCAGTCCCCGATCTGCACGCCCTCGAAGATCGTCGTGACGTCCTCCTCGAAGGACGGGTCCACGGGCGCGGTGGACTGCGCGGTCATGGTGTAGGTGGTGGAACCGGAGGCGCCGGGGACCACGATGATCTGAACGGAGGCCGGGCGCTCGGGCACCGCGCCCATCGCGGGCGCGGTGTACTCGGCGATCATCGACAGGTGGCCGCAGATCGTGCCCTCGGTGGTGGTGATGTCCTCGATGCCGAAGCCCTGGCGGATGCCCCTGAGCTGGGCCTCGAACGCCGCGTCCACGTCCGCGTCGGCCGGCTCGGCGGTGACGACGACGTTGGGCACGAACTGCCCGGTGCCGATCGAGGGGTTGCGCAGCATGAGGCGGATCATCTCCGAGTCCGTCCGCGTGGTGCGTTCCCAGTCCTCCGGCAGCGGGATCTCGACCTGCGGCTCGCCGTCGCGGGCCTCGACCGCGACGGTCGGCCCGTCGACGTCGGCACACTCGCCGTTGTCCCCCGCGCCGGCGCCGCTCCCGCCGGCGCCGTTCCCCTCGCCGGCCTCGGCGCTGGCCGTGACTCCGGGGGTCTCGTCGCCGGCGGTGACCGGGGTGTCGTCGGCCCCGCCGCAGGCGGTGAGGGCGAGCAGAGGCAAGAGCAGGACGGCGGGCAGCGTGCGGAGCGACATGGTGGGGGAGCCTAACGGTGCCGGGGTCACACATGGGCGCCCTTCTTCCCACGGTCGCGTGTTCGGCTCGCGTCCGTATGGTCGGGGCATGACCTCCTCGCCGACCGCCCCGACGCTCGGCGCCCGGTACGCCGATGAGTTCCCCGAGCTGGCACTGCCCTGGACCGCCGCGGAGGTGGCCGAGCCGCGGCTGCTCGTGCTCAACGAGCCGCTGGCCGCCGAGCTGGGGCTGGACCCCGCAGCGCTGCGCGGCGCCGACGGCGCCCGGTTCCTCGTGGGCAACGCGGTGCCCGACGGTGCGCGGCCAGTGGCCCAGGCCTACGCCGGCCACCAGTTCGGCGGATACTCGCCGCGGCTCGGCGACGGCCGCGCGCTGCTGCTCGGCGAACTCACCGCCCGGGGTGACGAGGGCCGGACGGGTGAGGAGAGCCTGCCCGGACTGCGCGACCTGCACCTCAAGGGCTCGGGCCGCACGCCGTTCGCGCGCGGCGGAGACGGCCTCGCGGCGGTCGGCCCGATGCTGCGCGAGTTCGTCGTCAGCGAGGCGATGCACGCCCTCGGCATCCCCACCACCCGCTCGCTGGCAGTGGTGGCCACGGGCACGCCGGTGGTCCGCGAGACGATGCTGCCCGGCGCCGTCCTGGCCCGCGTGGCGTCGAGCCACCTGCGCGTGGGCACGTTCCAGTACGCGAGGGCGCTCGCGGCGGGTGAGGACGGCGACGACGACCTGCTGCGCCGCCTGGCCGACCACGCCATCGCCCGTCACCACCCCCACGCCGCCGGCGCCGATAACCCCTACCTCGCCCTGTTCGCCGCGGTGCTCACCGCCCAGGCCGAGCTGGTGGCGCGCTGGATGCACGTGGGGTTCGTCCACGGGGTCATGAACACGGACAACACCACGATCTCCGGCGAGACGATCGACTACGGCCCGTGTGCCTTCATGGAGGAGGTGGACCCGCGGACGGTGTTCAGCTCGATCGACACCCAGGGCCGCTACGCCTATGGAGCCCAGCCGCCGGTCATGCAGTGGAACCTCGCCCGCTTCGCCGAGACCCTGCTGCCCCTGGTCCACGAGAACCAGGAGGAGGCCATCCGCCTGCTCACCGCCGAGCTCGAGACCTTCCCGGCGCACTACACCGCGGCGTGGACCGCGGGCATGCGGCGCAAGCTCGGGCTGGGGGAGGAGGTCGACGACGAGGTGGCGCGACCGCTCATCGACGCCCTCGCGGAGAAGCTGGCCGAGCACCACCCGGACCACACGCTGTTCTTCCGCCGACTCACCGAGGTGGCACGCGGCGACACGACGGATGTCGAGGACGGCTTCGGCGACTGGGCGCGGCGGTGGCGCGCGCTCTCCCCGGACGCGCGCGTGATGGAGCGCGCGAACCCGGTCTACATCCCGCGCAACCACCTCGTGGAGGAGGCGTTGGACGCGGCCACGGCGGGCGACCTCGGGCCGTTCGAGGAGCTCCTCGTCGTCGTCACCGATCCCTACACCGAGCGGCCGGGGCTCGAGCGTTACGCCCGCCCCGCGCCGCCCGGTGGCGCGCCGCACGTCACCTACTGCGGGACCTGACGCCCCGCGTGGCGGCGTGGCTCAGGGGACGATGCCGATCGCGTTGCACCCGGGGGCGAACTCGCAGGCCGAGCCGACGCCGAAGAGCGGGGCGGGCCGCCGCCAACCTTCCGCGGCCGCCATTGACCGAATGGTCAGTCAGCACCTAAACTGACCGAGTATTCAATCAGCATGGCGAAGGGGTCGATGTGCAGGGAGAACGCAAGGGCGGGGCCGAACGGATCCTCGACGCGGCGCTCGTGCGCTTCGGCGACCGGGGCGTCGCCGCGACGAGCCTCAAGGAGATCGCCGCCGAGGCCGGGGTCTCGCAGGCGCTCATCGTCCATCACTTCGGCAGCAAGGACGGCCTGCGCCGCGCGTGCGACGCCCATGCGGCCCGGCTCCTGCGCCGGAGCAAGGAGGACTCGATCGACGCCGGGCCGCAACTCGACCCGCTCATGGCGCTGCGAAAGATCGAGGACGGCCGACCGCTGCTGCGCTACTTCGTCCGCACCCTCACCGAGGGCGGGGAGCACGTCGACGAGCTCGTCGACCAGATGGTCGCCGACGCCGAGGAGTACACCGCCCGCGGCGTCGAGGAGGGGATCTTCAAGCCCAGCGCCGTCCCGCGCGAGCGCGTGGTGACCCTGGTGCTGTGGTCGCTCGGGACCCTCGTCCTGCACGAGCACATGCACCGCCTGCTGGGCGTGGACCTGCTCGCCGACGACCCCGGCCCCGAGAACCTCGCGCCGTACCTGCGGCCGACCATGGAACTGTTCACGCACGGACTCCTCGAGCAGGGCGCCTACGAGCAGTTCACGCGACTGTTCGACACCACGAACGTAGAGGAGCGCTGATCCCATGACGGACGCACCCGTGATCTCCGCCCGGGGGGTGGTCAAGACCTTCGGCACCACCCGGGCCCTCGACGGCCTCGACCTCGAGGTGGCACCCGGCGAGGTCCACGGCTTCCTCGGGCCCAACGGCGCCGGCAAGTCCACCGCGATCCGCGTCCTGCTGGGGCTGCTGCGCCCCGACGCCGGCGAGGTGCGCCTGCTCGGCGGCGACCCCTGGGCCGACGCCGTGGCGCTGCACCGCCGACTCGCCTACGTGCCCGGCGACGTCGCGCTGTGGCCGAACCTCACCGGCGGCGAGGTGATCGACCTGCTCGCCCGACTCCGCGGCCCCCTCGACCGCACCCGCCGGGACGCGCTCTGCGAGCGCTTCGGGCTGGACCCCACCAAGAAGTCGCGCACCTACTCCAAGGGCAACCGCCAGAAGGCGGCGCTGATCTCGGCGCTCACCTCGGACGTCGAACTGCTGCTGCTCGACGAGCCGACCTCCGGACTCGACCCGCTCATGGAGGTGGAGTTCCAGCAGGTGATCCGCGAGGCCCGGGACGAGGGCCGGACGGTGCTGCTCTCGAGCCACATCCTCGCGCAGGTCGAGGCGCTCGCCGACCGCGTCTCGATCATCCGGCAGGGCAGCACCGTCGAGTCCGGCAGCCTCGAGGACATGCGGCACATGACCCGCACCACGATGGTCGCCCGCCTCGACGGGCCGTGGGACGGGCTCGCGGCCACGCCCGGGGTGCACGACGTGCGGGCCGAGCACGGCGAGGTCCACTTCCAGGTGGACGGCGACCGGGTGGACCACGCCGTCCGAGCGCTGGCACCCCTCGGCGTGCGCTCGCTCGTCGCCCACCCGCCCACGCTCGAGCAGCTCCTCATCCGCCACTACGGCGACGCCCCGGAGGCAGCCCGATGAGCACCGCGGCCGCGCGAATCGCACCAGCGCAGACCGCGACGGTGGGCACCGGGCTGGCCGGCACCGGCACGCTCATCCGCTTCTTCCTCCGCCGGGACCGGATCACGCTGCCGGCCTGGCTCGCGGGCCTGGGCCTGTACGTGCTCTACGTGGGCGCGGCGCTGCCCACGCTGGCGCCCGAGCCCGAGGACCTGCAGGCGCTGGCCCCGCTGTTCAGCCAGCCCGTCGGCCGCATGTTCACCGGACCGGCCTTCGGCATGGACGCCCCCACGTACGAGCGGCTCTTCGCGAGCGGCTACGCCCTCTACCTCTTCCTGCTCGCGGCCCTGATGAGCATTCTGCTCGTCACTCGCCACACCCGGCTCGAGGAGCAGTCCGGCCGCGCCGAGCTCATCCGCGCCAACGTCACCGGCCGGAACTCCGCGCTCACCGCGGCGCTGCTGGTCGCCGTGCTCGCCAACGCCGGGGCGTTCGTCGTGGTGGCCGGGATGTGCCTGGCCACCGGCTTCGCGGCCGGCGGGTCGGTCCTCGTGGGCCTGTCCACCGCCCTCACCGGCCTGGCCTTCGCCGGCATCGCCGCCGTCACGGCGCAGCTCAGCGAGTTCTCGCGCACTGCGGCCGGCATGGCGGGGATCGTCCTCGGCGCCGCCTTTGTCCTCCGCGCCCTCGGCGACATGGCGGCGGTCGGGGGCACCGCGTTGTCGTGGGCCTCTCCGCTGGGGTGGGCCGCGCAGACCGCCCCGTACGTCCACGACCGGTGGGCGCCCCTCGCGCTGCTCGTCGGCCTCGCCGTCGTCACCGTCGCCGCCTCCTACCTGCTGCTCGCCCGCCGCGACTTCGGCGCCGGCGCCGTCGCCCCGCGGCCCGGGCCGCCGCACGCGGGCCGCGCGCTGGGCACGCCGGTCGGCCTGGCCGCCCGGCTCCAGCGCGGCGCCCTCCTGGCCTGGGGCGCGGCCATCGTGGCCGTGGGCGTGGTGGACGGCGCGTTCGCCCAGGAGATGCTCGGGGCGGCCGACGGCATGCCCCCCGAGCTCCGAGAGATGTTCGGTACCCAGGGGCTCCTCGACGGCTACGTGGCGTTCCTCGGGAAGTTCGTCGCGATCATGGTGGCCGCGTACGCGGTCTACGCCGTGCAGTCGCTCCGCGAGGAGGAGGCCCGTGGGCGGGCCGAGCTGGTGCTGGCCACGGGCGTGGGTCGGGTCGCCTGGCCGGCCTCACACGCGCTGGTCGTGGCCGCCGGGGTGGTGCTCGTCACCGCGGCGACCGGCCTCGGCACGGGACTGGCGGCCGCCGCGGTCATGGGCGACGGCGGGGTCGTGGGCGACGTGCTGATCTCGCACCTGGCCACGATCCCGGCGCCCCTGGCCGTCCTCGGTGCGTGCGTGGCGCTGTTCGCCTGGGCGCCGCGGCTCGCCGCGCCGGTGGGCTGGGCGCTGGTCGCGCTCACCGGTGTGGTGACGGTCTTCGCGACGCTCCTCGACCTGCCCGAGCAGGTGCAGGCGCTCTCGCCGCTGTACCACCTTTCCGACGTGCCGGTCGAGGAGTTCGCACCCGCGCCCTTCCTGGCCGTCACGGCCGTTGCCGCGCTCGCCGTGGCGATCGGCCTGGCCGGGATGCGGCGCCGGCAGATCGGCGGGTGAGGCGGCCGCGCCTCCCCCGCCGCCTCTGTGCCGCCGCTGCTCAGAGCCCGGCCGAGAGCGGCCCGGGATGATGGCCCCTCCGATCGACCATAGGGGTCGTGAGCTGCTTCACATTCCACGCCCGTGGCGGGTCGCGGCTCGACGGGGACCGTCCCGGTCTGGGTAGGGTGTGCGCCGCGACGGCCCGGCCCGGGCTCGCTCTACGGCCGGAGAGGAGACAGGTGCGCGCACGACGGACGGCCCCCGCCGCGGGGCTCGCGCTGGTAGCGCTGGCGGTGGCCGGGTGCTCGGCGGCGGAGGCGCCGCTGCCCGTCCTCGACTCCGACGCCCGCCCCACCGACGCGGTCAAGCGGGAGGTCAACGCCTCGGTCACCGAGATCGTGGGCACGCTCACCGCGCACGATGCCGAGGCCAGCCGCACCCTGGTCGCCGGCGACGACTACGGACCCTGTGAGGAGGGTGGCCGCGGCGAGCGCGTGGGATACGACTTCGGCGCCATCTGGCTGGAGTCGCCGAGCTTCGCCCGGGACTGGGACGCGCTCGCGCCCCGCGTGGAACAGGCCGCGCAGCGCCACGGCTACACGCTCGCCGAGGAGCAGCCCGCCGCCGACGCCGAACGCACCCTGGTGTTCCGCAACCTCGACGCGGACCGCGTCGAGGTGGCCGTGACTCCGACGAGCGTCGGTACCTCGGCCGGCTCGAGCTGCTTCCCGCCCGCGGACTAGGAGCCGGCCTCCATCACGGCGATCGCGTCGATCTCGACCGTCGAGCCGTAGGGCAGGTCGGACACGCCCACGAAGGTCCGGGCGGGCCGCGGCTCGGAGAACACCTCGAGGAACTGCTCGTTGGCCTCCTCGCGGAGGGTGATGTCGGTGACGAAGTAGGTGAGTTTGACGACGTCGTCTGGCGTCGCCCCCACGGTGGCCAGTCGCTCGGTCATCCGCTCGAACGCCGCCGCGAGGGCCTCGTGGCGGCCCTCGACGGGCTGGAAGTCGAGGTCCACGGACAGGGCGCCGGAGACAAAGACGTGGTTGCCGCTCCGGAACGCGGGGCTGTAAGGATGCTGGGAGTCGGGGGCGGTCATGCCTCCCACCGTAGGTCACCCCTGCGGTCGGGGAGGAGGGTGCGCGGGATGAGTGTCACCGAGATCGTGATCTCCGGCCCCGTCGGCGGCGTGGTGCTGGTCAACATGGTGGGCGCGGTGACCGCGGCGCTGGGGGCGGCGAGCCTGCTCATCGGCTCGGTGGTGTGACGGCGCCGGGGCCGTCGCCGGCCTCAAGCGCGATGTCCAGCCACAGCACGGTGCGGCCGGCGGGGTGTTCTCCGTGATGCTCGGGGGATTCGCTCACTCGCGCACCCCTCCCGCGGCGCCCCGGCTGCGGCCGGCTCGCGTCGTTGCAGGTGGGGGCGCAGACACGCCGGGCGGCGCGGGAGTCCGGCGGCGCCACACGCCGGCCGAGCCGCACGATGTGAGCGAAACCCGCCCACATGCTGTGCGAGACCGGATCGGCATTCCGATTCGCACACCGGGGAGAGCCCGATTCGCGCACTCCGGTGGCGGGCACCGGTGGCCGGGTGCTGATCCGGGCCGCGTGTGTGGCGCTCCTGGTGCGCGTGTGGCACAGGGTGCGGCGAGGTCACGTCCGAGGGGTGCGCGAGTGAGCGAAAACCCGGAGCCTCCGGATGACGACGAGGGGCGGCGGTCGCCCCCGGCGCCGGTCAGCCCTTGACCAGGCCGCCGTCCACGATGAGGTTCTGTCCCGTCACCGCACGCGCCCACGGGGAGGCGAAGAACACCACCGCGTCGGCGAGCTCGGCCGGCTCGGTGGCGCGCCGCAGCGGCGTGCCGGAGGCGATGAGGTCGAACACCTCCTCGGGAGTGGCCGCGCTCGCGTCGGTGGTGCGGAGCAGCCCGCCCGAGACCATGTTCACCGTGATGTTGTCCAGCCCCAGGTCGGTGGCCAGCGTGCGCGTCAGCCCTAGCGCGGCGGCCTTGGCGGCCGTGTAGTCGTGGTACGGCACCACGGGATGCTGGACCAGGTTGGTGCCGATCGAGACGATCCGCCCGTAGCCGGCCTCCCGCATGCCGGGCAGGGCCGCCTGCGTCGTGGACATCGTGGCCTTGAGCGCCCCGCGCAGCTGCGCGTCGAAGTCCTCCCAGCGGATGTCCTCGACGGAGGGCCGGGCGTCGCCGTTGAACGAGAAATCCACCAGCGCGTTGTTCACCACGGTGGTGACCGGGGCGCCGAACCGCTCGCGCGCCTCGGTGAACAGGCGGCGGACCTCGTCGTCGTCGGTCACATCGGCCTGCACCGCCACGGCCCGGTCCTCGCCGACCTCCGCGACCAGCGCGGCGGCCGCGTCTGCGCTGCGATGGTAGTTGACGACGACCCGCGCGCCCTCGCGGGCGAAGGCCCGCACGATAGCGGCGCCGAGCCCACGGGCCCCGCCGGTGACCAGAACGATCTGCTCGTCGATACGCATGTCTCCCACTTTCCGTCCGGGGCGGGCAGGGGGCACGGGCATCGCCTCGACATCCCTTCGCCGGCACGACCCGGATCAGGTTCGACGGGTGTGATCTCAGCCGCCCGGCTGGGCGGCACCCCGTGTCACGGACCACCATAGCCAGGGCGGGCTCAGCCCGGCGGCCGCTGTTCCACGATCAGCGTCGGCTGGCACGGCGCGGGCCCCGCGGCGCCGCCGTGGGGGCGGCACGTCGGGTGTGACCGACCTCATGCCGGGGTTTCCCCGCGCGCGGATCGGGTGGTGATCCGAGGGGTGCGCTGGCGATTCGCCGCGTCGGGCGGCTCCGCGGGACCCGGCAGGACGCGATCCGAGCGGCCCCGCGGCTTGCATCCCCCCTCCCCGCCGCTCCTAGGGTCGTCCGGGTCCGAAGCACTACCCCGAGACCTTCGTAGGAGGTCCGCGAAGTATGCAGCAGAAGACCGTTCAGATCCTCGCCGGCGCGTTCCTCGCCGGAGGTGTGGCCGCCGGCGGCGCCACGGCCGGCACGCCCGTCGCCGAGGCCGCGAGCCCGGCCGCCTGGGACCAGGTGGCGCAGTGTGAGTCCGGCGGGGACTGGCACATCAACACGGGCAACGGCTACTACGGCGGCCTGCAGTTCGCCGCCCAGACGTGGACCGGCTTCGGTGGCGACCAGTACGCCCCGACCGCCGACCAGGCCTCGCGCGAGCAGCAGATCGAGATCGGTGAGCGCGTGCTCGCCGGTCAGGGTGCCGGCGCCTGGCCCAACTGCGGCGGTCCGCTGCACTGATCACGGCCGGTCACGAAATCCCGCCCGCCCGGGCGAGGGGCAGGAGGAGCGCCCGCTCCTGGCCACCACGTCGTCGGTGGCGGTCGTGCCCAGCCGGTCGTGAACGTGGGCGCGCTATTCCAGGGAGTTGCCCGGGTTTTCGCCCATGAGCCAGGGTCGCGCTGGCCGCTGCCTCCGTCTGTTGTGCGCGCGTCGCTTCGTCACGGGGCCGACGGCAGCAGCCGCGGCCGTCACCTGTCGCGCGGTGGCGACGTCCCCGTCGTCTCGAACAGGTCCACCCACTGCTCCACGGTGAGCCGGCCGGGGAGCGAGCCCGGCGCGGCACCGACCCGCCGGCACCACGCGTGGGCCTCCCGGGGCCGGGAGGCCAGACGGGTGCGGACGAGGATCTCCGCGATGCCGCGGCCTCTACCCGTGTAGACGCGGTGCACCATGGTCTGGTAGCGCTTGCGTTCGTCGGGTGCCACGAGCGGCTGCGCCCGCCGGTGCATGACCAGGATCCCGCCGTCGACCCCGGGGCGCGGCCTGAACGCCGCGGACGGGACGCGTCGCCCGAGGGTGAACTCGACCCACGGCGCCCACTGGGCCGTCATCATGGTGGCGCCGCCTACCCCCGCCCTGCGCCGCGCCACCTCCCACTGGACGAGCAGGACCGCGTCGGTCCAGCCCGGTGCGTGGAGGAGCCGCCGCAACAGCGCGGTGGTGAGGTGGAAGGGCAGGTTGCCCACCACGACGTGCGGTGTGGCGGGGAGGAGGTACCGCAGCGCGTCGGTGTGTATGACGACGAGTCGGTCGCCGAACCGGCGGTGCAACCGCGCGGCGAGCCGGCCATCGATCTCTACGGCCGTCGTGGGGCGGCCGAGGTCGAGCAGTGGCGTGGTCAGCGCGCCGTCGCCGGGGCCGATCTCGACGATCGGGCCGGCGGTCTCCGCGACGCGAGAGACCATGTCGGCGATGACGTGTGGGTCGGTGAGGAAGTTCTGGCCGTGTTCGTGCCGGCCGTGGGAATGCGTGGGCATCGTTGATCGCTCCGCGAGAGGTGTCGGGAGCCGGGCATGCCGGAGAGCCGCCCGGCCGGGGAACCGGGGCGGAGAGACCGTGAGAAGTGGTCCGCCGCCTTAGCGGCTGGAACGCAGCCGCAGTGAGCCGACTCCGGTGATCAACATGAGAGGAGAGTAGCACCGGCGGCGGCGTTGGATCAGCGAGACGAGCTGGTCCGCGACGTCCGCGGGCAGAAGCTGGAGCGGATGGCGGCGCGGTACGGCATTGGCCGCCGCGTCGCGGGCCCTCCAACCGGATGAGGTGTCCGAGAAGACGACTACCCTCCACAGGGTGAGCACCGCCGAGTCCGTCTACTCCGCCCTCGTCCGTCGCGAGGGCTCGCGTGCGGGCGACCTTCCGGAGCGGGTCGAGCGGGACATCCCCCGCAACGGGCTGCGCCTCGTCACGGCCAACACGCTGCAGTCCTCCGGCGACCAGACGGTCAACGCCTCCACGGTCCTGCCGTGGCTCTTCCATGCCCTCGGTGTCCCGGCGGCGCTCGTCGGCCTGCTGGTACCGGTCCGGGAGTCGCTGTCGATGCTCCCGCAGGCCTTCCTCACTCCGCTCGTATTGCGGGTGCGGCACCGCAAGTGGGTGTTCGTGGCCGGCGCCGGCGTCCAAGCCGCCGCGGTGGCGGTAATGGCGGCGATCGCCGCGCTCGGCCACGGCCTCCCCGCCGGCATTGGGATCCTCACGGCGCTCGTGGTGTTCTCGCTCGGCCGCTGCCTGTGCTCGATCGCGTCCAAGGACGTCCAGGGCCGCACGATCCCCTCCGGCGAGCGCGGCCAGATCATCGGCCTGGCCACCTCGGCGGCGGGCCTCGTCGCCGTCACCTTGGGCCTGGGTATCCGGGTGCTGGGCGGGGACGACCTGCGACCCGGCTTCCTCGCGCTCCTGCTGACCGCCGGCGCGCTGCTGTGGGTGCTCTCGGCCACGGTGTACGCGCAGGTCACCGAGCCGGGGGAGGAGGCAGCGGCGGCGGGCCAGGGCCGGGAGGGAAGTGACGACGACGCGGGCGGATCCTGGTTCGGCGAGGTGATACGGCTGTTCCGTGAGGACGCCACCTTCCGCCGCTTCGTCACCGTGCGCGGGTTGATCCTCGTGTCGTCCCTCAGCCCGCCGTTCCTCGTCTCGATGTCCGTGGGCGCGGGAACCGGGGCACTGGCCGGCCTGGGCGGGTTCATCCTCGCCTCCGGCATCGCCTCGCTCCTCGGGGGCCGGATCTTCGGCCGGCTCGCCGACCGGTCGAGCAGGCTGCTCATGGGGTGGGCCGCCGCGGCGGCGTCGGCGGTCGCGGTGATCATCGTCGCCGTCGTCTCCCTCCCGGCCTTCGACGGTGGCTCCGCCGCCGGCACCGCGTTCTTCGTCGCCGGCTACTTCGTGCTCACGCTGCTGCACTCCGGCGTGCGGGTGGGACGCAAGACCTACGTCGTGGACGTGGCGGAGGGCGACCTGCGGACCACCTACGTCGCCGTGTCCAACTCGGCGATGGGGATCATCCTGCTGGCCGTGGGCGGGATCAGCTCGCTCATCGCACTCGCGGGCGCCCAGTGGGCACTGGTGTTCCTCGCCGCGCTGGGGTTCGTGGGCGCCGCGTCGGGCCTGCGGATGCCGGAGGTCTCGGGCCGCGCGCGCAGCGGCTCCAACGGTTGACCGGACGCCGCCCGGCGACCTCGCCGAGGGCATGTGGCCCGCGGGTCTCCGCCGAGAAGCTGTCTCCTTCTGCCTCCATGGTTCCAGGGTGCGAGTGCATGATGAAGTGACCGTGACAACGGCACGGGCGACGACGAGGAGGCCACATGACCGCGGAACAGACCACCCTCGGAGATTTCCGGGCCCGCCGCCTGGACGGGGTCGAGCAGGACCTCGCCGAGTACGCCGGCCGGGTCGTCCTGGTGGTCAACACCGCCAGCAAGTGCGGGTTCACGCCGCAGTACCGGGGTCTGCAGGAGCTGTACGAGCAATATCGCGACCGCGGCCTGGTGGTGCTGGGCTTCCCCTGCGACCAGTTCGCGCACCAGGAGCCCGGCAGCGACGAGCAGATCGGCGTGTTCTGCGAGCGCAACTACGGTGTGGAGTTCCCGATGTTCTCCAAGATCGAGGTCAACGGCTCCGGCGCGCACCCGTTGTACCGCTGGCTCAAGGGCCAGAAGTCCGGTCTGCTGGGTGGGCGGATCACGTGGAACTTCACCAAGTTCCTCGTGGGGCGCGACGGCACGGTGGTCGCCCGCTTCGGGCCCAACCGGAAGCCGGAGAAGCTGAGAGGCGCCGTGGAGGACGCACTGCGGGGCTGACCTCCGGGCCGCTCACCTGGCAGAACAGAGATCGGCAGAGGTGAAGAATTGTGCCGGTGTGTGACCCGTCAGTAACATAATGCGCGGTACTCCGCCCGACCCTGGGAGCAACATGTCCATCCGCCGCAGCCGCCTGGCCACCGCCGGCGCCCTCGCCGCCGCCCTCGTCCTCGGCTCCGCCGCCCCGGCGCCGGCCCAGAGCGACGACCTCGACCCCGCCTCGCTCGGCCTCGACCCCGAGACGATCGTCGAGATCGCCGGCTCGCTGCCGGTCGGCTCGACCGCCGACCTCCTGGGGTCCGTGGGCTCGGCGGACGTCCCGCTCATCGGGGCCGGTTCCTCGAGCCCGCTCCACGGCACCCCGAGCGAGGTCGACGAGTCGATCACCGAGACCACGTTCCTCCGTGCAGAGAAGAGCGGTTCCTACGAGTACTGGTACATCAACTCCGCCGCCATGCAGCGCGAGGTCGTCGTGGAGGTCGTCCCCTCCCGTGGCGAGAGACCGGCGCCGGTGCTCTACATGCTCGACGGGGTCGACTCGCCGGCCACCTCCGGCTTCAAGAGCAGGGCCAAGATCGATAAGCGTGAGGCGTTCGAGGACGTCCATGTGGTGACCCCGACGCGGGCGTACGCCGCGTACTGGACGGACTGGGAGCAGGACGACCCGACGCTCGGCCGCAACAAGTGGGAGACCTTCCTCACCGAGGAGCTGCCCGACATCGTCGAGGCCAAGCTCGCGACCAACGGCAAGAACGGCATCGGCGGCATCTCCATGGGTGGCCAGGCCGCCATGCACCTCGCGGCGACCCACGACCTCTACGACGCCGTCATGTCCTTCAGCGGCTACTAC
The DNA here is from genome assembly GCF_045369825.1 of Dietzia sp. 179-F 9C3 NHS. Lineage (NCBI taxonomy): Bacteria > Bacillati > Actinomycetota > Actinomycetes > Mycobacteriales > Dietziaceae > Dietzia > Dietzia sp. 179-F 9C3 NHS. The sequence goes on from NZ_JBIQES010000003.1 coordinate 57,029, forward strand.
TCGACCATGGACCAGCTCGGTTACCAGACCATCCGTCTCACCGTGGAGACCCGCGGCGGCGACGTGCAGAACATGTGGGGCCCGTTCCGCAGCGAGCGCTGGCGCGAGAACGACACCATCGCGCACCCGGAGGGGCTCCGCGGCAAGAAGGTGTACTTCAATGCCGCCAACGGTGAGATCGGTGCGGACGACCTCACCGCGTACAGCGACCCCGCCGCGATCCCGGTCGGGATCGTGCTCGAGCGCGGCGTCCTCGAGGGCACCAAGGACTTCGAGCGTGTGCTCAAGGCGAAGGATATCGACCACTTGGCCGAGTACGCCGACACCGGCCTGCACAACTGGAACACCTTCCTCGAGAAGTTCGACGACGGGTTCAACTACATCAAGCCGGCGCTGCAGGGCTGAGCACGCGCGAACGCCCGGCCACGGCCTCCGCCCGCCGCCCGAGGTAGCTGCCGATCGCGTCGACCGCGCGGTCGAGCACCTCGGCGTCGGGCAGGCACACGATCCGGAAATGGTCCGGCTCGGGCCAGTTGAAGCCGCTGCCGTGCGTGACGAGGATCCGCTCGGAGCGAAGCAGGTCCAGGACCAGTTCCTCATCGGAGTCGATGCCGAACAGCTCGCGGTCCAGCCGGGGGAAGCAGTACAGCGCTCCGCGCGGGGCCACGCAGCTCACGCCGGGGATCTCTTCGAGCCGCTCCGCGGTCAGGGCCAACTGGCGTTCGATCCGGCCGCCGGGGTCGATCACCTCGTCGTCGGTCCACGGCGAGTCCTCCGCCAGCGCCACCGGGATGGCGTGCTGGCCGGGCACGTTGGAGCACACCCGCATGTTGCTCAGCAGGGTGATGCCCTCGAGTAGGTCGGCGGCGGCGCCGAGCGGTCCGGTCACGGCGAGCCACCCGGCGCGGAAGCCGCACACGCGGTACGCCTTGGACAGGCCGCCGAAGGTCAGGCAGAGCACGTCCTCGCCCGCGGCGAGCGCCGCGTGGTGGTGGACGGCGTCGCCGAAGATCAACTTCTCGTAGATCTCGTCGCTGAGCAGGATCAGCCCGTGTCGGCGGGCGATGTCGGCCATGCCACGGACGGTCTCGGCGCTGTACACCGCGCCCGTGGGGTTGTTGGGGTTGATCAGGACCAGCGCCCTGGTCCGCGGGGTGACCTTGGCCTCGATGTCCGCGAGCGAGGGGTTCCAGCCGTTCGCCTCGTCGGCGAGGTAGTGAACGGGCACGCCGCCGGTGAGGTTCACCGCGCCGGTCCACGTGGGGTAGTCCGGCGCGGGCACCAGGATCTCGTCGCCCGGGTCCACGAGCGCCTGCAGGACGAGCGTGATGAGCTCGCTCACCCCGTTGCCGAGGAACACCTGGTCCGCGGTGATCCCATCGACGCCGCACCGCAGGTAGTACTCGGCGACGGCCTCGCGGGCGGGCCGGATACCGCGCGAATCCGAGTAGGCCTCGGCGGGCCGGATGGCGCGCACCACGGCGTCGACGATCTCCTCACGGGCGTGGAGACCGAAGGGATACATGTTGCCCAGGTTGAGCCGGAGCACGTCGTGCCCGGCGGACTCCAGGCGCATCGCCTCGGTGAGGACCGGGCCGCGCACGTCGTAGCGGACGTCGCGGAGCCGGCGGGACTGGCGGTAGGTGTGCATGCCTCCCAGGACACCGGAGAAGTGGAGCGTCAGGAAGGTCCACTTCCGTCAGTTCTGAGAGACCACTTTCAAGGCCCGCCGCGCCGGGTGCGTCAGACGGTGGGCCCCTGCTGCTCGACGATCTTCTCGGATTCGCCGGCATCGCGGCCCGAGGCGCGGGCGGAGCTCAGCCGCGTCTCGTGCGCGGCCCGGATGATCTCGGAGTACCTGTCCTTATGGTCGAGCAGCTCGTCGCGGTACTTGGGCGCGACGTCTTCGGCCTTGCGCGTCCAGGTGTCCATGAGCTCCTCGGCGCGCTCGCGGTCGGCGTCGGAGACGTCCTCGCGCTCGACGAGCTTGGAGTAGCGGAACGAGTAGCGCTCGGCGTTCTGCAGTGCCCGCAGCGCCTGGCCCTTGGGGCTGAGCAGGGAGAGCGCCACGGTGATCGCGAGGATCACCATGATCACGATGAGCGAGATCGTGGTGGGGATCTCGGCGACGGGCACGTTCTCGCCGTCGTTGATGAACCCCAGGTTGTTCTCGTGCAGCGCGTGCAGGATCAGCTTGACGCCGATGAACCCGAGGATGGCCGCCAGCCCGTAGGACAGGTAGACGAGCCGGTCGAGCAGGCCGTCGATGAGGAAGTACAGCTGCCGCAGGCCCATGAGCGAGAAGGCGGTGGCGGCAAAGACGATGTACGGCTCCTGCGTGAGGCCGAAGATCGCGGGGATCGAGTCGAACGCGAACAGCAGGTCGGTGGCGCCGATCGCCACCATGACCAGCAGCATCGGGGTGAGCACGCGCTTGCCGTCGATGCGGGCGAAGAGCTTGTCGCCGTGGTACTCGTCGGAGGCGGGGAGGACCTTCTTGGCCGCGCGGACCATGATGTTGTCCGCGGCGTCCTTGTCGTCGTCGCCGCCGGTCATCTCGCCCTTGAGCTGCTGGCCGGCCACGAGGAGCAGCGCGAGGCCGAAGAGATAGAACACGTCGGACCAGGCCGCGATGATCGCGGCGCCGAGCAGGATGAACGCCGTGCGGGTGATGAGCGCGAAGGTGATGCCGAAGAGCAGGACCTTCTGCTGGTACTCGCGCGGCACCTTGAACGACGCCATGATCACGAGGAACACGAAGAGGTTGTCGACACTCAGCGCCTTCTCCGTGATGTAGCCGGCGTAGTACTCGACGGCGTGCGCGCTGTCGCCCACGGCGAAGAACAGCAGGCCGAACAGCAGGGCGATGCCCACGTAGATCGCCGACCAGACGGCGGCCTCGCGGATCGTGGGCAGGTGCGCCTTGCGCACGTGGAAGATGTAGTCAAAGGCCAGCAGGCCCACGATCGCGGCGATCGTGAATCCCCAGAGCAGCGGCGTGATCTCCATGAACGGAGGAATCCTTTCGTGCGAGACAGGTGGGGACGACGAATCCCCGTGAGTCTCTCCGCCCGCATCGCCCGTGGTCGGGCTGCGGACCGCTGCGCCCGGCGGACCTCGTCGGCCCACGTGTTGACGTCCACAGCGTGTGGATACTCCCCCACTGTCGAGGAATCGTACACCTCTCGCCGGCCCTAGGCTGGGCCCCATGGTCCGCACCGCCCGCGCCGCGACGCTCGCCCTGGGGACGACGACGAGCTCGGCCGACCTCGTGGAGCAGATCGTCGCGAGGATCGCCGACGGGGCGCTCGCCGACGGGGACCGCCTGCCCTCGACGCGGGCGCTCGCCGCGCAGACCGGACTGTCCCGCGGCACCGTGGTGCGCGCCTTCGACGAGCTCGCCGCGGCGGGATTCGTCGAGGCCGCCCACGGCTCCGGCACGCGGGTCAGCCCGGGAGCGGCGCAGGCGGCCCGCGCCGGCGCGCGCACGCGGGGACGGGGGCCCGCCTCGTCGTCGTCACCGGACCCGGGGGCCGCGGGGAGTGCCGAGCCGCCGACCCCGACCCCGCGCACCGGCCGCTCCCCGCACGACCTCCGCCCCGGCACCCCCGACGCCTCCCTGGTGGACGAGCGGGCGTGGCGGGCGGCGATGCGGGCCGCCGCGGCGCAGGGCCTGTCCGGCCTCAACCCGTGGGAGGAGCCGAGCCCCGCGCTGCGCGCCGCACTGGCCGCCCACCTGCGCCGTCACCGCGGGATCGCCGACGCCGACCCGCTGCTGTTCGACAGCTCGCGCTCGGCGATCGCGGCCCTGTGCGCGGCGTTCGTGGCCGAGCACGGCGGCAGCGGCGAGCGCGTGCCGTTCCACCACGAGGACCCCGGCTACCGCGGCGCCCTGCTCGTGGCCCGGGAGCAGGGGCTCGACGTGCGCCTGCACCCCGCGGAGCCCGACGGCCTCGACGCCGCACGGCTCGACCCGGACGCGCTGGGTGACGGCCCCGCGATCGCGTTCGTCACTCCCGCCCACCAGTACCCGCTCGGCCACCGGATGAGCGTGGACCGGCGGGTGGCGCTCGTGGAGTGGGCGCGGCGCACCGGCTCGCTGGTGATCGAGGACGACTACGACGGCGAGTTCCGCTACGGCGTCGCCCCGCTGCCCGCGCTCGTCACGCTCCCCGGTGCCGAGGGGCACGTCGCGTACGTGGGCACCTCGTCCAAGTCCGTGGCCCCCGACCTGCGTGTGGCCTGGTGCCTGCCGCCGGCGTCACTGCGCCGCGAGGTGCAGCGGTGGCTCGCGGTGCACCGGCGCGGGCCGTCGACGATCCCCGCCGAGGCGCTCGGCGCGTTCATGGGCGCCGGCGCGATGGACCGGCACCTCGCCCGCGCCGGCCGGGTGTACGCCGACCGGCGCCGGCGGCTCGTGGCGGCCCTCGCGGACGAGTGCCCGGGCCTGGCCGTGACGGGTGTGGAGGCCGGCCTGCACCTGTGCGTCCTGCTGCCGGACCGGGACGACGACGAGGTGGTCCACGCCCTGTCGCGGGCCGGGTGGGAGACGCGGTCGCTGAGCAGCCAGTCGAGCGCGTTCCCGGTGTCGGGCCTGATCCTCAACTACGCGCGCCTCGGCGCACGGGACGCGCGGGAGTTCGCGGTGGCGCTGGCCGGGGTACTCCGCTGACGCGACGTCAGAGAATGCGGGTGGGGTCTCCTGCGGGGTCGAAAGACGAAGCACCGGAGGAGCCGGCAGCCGTCAGCACGATCGCCCGGACCGCCATGAGGATCGTCAGGCCCGCGCCCCAGCCGACGATCGAGAGGAACAGGCCGACGCCGCCCTGGCTGATCTCCGGAACGGCCAGGTCCACGCTGAACGCGGCCGTGAACCCGCCGGCCGTGCCCGCCGCGGCCGCCAGGCCACCGGCGACGACCGTCCGGGACCAGTGGGCGGCCAGGAAGCAGGCGCCGACCGTGGTGATCCCGCAGGCGACCACCTGCCACGTGGGGAAGGACGTCGGGGCGGGCAGGCCGGGACCACGCACCTGGCCGTCGTGGTCGGCGGCCGTCCAGCTGAGCCAGACCGCGCAGGAGAGAAAGCCGAGGACCAGAGCGAGGAATCCGGTCGCCCACATGCCCAGTCCACCCCGGGGCGCGTCGACCTCCCGCTTCCGGACGGTGGCGACCACCCCCGCGGCGACGGCCATCGGTACCACCACGAAGATCCCGAGGTTGGTCACCAACTGCTCGGGCGAGAAGTCGAAGGGCGCGGACATGGCAGCAGCGTAGGGCAGAGCACGTGTCGGGGGTAACGATGAGGCAACGCCGGTGCTCGTCCCGCCGCCCCGTGTCCCGTGCGGCTCTACGCTTCTGGGGACCGTCGCCCCCAACCCTCGAGGTGCTGACATGTCCGCGGACGCCATCGGCTTCGCCCTGTTGATCCTGGGTCTGGCCCTGCTCATCGGCAAGATGATGCGGGTCGGGTTCGGCTGGGTGCAGTCCCTGTTCCTGCCCAGCTCGATCCTCGGCGGGGCGCTCCTGCTGCTGCTCGGGCCGCAGGTGCTCGGCAAGTTCGACGGGCCGTGGGGCGAGAACGGACTGTTCACCGAAGCGATGGTCGACGTGTGGTCCGCGCTGCCGGGCCTGCTCATCAGCGTGATCTTTGCGACGATGTTCCTCGGTCAGAAGCTGCCTACCCTGAAGAGGGCCGTCAAACTCGTCGGCCCGCAGCTCTCCCTCGGCATGGCCTTCGGGTCGGGCCAGTATGTGGTGGGCCTGCTCCTGGCGGCGCTGGTGCTGGTGCCGATGTTTGCGGCCCAGCCCATGACGGGCGCGCTCATCGAGATCGGCTTCGAGGGCGGCCACGGCACCGCGGCCGGCATGCGCGGGGTGATGGAGGACCTGGGCTTCGGTGAGGGCGCGGACCTGGCGGTCGGCCTGGCGACGGTCGGCATCGTCGGCGGCGTGGTGCTGGGCATCGCGCTCATCAACTGGGGCGTGCGTACCGGCAAGACGGAGATCCTCAAGGGCGACGCCAAGATGTCCCTCGCCGAGCAGAGGGGCCTGTTCCGCAAGGACGAGAACTTCTCGGCCGGCACCATGACCTCTCGGCCGGCCTCGCTGGAGCCGCTCTCGCTGCACATGTCGCTCACGGCGCTGGCGGTCCTCCTCGGCTGGCTGATCCTCGAGGGACTGCGCTGGGTCGAGCAGCAGACCTACGCGTCGGTCATGCTCGACGACAACACGCCGCTCGAGATCTTCGCCTACGTCCCGCTGTTCCCCATGGCTCTGCTGGGCGGCGTGATCGTGCAGTTCGCGGCCGTCAAGGGCGGCTTCGACCACCTCATCGACGGCGCCACCATGCAGCGTATCCAGGGTCTCGCGCTGGACTTCCTCATCGTGGCCGCGATCGGCACGCTCTCGCTCACCGCGATCGGCGAGAACCTGGGCACGTTCATCATCCTGTCGGTCGCCGGCATCGTGTTCAACGTCACACTCTTCCTGCTGCTCGCGCCGCGGATCATCGGACGCTACTGGTTCGAGCGAGGCATCGGTGACTTCGGCCAGTCCATGGGCGTCACCGCCACCGGCCTCATCCTCATGCGCGTCGTGGACCCGGAGGCCAAGAGCCCGGCGTTCGAGACGTTCGGCTACAAGCAGTTGGTCTTCGAGCCGTTCTTCGGCGGCGGCCTCGTCACCGCGCTGGCCGTGCCGATCATCTACCTCTCGGGGCCGTGGCCGATGGTCGGCGTGATGTCGGTGGTGTTCCTCATCGCGGTGCTCAGCGGGCTGTTCTACTTCCGGCCGCGGGAGATGAAGGACCGGCGCCAGTGGAAGGAGAACGGCGGCCACGACGCGGAACCCGAGGGCGACGACGAGGCCCGCGCCGCCAGCCCGGATCCGGCCTAGGCGAGGTCCCGGCGCGCCCCGACTCGCGTGTACGACGCTCCGCGGTTTCGCTCACTCGCGCACCCGCTGGAACCCGAGCTGCGGCGGACCCGCCCGGAAGGTGGGCCGTCACCAGCGACTTTCCCGCCGCGTGTGGGCGAAGTCCGGCATCTGAGGGCGCGAGGTGGCCCGGCCCGGTCCGGTGCGGTGCCCGACGTGAGCGAATCCCGGGTGTCACCCTGCGCGACAGGGCTGGGCAGGGTCGATTCGCGCAGGGGTGGGCACCCTACTCGCTCACACGGCCCGTCGATGGGCGTCCGCCGGGCCTTTCCGGGGAGGCGCCCGGACCTCCGGGCGGGACACGGGTGGCGCGAGGGGCGAACGGTTCTCCTGGTGTCTGCGTGGGTGTGAGCGAGTGAGCGAAAACCCAGAGCCTCCGGAACGCGTGATCGCGGACCTCCGCGGCTCCGTGACACCCTGGGGTCGTGAAGACCCCGGTAACGGACTATCTGGACGAGATCCGCACCCTCTGCGACGCGGGGGAGGACGGCACGCTCGCCGACTACATCCCCGAACTCGCGGCGGTGGACCCCGAGCGGTTCGCGCTGGCAGTCTGCATGCGCGACGGCGTCGTGTATGCCACCGGCGATGCCGACGTCGAGTTCACCATCCAGTCCATGAGCAAGCCGTTCGTCTACGCCCTCGCCCTGCGCGACCGCGGCATCGACGCGGTCCTGGCCAAGGTCGCGGTGGAACCCTCCGGCGACGCGTTCAACGAGATCTCCCTCGAGGACTCCACCGGCCGGCCGGACAACCCGATGATCAACATCGGCGCGCTCACCACCCACGCGCTCGTCGGCGAGCCGGGGACGGGCGAGTTCGACCGCGACCTGATCATCTCCGCGGGACTGTCCGCGTTCGCCGGGAGGCCGCTGGGCTTCGACGACGAGGTGTACCGGTCCGAGATCGAGACCGCGTTCCGTAACCGCGCCATGGCCAACCTCGTGCGCGCCACCGAGATCATCACCGACGACCCCGACGAGATCGTCCGCGGGTACACCCGGCAGTGCGCCTACCGGGTGACGGTGCGCGACCTCGCCGTCATGGCCATGACCCTGGCCACCGGCGGCGTCAACCCCGTCACCGGGGAGCGGGTCGTGACCCCGCGGGTGTGCCGGCAGGTGCTCAGCGTGATGGCGACCTGCGGCATGTACGACGCCGCCGGCGACTGGATGTCCACCGTCGGCATTCCCGCCAAGAGCGGCGTCTCCGGCGGGATCTTCGGGGCGCTGCCCGGCCAGCTGGGCCTCGCCGCGTTCTCGCCGCGCCTGGACTCCCACGGCCACAGCGTCGAGGGGGTGCGGACCTTCGAGCGGCTCTCGCGCGACATGGACCTGCACCTGATGAACGTCGACGGCGCCGACGTCGAGGTGGTGCGCTCCGCGGTGACCGACGACGAGGGCGGACGGCGCTTCCGTCTGCAGGGCCCCATGACGTTCGCGACCGCCGAACTGGTGCTCCGGCAGTTCGAGGAGATCCCCGCCGGCCCGCAGACGGTCACCGTGGACCTCGAGCACGTCTCGACCGTCAACCACACCGCCCGGCGTATGCTGCTCGAGGGGATGCGGCGGCTCGGTCTCGACGGCCACGAGGTGGTGCTCGTCGACCCGGCGCACCGGCTGCCGGACCCGGGCCTCGGCTCCCCGTCGCCAGCCGGTCGGTGAACGCCCCGAGCGCGCGGACCACGGCGAGGAGGCGCGGAGACGGAGACGTTCACCCTCGCGTTCACGCGGTGGGAGGACGTCGCGCCGAGTCGATTCACCTGGAGGGTGTCATGAGGATCGCCGCCGTGCAGTTCGAGGGCGTGCCCGGGGACGTCGCGGAGAACCTGGGTCGTCTCGGGCCGCTCGTCGCCGAGGCCGTGGACACCGGCGCGGAGGTGATCGCCCTGCCGGAGTTCTGCACCTCGCCCGTCGTGTTCCGGCCCGAGGTGCACCGCGCCGTCCTCCCCCCGGAGAACACGGCGTTGGAGATGCTGCGCGACGTGGCGCAGAGGCACGGGGTGATGATCGGTGGGTCCCTGCTCGTGGCCGACGGCGACGAGGTCTACAACCGCTATCACCTGGTCGAGCCCGACGGTGCGGTCCACACGCACGACAAGGACCTGCCGACCATGTGGGAGAACGCCTTCTACGGGCCGGGCCGGGACGACGGCGTGGTCTCGACCGGGACCGCCGCGGGCCGCGTGGGCCTGGCGGTGTGCTGGGAGCTCATCCGCAACCGGACGGCCCGCCGGATGCTGGGCCGCGTGGACCTGGTCCTGAGCGGCACGCACTGGTGGACGGTGCCGACCAACTGGGGGCCGGTCGACCGCGTGCTCGGCGGGGTGGCGCAGTACAACCGCTACCTGTCCGAGAACGCCCCGGCCGAACTCGCGCGTCGACTCGGGGTGCCGGTGGTGCAGGCCTCGCACTGCGGGGAGTTCACCACCGGGTTCGGGCTCGTGCCGGGCGTGCGCGTGGCGCCGCCGTACCGCACGCACTTCGTGGGGGCCACGCAGATCGTCGACGCCGACGGGCGGGTCCTGGCCTGGCGCTCGACCGAGGACGGGCCGGGCGTCGTGGTGGCCGACGTCGAGGTGGGTGCCCGCGCACCCCGGCAGCCGATCGCGCGGCGCTTCTGGACCCCCGATCTGCCGTGGGCGATCCGCGCCTACTGGTGGCAGCAGAACGCGTTCGCCCGGCGCTACTACCGGGCGCGCGGTCGCGCGGCGGGGCTGGCCGCGGCCGCGCGGGAGAGCTGATCACTCCGCGGACGCGGATCGGAGGGCCCGGCGATCGACTCGCCTCGATCGGCGGGCCCTTCGTGACGAGCGCGATGGCATCGATCGCGCCCAGTGCGCCGGCGCTCGCCCGGGTCACCCCAGGAACGCCTTGTCCGAGAGCGTGGCGCCCTTGATATTGGCGAACTCCTGCAGCAGGTCGCGCACGGTGAGTTTGGACTTCGTTGCGGCGTCAGCTTCGTAGACGATCCGGCCCTCGTGCATCATGATCAGCCGATTGCCCAGGCGGATTGCTTGTTCCATGTTATGCGTGACCATGAGCGTGGTGAGCCCGCCCTGCTCCACGATCCGCTGGGTGAGCGTGGTGACGAGCTCGGCGCGCTGCGGGTCGAGTGCGGCGGTGTGCTCGTCGAGCAGCATGATCCGCGGCTGGGTGAACCCGGCCATGAGCAGGGACAGTGCCTGGCGCTGGCCGCCGGAGAGCAGGCCGACCCTGGCGGTGAGCCGGTCCTCGAGCCCGAGCTCGAGGGTGGCGAGCTGCTCGACGAACTGCGCCTTACGCTTCTTGTTCAGCCCCATGCCGAGGCCACGCCGCTTGCCGCGCAGCAACGCCAGCGAGAGGTTCTCCTCGATGGTGAGGGTGGGCGCGGTGCCGGCGAGCGGGTCCTGGAACACGCGGCCGACGTACTTGGCTCGCTTGTGGTCGGGCAGTTTGTTGACACATCTACCGTCGATCTCGATGGTCCCGGAGTCCGCGAAGATCCGGCCGGCGACGGCGTTGAGCAGCGTCGACTTGCCGGCGCCGTTGGAGCCGATGACGGTGACGAAGTCGCGCTCGGCCAGCGTGAGGTCCACGCGGTCGAGGGCCTTGCGCTCGTTGACGGTTCCGGGGAAGAACGTCTTGGAGATGCCGGTGATGGTGAGCATGGTCAGGCCTCCTTCGCCCCGGCGCCGGACAGGGCGCGTTCGTCGGCGGCACCGGTCGCGGTCGGGTTGCGGCCGAAGCGTCCGCCCACGCCCTTCCAGCGGGGTAATAGGAGCGCGGCCACGACGAGCAGGGCGGTGACCGCCTTCATGTCGTTCGGGTCCAGCCCCACGCGCAGTGCGGCGAAGATGATGAGCTGGTACAGCAGGGCGCCCAGGATGACGGCGAACACCGCGAACACCAACTTGCGCTGGCTCAGGATGGCCTGGCCGATGATCACCGACGCCAGACCCACCAGGATGAGGCCTATGCCCATCGAGATATCGGCGAAGCTGCGATACTGCGCTATGAGCGCGCCGCACATGCCCACGAGTCCGTTGGACAGGGCCAGCGTGAGGGTCTTGGTGAAGTCGGTGGAGACGCCGAAGGAGGCGATCATCGGGCCGTTGTCGCCCGTCGCCCGGATGGACAGGCCGAGGTCGGTGGAGAGGAACCACACGACGACGAGGCCGAGCAGGATGACGGCCACGGTGAGGATCGCGACCCCGCCCCACGTTCCGAGCAGGCCGGCTTCGCTGAGCGGGGTGAAGGCGGTCTCCCGGCGCCCGACCGGGACGTTGGCGCCGTCCATGATCCGCAGGTTGACGGACCAGAGCGCGATCATGGTGAGGATGCCGGCGAGTAGCCCGTCGATCTTGCCCTTGGTGTGTAGCAGGCCGGTGACGATGCCGGCGAGGAACCCGGTTCCGAAACCCGCGAGGGTCGCGAGCGCCGGGTTCCAGCCGGCGAGGATCGCCATGGCCGCCGTTCCGGCCCCGGTGGTAAAACTGCCGTCCACCGTGAGATCGGGGAAGTTGAGCACGCGGAAGGTCAGGAAGACCCCGAGTGCCATGACCCCGTAGATCAGGCCGACCTCGACGGTGCCGATCACTTCTTCTCTGCCTCGGCGAGGATCTCCTCGGGGATGGTGACGCCCTGGCGCTCGGCCGCGGCCTCGTTGACCACGTAGGTGTACTCCTTTGCGGTCTCGACGGGCATGGAGGCCGGGTCCTCGCCGTCGCGCAGGATGCGCAGCGCCATCTCGCCGGTCTGCTTGCCGAGCTCGGTGTAGTCGATGCCCAGGGTGGCGACGGCGCCGCCCTCGACGGTGCCGGACTCGGCGGCGATGACGGGGATCTTCTTGGCCTCGGCGATCTGGACGAGCGCGGCGATACCGGAAACGACCATGTTGTCCGTGGGAACGTAGATCGCGTCGACGTCACCGAGGGCCTCGACGGCCTGCTGGATCTCGTTGACCGTGGTGACGGTCTGGGTCTCGATGGTCAGGCCCTTCGGCTCCGCGGCCTCCTTGGCCTGGTCCACCTGGACCTGCGAGTTGACCTCGCCCGAGGCGTAGACGATGCCCACCGTCTTCGCGTCGGGGACGATCTGCTTGAGCAGGTCCAGTTGCTCCTCGATCGGCGCGGCGTCGGAGGTGCCGGTGACGTTGGCGCCCGGGGCGTCCGTCGAGTCGACGAGCTCGGCCTCGACTGGATCGGTGACGGCGGTGAACAGCAGCGGGATGTTCATGATGTTCTGAGCCATCGCCTGCGCGGCCGGGGTCGCCACGGCCAGTGCCAGGTCCAGGTCGTCCGAGGCGAACTGCTGGGCGATGGTCAGCGCGGTGCCCTGCTCGCCGTTGGCGTTCTTCTCGTCGAACTCGACCTCGACGCCCGCCTCCTCGAAGGCTTCCTTGAAGCCGGCGGTCGCGGCGTCGAGCGCCGGGTGCTGGACGAGCTGGTTGATGCCGATCTTGTACGACTCGCCGTCACCGCCCGCGCCGCCGTCGCCGTCGCCACCGGCACAGCCGGTGAGGACGAGCGCGCAGGCCGCGACCATGCCGCCGAGGATCTTGGAGGGGGAGACTGCCATGGTGATGCCCTAACTGCCGTCGCGGGGTCCGTGGACCCCTCGGGGTGTGACGTGTCTGGCAGTAGAGACTACTTGTTCTCCTCTCAGGGTTCGGCGCCGACGGCGAGACCGTTCCCCCCTCGCCTTCTTAACCGAGCCCATCCGCCCTCATCATGTCGGATATATGTGATCCGAGGGGGGCGGGCGGTGGGTGCGGATCCGAGACCTCCCGGATCGGTTCACCCACCTCGCGTTCTGGCTCCCGGTGGCCACCGTGGTGATGCAGCTCGCCCACCCGGGCGTCGGCTACGGAGGCCCACCGGATCCACGAGCAGGTGGACTCGGCCGGGTCGAGCCCGGTGCGCTACAACGCCAACTCGGCCCCTGCCCTGCACGCTGGGCGTCGTCACACCCCGGCCACTACGTCTGTATTGCGCCGTGGACCTGGCCGGTGAGCGGGTGCGGCGCCGCCTAGGGGTCAGCGTCTTCTGAACAGCGCCTCGCGCAGGTCGTAGGTGAGTTGGTCGAGCTCAATGGTGGCGCGGGCGAGGTCGGCCGCCGTGGTCGGCGGTTCGAGGACGGCCCGGGCGTGAGCGGACTCAGCCTGCAGGACGAGGTCCTGGAATCCCAGGTCGAGCACCGTGCGCTGCTCGAGCCGGTCGTACGAGTCCTGCAGCGGCGTGCCGATCGCGCGGGTCACGCTCAGGTGCTGCCAGGCGGAGAGCGTGGCGGACAGCGCGTCCCGGGCGGCGTCGTGCGAGCGCGCGGCGATCGCGTGCGCCCGGGCGCCGGTCACCTGGAGCGGCTCGGTTCCAGCGGCGAGCCGATTGCGGCGTCGCAGGTCCGCCACCGCCGAGTAGATGAGCCACCCTGCCGCGCCCAGCCCGGCGACGACGATCGCCAGGCCGACGAGGAACACGATGAGGCTGATGATCATCGACACCACGATCATCAGACCGACCACGCCGAAGCAGCCGATGCTCTCCCTCGACCCCATGCGTCAGCCCGCCATTCCGGCGCCCATGGCCACGGCGGTCCCGACGCCGAGCGCGCCGGCCAGGACGGCGCCGACCAACTTGGCGAGCGCGATCCACAGCAGCCGGCTCCGCTCGGACTGCGCCTCCGCGGGGGACAGCGGCTGCGCCGCGGAGGCCGCCCCCACGAGTTCCGCCACGTGGTGCTCGGCCCAGCCGGTGGGCGCGGCCGCGGCCGGGTCCTCGCCGAGCGGAACGAGGGTCGTGCCGCGACGGTGGAGATCGCGGCCGCGGCTCATCGCCTCGAATCGGGCGAGGGCGAGCCCGGCCTCGGCCTCGGCGCGCGCGGCCCGTTCGCGCGCCTCGTCTGCCGGCGACGGCGTACGCGGGGTGGTCATGATGTCCTCTTCTCCTAGGCGGGGATGGTCTCCGTCCGGTCTTCGGTTCCAAGGATAGGAGCGGGGTCCGACACGACCCGCCGATCCACGGTGCGAGCGCGGACCGCACGACCCAGCGAATGGACCCGGCGACCACCTCGTACGTGTGATCGACCACCGGCACCGTCTTGGCCAAGGTGAACCCCACCGCGGTGGCCGCGGCCCTCGTGGCGTTCCGGGCGAGACTCGTCAGCTGACCGGCCCCACCACGACCACCTCGCCGTCGCGCCCCGGTCGCGCCCCGTACGCGGCGAGCCGTGCCGCCAGCTCGGGCCCGGGCGGGTTGTGGTGGCCCAGGTGGACGGCCACGACGTCGGTGCGTGTCGTCACCGCGCCCACCCCGCGCATTCGCTCCACCATGCGGCCGAAGCGCTCCAGGCCGAGGTGCACCTCGGAGATCTCCTCGCGGTCGCCGAGCGTCTCCTCGAGGAACACCGCGCCGTAGCGGGCACCGGCCACCGCGGCGAACCACGCGTCCGGCCACGGCCCGGTATCGGTCGCCCAGAGGATCCGGGCCCCGTCGGGGCCGGTCACGTCGTAGAGGACCGCGTCGCCGTCGTCGAACACGCGGTGCCGCGCCGGCAGTACCCGCACGTCGGGGGCGCCGACACTCACCCGGTCCCCGGCGGCGACGGGCATGAACCGCACCGGCTCCCCGGGTCCCACCCACGGCCGGCACACCTCGAGCGCGGCGTCGGGTCCCACCATCTCGAGCGGGCCGGGACCCTCGGCCCAGGAGCGGCTGAGCAGGGCCTGCGGGCCGAGGTGGTCGGTGTGGGAATGGGTGACGACGAGGTGATCCACCGCGGTCAGTGTGCGGCCGTGGCGGACGGCCGCCCCGGGTGCCTCGGGGCCGCAGTCGAGGAGCAGGACGCCGTCCACGAGCGCGGCCGTCTGGCCCCGCAGATCGCCCCGGCGCGCGGCATCGGAGCAGGAGGCGCAGCGGCAGAACGGGTTGGGCCAGCCGTCGGCAGCGCCGGTGCCCAGCAACAGGACCTCCATCAGTGGCCCGCCATCACCGGAGACCGTGGTGGCCGGCCGCGAGGCCAGGTCGTGCAGGCCCAGCCGGTCGATGACGCGGTCCACCCGGGCCACGGCACGTCGCTGCCCCTGCTGCGGGTCGATCCCGGCCACGTCCACCACGCCGCTCGCCGAGACCGGGCCGGGGGCAGGGTGCGGGTGAGTGGCACGACCGTCCTTCGTCCGAGGGCAGCGGGTACGAACCGCCGCACCGGCCGGCCTGGCTCACCCTGACGGGATCGCAGTTGCGGGCCAGCGTCTGACTCGCACCGACTTCCACCGGGTACCGCGGTGCCCCGCCGCCGGGGCGGGACTCCTGCAGCTTATCCGCCCAGCGCCGCGGGTCGGTGCCGCCGACGGGCGTGCTGGCGTCGGCCACCAGGGGTGTTCGCCTCCGATGCCGGGCCCGGGGAGTCGTCGCGCGCGCCAAATAACAGGACCCGCAGGGTCGCCGTGAGTGCGCTCTGCTCGGGTCGTGAGTGCTCCCCGGTGAACGGGAACCAGCCGATCGAGTTGGAGGCCGGCGGGCCCACCGCGGTGCCCTCTGCGGTGGACACCGCGGACAGGGAGTGCGACGGCGAGGCGGTGCGCCTGTTCCGGCGTCAACTGACCCGAGCCGACCGGGTGTTCCGGGGAGGTGTTCAAGGCGCCCGTTGATGGCGTCGACGGGTCCGTTGGAGGCGCCGCACCTGAGCGGGGAGGATGGGCGCGGAGAGCGCCCGGTACGGAGAGCGCCCCACCACGGAGAGGACCACCGGAGATGACGACGACGAGTGTGAACCACCACGGGCCTTCGGCCGCCGACCTGCGCGACCAGGGCTTCTCGACACGTCGCGAGGTGATGAGTGACGCCTTCGTGGACCGCGCCATGGGCCGGGCCGAGGGCACCGCCTGGGAGGCGATCCAGTACGTGGTGACCGAGAACGTGTGGGGCAACATCTGGAACCGCCCCGGGCTGGGGCGCCGGGACCGGAGCCTGCTCACCATCGGCATGCTCGTGGCGCTGCGGGCGAACGCGGAGCTCGCCGGGCACGTTCGCGGCGGGCTCACCAACGGGCTCACGCGGGACGAGATCACCGAGGCCGTGATCCACGCCTCCGGCTACTGCGGTGCGCCGGCGGCACTCTCGGCGATGAAGACGGTCCAGGAGGTCTTCGACACCCTCGACGGGGAGGGCTGAGAGCGCGGCGGCGTTTGCGTCAGTTCACGGCCCCGGCGGGCTCCGCCTCGTCGGCCCCGCCCTCCGCGCCCTCCGGCGGGATGGTGCAGGCGAGGGGCTCGCTGTTCGACCAGTCGTGGCCCCAGTAGCTGTCCGCGGAGATGAGCTCCGGCAGGTACTGGCCCTCGGTCACCTCGAGACCGTCGTAGCCGTACTCGATGTCCCAGCCGCCCGGCGCGCGGAGGTAGTAGGACACCATCTTGTCGTTGGTGTGGCGGCCCAGCGTCGAGGAGATGGAGAAGCCGCGCTCGAGGGTGCGCTCCATGGCTTGGGCGACCATGTCCATCTCGGTGACCTCCACCATGATGTGGACGATGCCGGGGCCCATCTGTGGGGCGGGCATCACGGCGAAGCTGTGATGCCGCGGGTTGACGCCCATGAACTGGATCCGCAGCGGGGGCATCCCCGGCGCCGGCGGGAACGGGAACGCCCCGCGGGTGTGGAAGCCCAGGACGTCGCGGTAGAAGGCGATGGTGGCCTGGTGGTCCGTGGAGGGGATGACTATGTGCCCGAGTCCCAGGGAGCCGGTGATGAACTCCGTGCGGTACTTCGTGGACACGGCGGAGTGGTCGAGCCCGGCGCCGTGGAAGATCTCCAGCGGCTGGCCGGTGGGATCCTCCAAGGCGATCGCGCCGTCCACCTTGCGGGCGCGCGCCTCGTCGAGGGAGAGGTCCCGGTAGGTGTGCCCGTGCTCGGTGAGGGTGGCGCGGACACGGTCGAGGGCGAGCTCGTCGCGCACCTCCCACCCCATCGCGGCGAGCCCGTCGGTCTCCGCCCGGCGGATGACGAGTCGGTGGGCACGCTCGTCGAGACGGAGGTAGAGGGTGTCGTCGTCGGAGTCGGCGCCGCGGCCGAGGTCGAGGACGTCGAACGCCAGCGTCTGCCAGCGGTCGAAGTCGGAGGTGTCGATGGCGAGGTAGCCGAGGGCGCGGATGTCTCCCATGGCGGTGGTCCTTTCGGTGGGGTGGAGCTGGGTCGGGGAGGGGTCAGATCATGGCGCGCAGCGGGCCCTCGGCCTCGATGCCGAGTCCGGAGAGCGCGGCCGCGTGGAACACGGTGCTGGGCACGTGGATGGCGTGATGGAGGCCGGCGTGGGCGTCGCGCCAGAATCGCTGCATGGGCTTGTCCATGCGCAGGGCGGTTCCGCCACACCGGGCGTAGACGTTGTCGACCGCGCGGACCGCGGTCCACGCCGCCTGTACCTGCGTCCGGCGGCCCTCGGCGCGCCGGCCGAACGTGGGCTCGTCACCGCGGGCGACGATCTCCCACAGCTCCTCGGCATTGGCGATGAGCGACTGCCGGGCCTGGTAGATCTCGGCCTCCGCCTGACCCATCTGGTACAGCACGTACGGGTCGTCCCGGACCGCGGTGCCCTGGGCGCCGATGCGTTCGGTGAGGTACTCGCGTGCGGTGTCGAGGAAGCCCTCGCAGATGCCGATCGTGGCCGAGGTGATGCCGAGCGGAAACATGCAGGACCACGGCATCCGGTAGACCGGCTGTTCGAGTCCGGCGCGCGCGACCTGGCTGCCGTCGATGAGGTGGTCGTACTCCATGACGCGTTCGTCTGGGATGAACGCGTCCTCGACGACGAGGTCCTTGGAGCCGGTGCCCTGGAGACCGATGACGTCCCAGGAGTCCTCGATGATCTCGTAGTCCGAGCGGGGGACGACGACGTGCAGCATGCGCGGGGGCAGGGACATCTCGTCCTCGGACTCCCACGGCATGGCGCCGAGAAACGCCCACTCGCAGTGGTCGGTGCCGGACGAGAAGCTCCAGCGGCCGGACATCCGGTAGCCTCCCTCGACCCGGACGGCCTTGCCGTTGGGCATGTACGGCGACGCCATCCAGGTGTCGGGGTCCGAGCCCCACACGTCCTCCTGAACCGACTTCTCGGCCATCGCCAGCTGCCAGGGGTGGACGCCGACGATGCCGTGGACCCAGCCCGCCGCCGGGCTGATCGCGGCCGTGGCCATGACGGTCTCGGCGAACTCACGGGGGCCGCACTCCATGCCGCCGTGCTCCTCGGGCTGGAGCATGCGGATCGAACCGGCCTCCTTCATGCGCGCCACGGTGGTATCGGGGAGACGACCGATACGGTCGGCCTCTTCGCCCTCGGCGAAGAGCGCGTCCCGGTCCGAGGTGACCTTGGCGAGAACGGAATCGGACATGGTCCGCCTTTCTGCTGAGTGCGGGACGAGGCCCGCTGGGAATGTGATGCGAGCCACTGTGCACCGCCGCCCGGATCGCCGGCCCGCGAATTTCCGATGAACGGAAATCGTCTGAATGTGACCAAGGTCATGCCACTAGAACGGGAGCATGGACACCATCGACCCCACGCACCAGACCGATTTCCGCAGGCTGCTCGGCCGTTTCTGCACCGGCGTGTGCATCGTGACCACCCGGGACGGCGACGACGAGGTGGTCGGCTTCGCCTGCCAGTCCTTCTCCGGGCTCTCCCTCGACCCGCCGATGGTCCTCATCTCGGTGATGTCGTCGTCACGGACGCTGCCGCACCTGCTCGCCCGTGACGAGTTCGCGGTGAGCGTCCTCGCCGAGGGTGCCGAGGACATCTCCTCCGTCGTGGGCAGCCGCGCCGAGGACAAGTTCGCGGCCGTCCCCCTGGCGGAGACGCCCTCGGGGCTGCCCGTCGTCGAGGGCTCGCTCGCCTGGTTCGACTGCTCGGTCGCCTCCGTGGTGGAGGGCGGGGACCACATCGTCATCCTGGGCCGCGTCCGCTCCGCCGGGGCGGCGGAGGGCGGGGGCCGGCCGTTGCTGTTCTTCGAGGGCCGCTACACGGAGATGCACGACCCCGTCATCGCGCCCACGCCGTCCGGCGACCAACTCGCCAGTCTTCTCACCGCGGCCGGGCCCGGAACCTGGTTCTGATCACGCGAGCCGGCGGCCGGCCGATCATCGGCATCAACCACGGCGCCCGGCCGCACGCGGGGCCTCCCGCGTCCGGCCGGCCTGCTCTCAGGTCCCGGGGGTCCTTTCGACGGCGCCGATGCCGCCTTCGTCGAATGCCTCCCGGACGGCGGTCTTGAGGGTCTCGCAGCGCCCGGTGCCGAACCGGCCCGGCTGTGCCGCGAGTTCCGGACACCTCTCGTGCCCGGACACGAACCTCGTGATGGTGTGCTCGCGCGAGTACTTGGTGACCTCCACGCACTCGGCGCAGCGCGGGCAGGTGAGTCGGGTGCCGGCGGCCATCAGGCGCCCTTCATCGCGGCCAGGTTCTCCTCGACCTCGCGCTTCCAGGTGCCGACCGCGTGCTCGGTGTCGATCTCGACCTCGACCCGCTGGGTCATGTCCTCCTCGATGTCCTCGACGTCCACGTAGAACTGCTCGTACCACCGACGCAGCTGGTAGACGGGCCCGTCCTGCTCGGTGAGTAGCGGGTTGTCGATCCGCGCCTTGTCCCGCCAGATCTCGACGTCCTGGCCGAACCCGTAGGTGAGGGTCTGCGTGAGCCCGTCGGCGACGGCGCGGGCCTGTTCGGGGTCGACGCCCGGCTCGCGACGGGTGGCCACCCCGAAGTTGATGAGGAACGACGACGAGTCGATCGGGTAGTGGCTGTTGATCAGTACCGCTTCGACCGTCTTGCCGCCGACCTCGAGCTGCTGCGGATTGATCATGTAGGACGGGCCGAAGTAGCTCGCCTCGGACCTCAGCTCGGAGTCCTCGCCGCCATAGGAGTTCTCCGGGTCGATATCCGGCCGGGACCGGCTGTGCATGTACTGGGTCGCGACGTGGCCCTCGAAGACGTTACGGAAGTAGTGGGGGAACACCAGGTGCACGTAGAAGAAGTGCGCCATGTCCACGACGTTGTCCACCATCTCCCGGCAGTGCGCGCCCTCGACGAGGAAGGTCTGCCAGCTCCAGTCGCTCCACTGGCCGTCCTCCCACCCCTCGATCTCGGGGATCGTGACCTCCTCGGTGGGCTGGGAACGCTGCGGGTCGTGCCAGACGAACAGCTGGCCGTTGCGCTCCATCGTGGGCCACGAGCGGGTCTTTGCGGCGACGGGGACGCGCTTGGCGTACGGGATGCCCGTGCACCTGCCGTTGCCGCCCCATCGCCAGTCGTGGAACGGGCAGGCGAGCGAGTCGCCCTTGATGGTGCCCTTGGCGAGGTTGGCGCCCATGTGGCGGCAGTAACCGTCGAGGACCTTGAGGCCCTCGGAGGTGTCGAACACGACGATGCTGGTGCCGAACGCCTTAACCTGGTGGGGCTTGCCGTCGCGGTACTGCTCGACGAGCCCGAGGCAGTGCCATCCCCGGGCGAACCGGGTCGGGTTGCCGGCGCTCTCGATCTCCCGCACCGGGGTGCTCGTGCTGGACGATGTCATCGGATCCTCCTGATCTCGTGGACTGGTCCCCGCACGGTAGGAAACGTGACCCGGGTCACGCCGGGAGGATTCCGATGGTCGGAAGTGGCCTCAGTCGAGTTCCGCGACGGGGTGCCGGGCGACGTCCTTGAGGATCGCGGTACTCGTGGTGAGGACGGCCGAGGCCAACGGGCCCTCCCGCCGGAAGAGCTCGAGCGGTCCGCACACCGAGAGCGACGCCGTGGGGTGGTGGCCGTCGCTCGTCGTCGTGGTCAGGGCGGTGATCGGGGCGGCAACGCAGCCCAGGGTGGCCTGGAACTCCCCGCGGTCGTGGGCGAGGCCCGAGTTCCGGACGTCCTCCACCACGGCGGCGAGCTCGTCGCGGGTGGTCAGCGAATTCGGGGTGGTGCGGGGGAAGGTGGCGTCGAAGTGGCGCTCGACGTAGCCTGGGTCCTCGGCCGCGAGGAGGACCTTGCCGGAGGCGGTGCGGTAGGCCGGGTGCCGGCCGCCGACGACGGTCGGCACTTCGCTCAGCGTGGCGTCGCCGACCCGGTCCCACCACACCGACGAGGTGCCATCGAGGAATCCGAAGTGGACGATGAGCCGGGTGCGGCGGCGCAGGTCCTCGAGGTGGGGTCGGGCGAGCCGGTAGAACCAGTGTCCCTGGCGGGCCACCGAGCCGAGCTGGAAGGGGCGGACCCCGATCTCGTAGCTCTTGTTGATCCGCAACAGCCACCGCCGCGCCACCATCTGTTCGAGGAGTCGGTGGACGGTGGTGCGCGGCAACCCGGTGGCGTGGGCGATCTCGGTGAGCGTGGTGGGGCCGTCGGTGGCCACGACGTCGAGGATCGAGTCGACGCGGTCCAGGACGCTCACGAGATTGTCCGATCGGGACATCGCTCCTCCAGGGGTCACGCGGCGAGTCCACGCCGTGACGTGGGTCACTGTAGCGCGGGGTGAACCCAGGATGACGCCCGGGTGACGGGCGGGACCGGCGGATTTCCGATGAACGGAAGTCGGGACGGCACCCCGCCTCGGTGCCGGGCAGGATCCGTCCGACACGGACCCGGGCCGTTTCCGGCCGTGCCCGACGACCAGACGGAGTGGGACATGACCGACGACGCGATCCGATACGCCGACGCCCCCGGGGGCCGGCTGGCCTACCGTGAGCTCGGGGATCCCGGCGCGCCGGCGGTCCTCTTTCTCCACGGCTCCGGTCCGGGCGTGACGGGGTGGCGCAACTTCGGCGGGTCGGTCCCGGGTTTCGCCGAGCACTTCCGCTGCCTGGTCCTGGAATCACCCGGCTTCGGGATCAGCGACGACCGCGGCGGCCACCCCGTGGTCGACGCCCGCGAGGCCGCGCTCGAGTTGCTCGACGCCCTCGGCGTGGAGCGCACGCACGTGGTCGGCAACTCGATGGGGGCGATCGTCGGTGCCGGACTGGCGGGCCTACATCCCGAGAGGGTTGACCGGCTAGTGGGGATCGGCGGGCTCGGGACGACGCTGTTCAGTCCGGGCCCGGCCGAGGGCATCAGGCTCCTCACCGCGTTCCTCGCAGCCCCGGACCGGGAGAACCTGCGCCGCTGGCTCGAGTCGATGGTCTACGACCGGGGCCTCGTCGACGACGACATGCTCGCCCAGCGGTGGGAGCAGGTCAGTGCGCCCGGCGTGATCGAGGCGATGCGGAGGCTGTACGACCCGGCGGCGATCGCTTCCGTCGCCAGCGGAGAGGTGTCCTTCGACCTGGCGGCCATCTCCGCCCCCACCCTGCTGTTCTGGGGTCGGGACGATCGGGTGACGCCGGTGGACATGATGATCCTGCCGATGCGGATGGTCCCGCACGCCGAGATCCACATCCTGCCGAACTGCGGGCACTGGGTGATGGTGGAGCGCAAGGACGAGTTCGAGCGTCAGACGGTGGAGTTCCTCCGGCGCCCGAACCGGGCGGACGGCTCCCCCGCGGCGGAGTAACCTCGACGGCGAGAAGTGACACCCGTCACCTGCCGTCGCCCGAGACCCCTCGAAGGAGCCCCTGACATGCGCAGCACGATGCAGTCCGCCCCGCTGAACATCAGCACGATCCTTCAGTTCGGTGCCACCGTCCACAAGGACGCGACCGTCACCACGTGGACCGAGTCGGGGCCGCGGAGCCTGACGTTCGGCGAGCTCGCGGGGCGTGCGGCGCAGCTGGCCCATGCCCTGCGGGGCCTGGGGATCGACGGCGACCAGCGCGTGGCCACCTTCCAGTGGAACAACTCCGAGCACATGGAGGCCTACCTCGCGGTGCCGTCGATGGGCGCGGTCCTGCACCCGCTCAACATCCGCCTGTTCCCGGAGCAGCTGACCTACATCGCCTGCCACGCGGAGGACAAGGTGGTCATCGTCGACCCGAGCCTCGTCCCGCTGCTCCAGCCGCTGCTGCCCAGTTTCACCACGGTCGAGCACGTCGTCGTCACCGGCGGCGCCGCGGCCACCCTCGACGCCCCTGAGCACATTACGGTGCACGACTACGAGGAACTGCTCGCCGGTCATCCCACCGAGTTCGACTGGCCCGAGGTGGACGAGGACTCGGGTGCCGCGATGTGCTACACCTCCGGGACGACGGGCGACCCGAAGGGCGTCGTCTATTCGCACCGCTCGATCTACCTGCACTCGATGCAGGTCTGCATGACCGACGGCATGGCGCTCTCCGTGGACGACAAGGTCCTGGCGATCGTCCCCATGTTCCACGCGATGTCGTGGGGCCTGCCCCACGCCGCCTTCATGGTGGGGGCGTCGTTGCTGATGCCGGAGCGCTTCCTGCAGCCCGAGCCGCTCGCCGCGATGATCGCCGCCGAGCGGCCCACCCTCGCCGCCGCGGTGCCCACTATCTGGCAGGCCGTCGACGCCTACAGCGTGGACCACCCGATCGACATGTCGAGCTTCCGTTCCGTCGTGGTGGGCGGCAGCTCCTGCCCGCCCGCGCTGATCCGCAAGTTCAAGGAGAACTACGGGATCGACATCATCCACGCGTGGGGTATGACGGAGACCTCGCCGCTGGGCACCCTCGCGCGGCCCAAGGCCTCGCTCCCGGAGGGGCGGCAGTTCGAGTTGCGCACCACCCAGGGGCGGCTCGTCACCGGCGTGGGGCTGCGGATCGTCGACGACCTCGGCGAGGCCCAGCCGTGGGACGGCGAGTCCGTGGGCGAGGTGCAGGTGCGCGGTCCCTGGATCACCGGCAGCTACTACAAGGTCGACTCCCCGGACTCGTTCGACGACGGCTGGCTGCGAACCGGCGACGTCGGCTACATCCTCCCCGAGGGCTTCCTCCAGCTCACCGACCGCGCCAAGGACATCATCAAGTCCGGCGGCGAGTGGATCTCCTCGGTGGAGGTGGAGAACCACCTGCTCGAGCACCCGGCGGTGGCCGAGGCGGCCGTGATCGGCGTCCCGGACCCCAAGTGGGATGAGCGGCCGCTCGCCGCGATCGTCGTCAAGGACGGCGTCGCCGACCCGAGCGTCGCGGAACTGCGCGCGCACCTCGAGGAGCGCATGGCCAAGTGGCAGGTGCCCGAGCGCTTCGCCTTTGTGGACGAGATCCCCAAGACCTCCGTGGGCAAGCTCGACAAGAAGCGGATCCGGAGCTCGCACGCCGAGGGCGAGCTCGACGTGGTCAACGCACTGGAGCAGTAGTGCCCGCCGGGCGCTGCGGCTGACGAGGCCGCAGCGCCACGGGCAGGCCGTCGCCCGGGTACGGCAGCGACTCGTTGCGCATGGGCGGGGTGTAGTCCGCCGGCACCGTCCACTCGAAGTGGCGCAGGAGGGCGCTCAGGACGAGCTTGGTCTCGAGCTGGGCGAAGATCATGCCGATCCGGGCCGAGAAGGGCGGTCCACGTCGCGCCCAGGAAGTTCAGGTCGGAGACCGGCCCGTGGTCGCGGTACCGGCGGGCCATGGTGGCCAGGGGGTCGTCGACGTACTCCAGGGTCCCGCCGAGGACGGGCAGCCGGGCGCGGAGCGGGGCCGGCCCGGGCCGGAAGACGGTGTCACGCGAGGGGGTTGCGGTTGACATAGGGCACCTCTGTGTCGGGTGCCCCCAGTTTGTGACTGCCGTCACATACTGTCAAGTATGGACCGCGGGCTCGCGCGCGGGTCTCGGCTCAGGCGCGCTCGACCAGCGCGGAGACCTCCACGCCGTCGGGCAGGGCGCCACGGAGCGTCACGGGGTCCTCCTGCGGCTCAGGCCTTGAAGTACATCAGCTGGTTGCTCGTGGCGAGCAGCGTGCCGTCGCGGCCCCAGAGCAGCGCGGACTCGTCGTGGTAGTTGCCGTGGAAGCGGTGCGAGTGCACGGCGCCGAGGAGGAAGTCCGAGCCCTGCGCCGCGATCTCCTCGGCCGTGGCCAGGTAGTGGATCGTCAGCGTCACGGTCCCGGCGGGGACCGCCCGGGCCAGTCGGAGAAAGGACCGGGGATAGAACGAGTCGCACATCGCGGTGAGCGCGAGATGGTCGACGGGCCTGCCGGCCGCGTCGCGGATCCACATCGTCGTCGTCGACTCCGGTGCCCCCTCCCCGCCCTCCTCGGGCATGGGGCCGTCGGCGAAACGCATGTCGTAGTTCCCGACCCACCGCACCGAGCGCTCCACCGAGGCGCGGGGGAGGTCCTCCGGCGCGGGGACCGGCGGCGGCCCCGCCTCGGTGTCCGACCACGTCTCGCGGCGCAGGGCGGTGAGGGCAGTCGCGGTGGTCACCACCTCCTCGCCCTGCCGCATCTCCAGCGACCAGTGTTGGTTGGAGCGGTTGGTCCGCACCGGGCGCACGGTGACCTCGAACGCGCCGGGCGCCACCGGGCCCGCGAAGTTGATCGTGAGCGCCAGCGGGTCGCCGTGCCGCTCCGGGTGCCGCAGCACCGCCTGCAGCAGCGTGGCGGCGGTGATGCCGCCGAAGGGTCCCACCATGTTGGACCAGGCGTCGTCGGTGTGGCCGCGCAGGGTGCCCTCGACGAGGGGCTCGAGCGCCACCGCACGGTCGAGGGGATGAGTGGTCTCGGTCACGCCACGCACGCTACCCGGTCGGTCCGACACGGCCGCCCGGAACGGGCCCATGCGCCTCATGGGGCACTCTCGCCTCGCCGGCCACGACTTCGGATGCGGAAGCGCTCAGGAGATGTTTAGGTGGCACTCGGCGTCGCACCTCCCGTGAGGGTCCCGGGCTGCGCGGCGATGCCGAAAGGCGCCCGAGATGGCCACGAGACGCACGCTCATCCGGCCCCTGCTCGCGGCGGTGCTCGCCGCCGTGATCGCGCTGGCCGGGCTGGTCGCCACGGGGGCACGGACCCCCGCCGCGGCGGCGCCGACCATCACCCCGGACCGCGTCTTCACCCCGTTCATCCAGGACACGATCCGCGACGGCCGGCTCGCCTCCCGCGGAGAGTTGCTGCCCACGCTGCCGCGCGACGACCCGTTCTACCGCCCGCCCGCGGACCTCGACCCGCACACGCCGCACGGCACACTGCTGCGCGCCCGGCCCGTGCAGATCCAGTACCTCGCCGTGCAGCCCGCACACATCCGCGCCTGGCAGCTGCTCTACGTCTCCACCGGCCTCGACGGCCTTGCCCGCCCGGTGAGCGGGCTACTCATGATCCCCGACACCGCGCCGGCCGACGGGCCGCGCAGCCTCGTGGGCTACGTCGAGGCCAACGACAGCCTGGCCGACGGCTGCAACCCGAGCTTCCAGTGGACCGGCGGCGACCAGGTCGACCCGGCGCTCGCCTCCGCGATGGGCCCCGTGGCCCAGATGTTCAGCGACGGCCACGCCGTGATGATGTCGGACTACGTCAACGACGGCGAGTCCGGTCCGCACCCGTTCTCGGTGAGCAGCCTCTCGGGGCCGTCGGTCCTCGACGGGCTCACCGCGGCCATGCAGATCGAGGAGGCCCGCCTCGCGCCCGACACCCCGATCGGGCTCTTCGGCATCGCCGGCGGCGGCGTCGCGGCGGGCGCCGCGGCCGAGCGGGCAGCCGAGTACGCGCCGCATCTCGACATCCGTGGAACCGTGTTGCAGGCGATGGTGGTGGACCCCGCGTCGTTCGAGCGCACCGCGGACGGCGGGATCGGTGCCGGCTTCGTCTTTGCCAACGCCCTGGGCTACGCGGCCGGCTACCCCGAGGACATCGATCTGGACGCCGAGCTGACCCCGGCCGGCAAGGCGCTGGCCGACGTGTTCCACCGCTCCTGCCAGGCCGTCTACCTGGGCACGCCGTTCGTCCCGCTCGGCGCACTGTTCGTCAACGGTCGGCCGGCGGACAACCCGGCGTTCCGCCGCGCCTACCAGGAGAACCGGCTGGGGCAGGGCATCCCCAACGCGCCCGTGCTCATCAGCTCGTGCCGCGACGACTTCCTGGTGCCGTACCGCGACGCCGAGAACCTCGGCAACTACTACAGGAGTGGGGGCACGGATGTGACATTCGAGCCCTCCGGGTGCTCCCTCGGCGACGTGCTCTCCGACCCGTACAAGGCGGGCACGGAGCTGTTCGGCATGCAGACCGTCCCGTGGCTCACGGAGAAGCTCCGGTGACGGGGGTGATGACGGCGAGGCGTGCGGTCGCCGCGGCGACCCTCGCCGGCGCGCTGACCGCGGGCCTCGCGCACCCCGCGTCCGCCGAACCGCTGCCCGGGTCGGTGGAGATCGCCCGCGTCACGCCCGGGTCGGCGATGCCGCCCACGCCGCCGCCGCTCGAGCCGCTGCCGGGGACCGGCACGCTGCGGTCGCAGGAGGAGGCCCTCGACCTGCCGGCCGTCAATGCCAGCGCCGAGGGCAACGGCGGCTACCACCCGGCGCTGCCCACGGACCCGGGGTTGCTCGGGGCGCTCGTCGACCGGGCGCGGGCCGACCGCCTGCCGCCCGCGCGCTACGCCACGCTGCTCGCCCAGTACTGGCTCTCCGTGGGCTCGGAGAAGGCGGGGCTCGAGCCCAACAACTGGGACCCGACGCTCGGCGTGGAGGCCAACCAGGGCAACCTCGCCCGGACGTTTAGTTACTACCAGCGGCTGCAGCGCGAGAACCCGGACTTCCTGTGGACCGGCCAGGGCGGCCTTGCCGGGCCGAGCTTCGCCGCCGGAACGATGGACGTCACCATCGGCCGGCAGGTGCTCGAGGTCCGCGAGGTGCGGGCGATCGTCGCGGACCTAGCCGGGCGCCTCGAGGCGGCGGCCGCGCCTGCCGTGGTGGCGCTGCCCGAGGACGTGGCCTCGCTGTTGCAGGTGGGCAACCGGATCACGGCTCAGGACATCGCGGACTTCGAGGTCCGTGTGGTGGCCATGAGTAAGCACATCTACCAGGACCTCATCCCGCAGCACGAGGCCTATCTCTCCGGCGGCCTGGCGGCGATCGACGAGTACCGGGCGGCCGGGCTCATCGACGACACCACACGCGAGGCGTGGCGACTCGTCGACACCGGCGATCCCGATGCGGTGGTGGCAGGCAATGCGATGCTCCTGCACCGCGAGCAGTTCGACGTGATCGGCGACCAGTGGGACGCCGCCCGCGCGGCCGGCGGCCCCGTGGGGCGCGCGCTCACCTACCTGGCGACCGTCGCCGCGGACCCGGCCATCCCCGGGATCGTGCCGCCGCGCGAATACGCCCCGCTCACCCTGGGTACGGCCGACCTCGGTGGTACTGAGCCGCCCCCGCCGCGGTGGCGGATGGTCACGCCGCTGCCGGCCTTCAACTGGTCGGTGCGCGAGGAGCGCTGGCGCTACATCGAGGAGGTCATGCTCCCCACCTACCGGTCGCTCAAGGACACGCGCCCGGACGTGTGGCGGGCCGCGCTCGAGCGACCAATGGACGAGCAGTTCCTCCGCCAGCGCGCCGCCGTGCGCCTGCCGGACATGCTCGCCTCGATGGCGCGGGTGACGTACCCGGTCTACGGCTGAGGCGCACCGCGCTGCTCTCAGCCGTCCAAGAAGAGGTCCAACTGGAGGCTCTCGAGTGAGCCGCCATAGCGCGACAGGTCTGTCACGCCCTCCTCGGCGAGGACGTCGTCGTCGATGTAGAAGATTCCGGTGCAGGTGTGAGGGTCGCGGGTGACTATCGCGTGGGCGGCATCCGCCATGATCTCGGGGGTGCGGCTGACGCGCGACGTCGGCACCACGTTGTTGGTGCCTGGTCCCGGCAGTTGGCAGAGGCGCTCGGCCGCACATCCTGAGGAGAGAGGTCCCGCCTCCGCGCCGCGTACGAACCCCTCGACCGCCGCCCCCGTCTCCTCCGGCGTCTCCTCAACGAGGAAGCACCCGGCGTCGCTCGCCCGCCCCTCGGTGCCCCCGAAATCGGCGACCCCGTGGCTGGATCGGCGAGCCTCAGAGGGGCCGCCGATCCAGCCGCAGAGTCGCCGATTTCCCCGGGCTGGTGGGCAATCGTGCGGGGGCCGGCGGGTAAACCGGCGGAAGGCGGGCAGAATCGGAGCCATGCGCGCGACGTTCACCGAGTTCACCGAGGGCACGCCCTTCCTCCCCATGGCCGGCCGCAAGGGCCCCGACCTCACCGCGGCGGGCTACCACCGTTCCGAATGGGAGATGTGCGGCGACGCGGTCTCCTACGACGCGGCCGAGGTTCCCGAGGACGGCCGGGTCGAGCTCAACCGCGCCGACGAGGCCGCGTACGCCACCCGCGTGCTCGTGCGCCGGCCGGAGGCGGAGGACTTCAGCGGCGTGGTGCTCGTCGAGTGGCTCAACGTGAGCGGCGGCCAGGACGCGGCACCCGAGTACACGTACGTGGCCGACGAGATCCTGCGGCGCGGCCACGCCTGGCTCGGGGTGAGCGCCCAATACATCGGCGTGGAGGGGGGCGACGCCGCGGTGGGCCTCGGCGGGCTGACCGACGGCCTTCGTCGTCACACCCCCGAGCGCTACGGCGACCTGCACCATCCCGGCGACGCCTACTCCTACGACATCATGACCCAGCTCGCCGAGTACGCCCGCGTCCCCGAGCCCGGCGGCCCGCTGGGGGACCTGCGGCCCACGACGGTGATCGCGGTGGGGGAGTCGCAGTCGGCGTTCGCGCTCACCTCGTACGTCAACGGCGTCCACCCGTTCACCGGCGCGTTCGACGGCTACTTCCTCCACAGCCGTGGAGCCGGGTACCTGCCGTACGACGACCGTGGCCGCGGCAGCGACATCTCGGCGTCGCTGTTCAACGGCCCGGTGCGGCTGCGCGAGGACGTGGACGTACCCGTGATGCTCCTGCAGGCCGAGGGCGACCTGACCTTCCCGATGGGCTTCGCGCCGGCCCGCCAGCCGGACTCGGCGAACATCGTCACCTGGGAGATCGCCGGCTCGGCGCACGCCGATGTGTTCCAGCTCGGCGAGTTCGCGCCGTTCGTGGACTGCGGCGGGCCGATCAACAACGGCCAGCAGGCCTTTGTGCTGCGCGCCGCGTTGCGTCACCTGCTCGACTGGGTGGCCGACGGGACGCGGCCGCCGGCGGCGCCGCCGGTGGAGATGATCGGCGGCGAGGTGATCACGGACGCCTGGGGGCACGCGCGCGGCGGCGTGCGGACCCCGGCCGTGGACGCGCCGGTCGAGAGGCTCGTGGGGGCGCCGCTGCCGGACGCACAGCCGATCTGCATGCTGCTCGGGAGGACCATCGCGGTCTCGCGCGCCGAGCTCGAGAGGCGGTGGGCCTCCCGTGAGGAGTACCTGGGGGCGTACCGCGAGGCCACCGACCGGCTGATCGCCGAAGGGTTCCTGCTGCCCGAGGACCGCGACGAGGTCCTGGCCGACGCGCGGGTGGGGCGGGTGGAGTGGTGAGGGAGACCTCCGCACTCCGGGCAGACGCTCACCTACTCCGGCACGGCCTACTACGGCGTCTATAGTTCTTTTTCGTGCCAACTCCATCGCCGATTCGACGGCGTAGAACCGCTGGTCGCACTGCCACCGGCGGTGCTCACGATGCGCGGCGGCCGGCGCGGCTGGTCGCGTTAGGATTCCTCGGTGCAGGGCTCGTCGGTTCGGTTCTGTTGATGCTGCCGGTCTCCTCGGCGGACGGTAGTTGGACGCCTGTCCTGCCGGCCCTGTTCACGGCCACGTCGGCGGTGTGTGTGACCGGATTGAACGTGGTCGACACCGAACTGCACTGGTCAGGGTTCGGCCAGGTGGTGATCCTCTTGCTTATCCAGGTCGGCGGGCTCGGTGTGATGACCCTTGCCACCGTCCTGGGCATGCTCGTCTCCCATCGTCTGGGTCTCCGCATGGGCCTGACCGTTCTCAGGGAGGGCCGCGGACAGGGACTGGGCGACCTGCGGCGGGTGATCCTGGGCATCTTGAGGACCGCGCTGGCTGTGGAGCTGGTCATTGCGCTCGTACTCGGACTGCGGTTCAGCCTCGCCTATGAACTCGGAGTGGGGCACGCGGCCTGGTTCGGGGTATTCCACGCCATCTCGGCGTTCAACAACGCGGGCTTCGGCTTGCGATCACAGAGCCTCATGCCGTACGCCACCGACCCGCTGATCATCTGGCCGGTGGCCGCCGCGATCGTCATCGGAGGTCTCGGGTTCCCGGTACTGCTCGAGCTCCGCCGGATCGTGGCCGCCCGGTACCGAGCCGACGGCGCCCGCCGAATGATCTCTGTGCACACCCGCCTGACCCTGGTGACCTACGGGACGCTGATGGCGATCGGAGTGGTCGCGTTCGTGCTGTTGGAATGGACAAATCAACGCACCATCGGCGGATGGTCGGTCGTGGACAAGATCACCGGCGCCGGATTCCACGGCATCACCGTACGCACCGCCGGCTTCAACACCCTGGACATCTCCCAGATGCGCACACAGAGCTGGCTCGTCTCCGACGTCCTGATGTTCATTGGCGGCGGCAGCGCCGGAACCGCAGGCGGAGTCAAGGTCACCACCTTCGCTCTGCTGGCGGTGCTCATCTGGTCGGAGATCCGCGGCGAGGGCGCCGTGCACGTCATGGGCCGGTCCATCTCTCCGGACATCCAACGTCAGGCCGTTACCGTCGCACTGCTCTCCGTCGGCCTGGTGCTGGCGTCGACCCTGGCACTGTCGATCATCACCGAGTACACGCTGGACCAGATCCTGTTCGAGGTCATCTCCGCATTCGGCACCGTCGGCCTGTCCACCGGCATCACCCCCTCACTCCCCGCAGAGGCGCAGCTCATCGTGATCTGCCTGATGTACATAGGCAGACTCGGCCCCGTCACCCTGGCCACAGGGCTCGCGCTGCGCACCGTCCACCGCCACTACGACTACCCCCGAGGGCAGGTCGTGGTCGGTTAGACCACCCGGACAAAGGAGAAGCCAATGTTCACCCAGCACAGGCGGGCAGCGGACCACAGTCGGGTCGCCGTAGTGGGCCTGGGCCGGTTCGGTACCTCGCTGGCACGCACACTCACCGAACGAGGAGTCGAGGTCCTCGCCCTGGACACCGACGCCAAACGAATCCAGGCAGTGGCCGACGACATCACTCACACCGTCATCGCCGACACCACAGACGAAGAGGCCCTACGGCAGGCCGGTGTGCCTGACTTCACCCACGCCGTCGTGGCCATCGGCTCCGACATCGAGGCTTCGATCCTCACCACCACCCTGCTCGCCGAATTCGGCATCCCTGACATCTGGGCCAAAGCCGTCACCGCGACCCACGGACGGATCCTGTCCAGGGTCGGGGCCACACACGTGGTGTTCCCCGAAGCCGAGATGGGGCGACGCGTGGGGAACATGGTCACCGCATCGCTGCTCGACTACTCCCAGGTCGACGACGATCTCGCACTGGCCAGAAGCCACCCCCCGGCCCGCATCCTGGGTCGCCCGTTCTCCGCCGCCGCGCTAGAAGAACGCGAAGGCGTCCGACTCGTGGTGGTCAAACGCGGCACCACCGGGTACACCACCCCCGCAGACGGCATGCACCTGGACCCCGC
Organism: Dietzia sp. 179-F 9C3 NHS; assembly: GCF_045369825.1. Classification (NCBI taxonomy): domain Bacteria; kingdom Bacillati; phylum Actinomycetota; class Actinomycetes; order Mycobacteriales; family Dietziaceae; genus Dietzia; species Dietzia sp. 179-F 9C3 NHS. Next base: position 89,377 of record NZ_JBIQES010000003.1, read on the forward strand.
CGACGTCCTCGTGGTCTGCGGCCCACCCGATCGGGTACGGAAGTTCTCCACCCTCCAGTAGAAACCCGGCCCACGATCCGCGCCGCCAGCGCTGGTCCCGACGTAGACGGAGGTACGCGATGCCCGAATGGCTTGCGGCCGGCGGTGCCGGACTTCTCGCCGGTGGCGCGTTGGTGGTGGGCAGCGCCGTCGCGTGGTTCATCGCGGTACCGGCGCGCGTTGTCGCGGTGGTGATGGCCTTCGGTGCGGGCGTACTGATCTCCGCACTGTCTTTCGAATTGGTCGAGGAAGCGCATGAACAGGGCGGCCTGCCGAGTACCGCGTTCGGTTTCGTCGTGGGTGCGCTCGTGTACGTGGGGCTCAACATTCTGCTGGCACGGCACGGTGCCCGGCACCGCAAGCGCTCGGGGCGGCAGCAACCGTCCGATTCCGACAGCGGCGCAGCGATCGCAATCGGGGCGCTGATCGACGGCGTCCCCGAATCGATGGTCCTGGGCCTGAGCTTCCTCACCGGCGGAGGCCTCAGCGTGCCCATGCTCGCCGCGGTCTTCATATCCAACGTCCCAGAAGGGCTGTCGAGTACGGCCGGCATGAAGAAGGCGGGGCGGACGCCCGGGTACGTCTTCGGCGTATGGGGCGGCATCGCCGTGGCCTCCGGACTGGCAGCCCTGGCCGGCTACCTGCTCCTGGGTGACGCGCCGACCTCCGTGCTGGCCTTCGTCAACGCACTGGCCGCCGGTGCGATTCTCGCGATGATCACCGACACGATGATCCCTGAGGCTTTCGAGCAAGCGGCGGTCTACGCGGGGCTCGTCGCGACGCTGGGCTTCCTCGCCGCGTTCAGTCTCCATGCGATGGGCTGAGAACGGGGAACCGCCAGGCACGCGCATGCTCAGGAACGTCGCGGCCCTCGTCGTCGTCCCCGGGCCAGATGGCAGACCAGGCCGATCATCACCGCGGCGCAGCACACCACCCCCACCCCGAACGCGGTGGTGATGCCGGCGTCGGTCGCGTAGGTGGACGCCGACGGGTGCGCGGCGAGCACGGCGGCCGACACCGCGGCGCCGATCGCCCCGCCCACGGTGCGCAGAACCTGGTTGAAGCTGACGGCGCTGCCGAGCTGGTCAATCGCCACGCTGCGCGCGATCAGCGCGGGCATGGCGGCGTAGCCGGACCCGATGCCGGCACCGAAGAGGAACATCCCGATCGCCAGCACCCAGAAAGTTCCGTGTGCGAGCCACAGCAGCACCGACGAGGCCGTCATCACCGCCGCGCCGACCGGCAGGAACACGGCCATGTCCCACCGCCTGTTGAGCCGGCGGACGGTGCGATTGGCCACGAGGCTGCCCATCGAGAGCGGGGCCATCATGAAGCCGGCCCATACCAGCGGCACGGCCAGGCCGAAGCCCGTCTCGGCGGGGGCCTGGGCCACGAGGCTCGCGATGGACAGCCCGATGTACATGGCGGTGCCCAGGCCGATCGCGGTGAGGTTGGCCAGCAGCACCTCCGGGGTGCGCACCACCCGCAGGTTGACCAGCGGATGCGGGGTCCGGACGCTGTGCAGGCCCCACGCGATCAGGGCGATGAGCGCCACGGCGAGAACCGCCAGCGTGGACGGGGCGGCCCATCCCCAGCCCTGGGCCTCGGAGATCCACAGCAGCAGCGCGGCCAGGCCGGTGCCGAGCAGGAGCGCACCGGCGAGGTCGAAGCGCGTGCGGGGGGCGAGGCTGTCGGGGCCGGCCGGGACCAGCCGCCACACGGTCAGTGCGGCGGTGACGACGAAGAGAGCCGCGAAACCGAACGCGGCGCGGTACCCCAGCAGCGCCGCGAGGACGCCGGTGAGCGGATACCCGAGGCCCATCCCCACCGAGACGGTGACCGACAGCGTGGAGATGGCCGGCTGGGACTCGGCGTAGGACAGGTGCCGTCGCGCGAGGGCGATAGTCACCGGCACGATCCCGTACAGCAGCCCCTGCAGAGCGCGGCCCACGAGGAAGACGGTGAAGCTGGTGGCGACGGTCGCGATCACCGAACCGACGAGGATCACCCCGAGTGCCACCAAGAGCAGACGGCGGGTGTGGGGCCCGTCGGCGAGACGGCCCATCACCGGGGTCGCAACGGCGCCGACGAGCAGGTTGATGGTGAGCATCCACTGCGCCGCACTCACCGTGATGCCGAACTGCTGCGCCACCGACGGCACCAGCAGCATGCCGAGTGAGCTGACGACCGAGCTGGTCAGCGCGGCGTACACCAGGGCCTGGACGAACCAGCGGGGTACCGGACTGCGATCGTCGACGGTCATCGCCGCGTCCCCGGGGAGCCGGCGGCATCTGCCGCGGCTGCGGTGTCGAGGGTGTCCGCGTCCAGCCGGCGCAGGAGCGGGATCGCGGCGGCGATGGTCGCGCGGTCGGCGTCGTCGAGGTGGTCGGCGACCGAGCGGGCCAGCCAGTCCTGTCCGGCGGACTGCTCGACCCGAAGCCGTTCGCGGCCCGGGTCGGTGAGCTCGACCAGCACGCGGCGGCCGTCGTCCGGGTCCGGGCTGCGCCGGATCAGGCCGAGTTCCTCGAGTTCGCGAACGGCGTTGGCGATCGCCTGGTGGCTGATCCGCTCGAGGCCGGCCAGTTCGGTCGCGGTCAGCGGGCCGCGGCCGGCGAGGTGCGACAGGATGCCGATCTTGCCGAGCGACAGGGTGCGGTGGGCGTTGAACCGTCTCCACAGTGGGCGCAGGGCATCACGCAGCTCGGCGGCCAGTGCGGCGGGGTCGGCGGGGTCGGCGGGCGAATCCGGGTCGTCGGGGTGGGTCACCCGCCCGACTTTACAACCAGGTTGCGCAATTACGTTGCGGAGCTGCCCCGCCCCGCCCCGGCGGGCGATCGTGCCGGTACGACCCTTGCGTCAGATACCCTAGGGGGGTACCGTAAGCGACGTGGCGGAGCACGGGTATATCCAGAGCAAGGATGACCATCTCAAGCGACTGCGCCGCATCGAGGGCCAGGCCCGGGGGCTGCAGCGGATGATCGAGGAGGACAAGTACTGCATCGATATCCTCACGCAGGTCTCCGCCATGACCCGGGCGCTGCAGTCGGTCTCGCTCGCGCTGCTGGAGGAGCACCTCGGCCACTGCGTCGCCGGTGCCATCGAGCACGGCGGGCCGGAGGCCGACGCCAAGCTCAAGGAGGCCAACGAGGCCATCGCGCGCCTCGTGCGGTCGTGAACACCGCCCGGTCGTGAACCGGCAGCTACAGAAGGAGGGCACCATGAGCATCGCCGACAACCACACCGCCACGTACACCGTCTCCGGGATGACCTGCGGCCACTGCGTGGCCTCGGTCGAGGAGGAGGTCTCCGAGATCCCCGGCGTGAGCAGCGTCGAGGTCGAGCTGGCGTCCGGCCGCCTCGTCGTCGTCTCCCCCGATCCCATCGACCCCGCGCTCGTCCGGGCCGCCGTCGACGAGGCCGGGTACACCGTCACCGACCAGGAATGAGGCCCGCATGAGCACCCCCGCCACAGGCAGCCAGGTGGAGCTCGAGATCGAGGGCATGACCTGCGCGGCGTGCGCCAACCGCATCGAGCGCAAGCTCAACAAGCTCGACGGCGTGAGCGCGGCCGTCAACTACGCCACCGAGAAGGCGCGCGTCGAGTTCGGCGACGGCGTGGAGCCGCAGCTGCTGCTCGACACCGTGGAGAAGGCCGGCTACCACGCCCGGCTCCCGCAGCCCCGCGAGACAGGCCGCGACGCGAGGGTGGACGGCGCCGGGGCCCCCGAGGACTCCGCCGGAGCCGACCGCGTCGAGGGCCTGCGCCGCCGCGTGATCATCTCGGCGCTGCTCTCGGTGCCGGTCATCGCCATGGCCATGATCCCGGCGCTGCAGTTCACCTACTGGCAGTGGCTCTCGCTCACGCTCGCCGCGCCGGTCATCGTGTGGGGCGCCTACCCGTTCCACCGGGCGGCGTGGATCAACGCCCGTCACGGCACGTCCACCATGGACACGCTCGTCTCGATCGGCACCCTCGCCGCGTTCGCGTGGTCCCTGTACGCCCTGTTCCTCGGCCACGCCGGGGTGCCGGGCATGACGCACGGCTTCGAGTTGACGCTCTCCCCGAGCGACGGCGCCGGCGACATCTACCTCGAGGCCGCCGCCGGCGTCACCACGTTCGTGCTGCTCGGCCGCTACTTCGAGGCCCGCTCCAAGCGCTCGGCGGGCTCGGCGCTGCGCGCGCTGCTCGATCTGGGCGCCAAGGACGTCGCGGTCCTGCGCGCCGGACGCGAGAGTCGCATCGCGGTCGAGGACCTGCGGGTGGGCGACGAGTTCGTGGTGCGCCCGGGCGAGAAGATCGCCACCGACGGCACCGTGGTCGACGGCACCTCTGCGGTGGACACCTCCATGGTCACCGGCGAGTCCGTCCCCGTCGAGGTGACCGGCGGCGACGCCGTGGTGGGCGGCACCGTCAACGCCGGCGGCCGCCTGGTCGTCCGCGCGAGCCGCGTCGGCGCCGACACCCAGCTCGCGCAGATGGCGCGGATGGTCGAGGACGCCCAGTCCGGCAAGGCCGCCGCCCAGCGCCTCGCCGACCGGATCTCCGGGGTGTTCGTCCCCGTCGTCATCGTCCTGGCCCTCGCGACCTTCGCCTTCTGGATGGTCACCGGCGCCGGCGCGTCGATGGCGTTCACCGCCGCGGTGGCCGTGCTCATCATCGCGTGCCCGTGCGCGCTCGGCCTGGCCACGCCCATGGCGCTCATGGTGGGCACCGGGCGCGGCGCGCAGCTCGGCATCCTCATCAAGGGGCCGGAGGTCCTGGAGTCGACGCGCAGGGTCGACACGATCGTGCTGGACAAGACCGGCACCGTCACCACCGGCACACCCGCGCTCGTCTCTACCGTTGTCGCCTCCGGCGAGGACGAGGCCCGCGTCCTGCGCGCGGCCGGCGCCGTCGAGGACGCCTCCGAGCACCCCATCGCCCGCGCGATCGCCGCCGGCGCCCGCGAGCGCGTGGGCGACCTGCCCGCCGTGCGCGACTTCCGGAACCACGAGGGGCTCGGCGTCTCCGGGCACGTGACCGGCGCGGGTGACGACGACGAGGTCGGCCCGGTCGCCGTCGGCCGGCCCGCCTTCCTGGCCGAGCGCTCCATGCCGCTTCCGGAGGAGCTGCGGTCCGCCTTCGACGCCGCCGGCGAGCGCGGCCAGACCGCCGTCGCCGTGGGCTGGGGCGGCCGCGCCCGCGGCGTGCTCGTGGTGGCCGACGAGATCAAGCCGACCTCCGCCGAGGCGATCCGCCGCTTCCGCGACCTGGGGCTCACGCCGATCCTGCTCACCGGCGACAACGCAAAGGTCGCCGCCGCCGTCGCGCGCGAGGTGGGCATCGATCCGGACCCGTCGGCGGGCGCGGTGATCGCCGAGGTCATGCCCGCGGACAAGGTCGAGGTGCTGCGCCGCCTGCAGTCCGAGGGGCGCGTGGTGGCGATGGTCGGCGACGGCGTCAACGACGCCGCGGCCCTGGCCACCGCCGACCTCGGCCTGGCGATCGGCACCGGCACCGACGCCGCGATCGAGGCCTCCGACCTCACTCTGGTCCGCGGGGACCTACGCGTGGCCGCGGACGCGATCCGCCTCTCGCGCCGCACGCTGGGCACCATCAAGGGCAACCTCTTCTGGGCGTTTGCCTACAATGTGGCCGCCCTCCCGCTGGCCGCGGCGGGGATGCTCAACCCGATGATCGCCGGCGCCGCCATGGCGTTCTCCTCGGTGTTCGTGGTGAGCAACAGCCTCCGGCTGCGGAGGTTCCGGACCGAGGCGTGAGCGGGCCTCGGGCAGCCGGCCGCCCGCCCGGGCGGTTGACTCGCCGGATCGCGTGGGTACGGTGGCCCCCACGACGCCACGAGGAGGTCCGACATGACCGAGATGTACGCGCCCGCCCCCCACCGCCTGCGCGGCGGCACCACGATCGTCGCCCTGTCCGCCGCGGCCCTGCTCGCCGCCTCCTGCGCGACCGGGGACGGTGACGACGGCGAGGGCGGCACCGCCGCCGGCGAGGCGACCACCGTGACCACCACCGAGACGTCCGACGAGGGGGCCGGCGCCGACGGTACGACCTTCGCGACCGCCGACCTCGCCGACCCCGAGGGCGAGTCGCGCGGCACCGTGCAGTTCTCCGAGATCGACGGCGGCACGCTCGTCACGGTGGAGGCCAGCGGCCTGGGGTCGGGCTTCCACGGCCTGCACATCCACACCACGGGCCTGTGTGAGCCGGACAGCGAGGACCCGGAGAAGCCGGGCCAGACCGGCGCGTTTCTCTCGGCGGGTGGCCACCTGGCCGGGCCCGACGGCGAGGCGGGCCACCCCGAGCACGCGGGCGACCTGCCGCCGCTGTACGTCTCAGACGACGGCACGGCCCGGGTCTCCACGCTCACCGACCGGCTCGACCGCGACCTGCTCTTCGACGAGGACGGCTCCGCGGTGATGGTCCACGAGGGCTCGGACAACCTCGCCAACATCCCGGAGCGCTACGCGCCGGAGGGAGCCGACGAGGAGACCCGCAACGCCGGCGACGGCGGCAGCCGCATCGCCTGCGGTGTGGTGACCGAGGAGCAGTAGGCCCGACTCCGCCCTCTACTTCTGTCGCGGCGTACGGCCCATCGCGTAGAACTCGGCGTTGGGCCGCATGTCCGTGGCGTTGGCCAGGCGGTTGCTCAGGCCGAACAGGGCGGTGATCGCGGCGATGTCCCACGCGTCCTCGTCGTCGAGCCCGTGCTCGTGCAGGGCGGCGAAGTCGGCGTCGCCCAGCTCGTCCGAGCGCAGGTTGACCTTGGTGGCGAAGTCGCAGATCGCCCGCTCCCGCGGCGTGAGTTCGGCCTTGTGGTGGCTCACCGCGACCTGGTCCGCGATGTAGGGGTCCTTCTTGACGATCCGCAGGATCGCGCCGTGCGCCACCACGCAGAACTGGCAGTTGTTCTGCCCGGAGATGGTCACGATGATCATCTCCTTGTCCGCCTTGGACAAGTTGGAGCCCTCGCGCTCCATGAGCGCGTCGTGGTAGGCGAAGAACGCGCGCCATTCGGCCGGGCGGCGGCCGAACATCAGGAAGACCTCGGGGACGAAGCCGGCCTTCTCCTGCTCGGCGAGGATGCGCTCGCGCAGGTCCTCGGGCAGGTCGGCGAGGTCGGCGACGGGGTAACGGTCGGACATGCGGTACTCCAGACTCGGGGGTGTGAGGCTCACCACAGGCTAGGTCCGTCCGTCGCCCGGCGGGTCAGGACGGGCGTGCGTCCCCCACGTGTGCACGCGCTCGATCTCCACCCACGCGTCCACGCGAGCCCGCTCCCGGTCGTGGTACCGCTCCAGGCCGTAGTGCCGGGCGAGGGCGTCGATGCCGGTCAGGTCCGGGTCGTCGGCGATCTCCACCACCCGGCCCTGGACGCTGACGTGGGTGTACCAGTCGCCGGCCGCCAGCACGGTGAGTGCGACCCGCGGGTCGCGGCGCAGGTGCTGCAGCCGCACGCGACCGGCGTCGAGGTTGAGGTGGATCCGGTCGTCGACCAAGCGGTACCAGGTGGCGACGGTGACGGGCGCGCCATCGCGGCGCAGCGTGGCCATCACCGCCGGGTTGGGCGCCGCGAGCAGGGCGCGGAGGTCGTCGGTCAGCTCGGGGTGGGTCATGCCGCCATTGTCCCCTCCGCCGCGGGGTGGCGTAATACTTTAGGGGGTACTGTCCTGGGAGCCGGCGGCGGCGGGCCGCGGTGACCGCGTGGGAGTAGCGTTCCCCCCATGACCACACGCGCAGGGGGCTCCCGGACCGAGCGCCTCGACGGCCTGCCGTTCACCCGCAGGCACCGCAAGCTCCTCGTGGGCTCCGGCGTGGGCTGGGCCCTGGACGCCATGGACGTCGGCCTCATCTCCTTTGTCATGGCCGCCCTGGCCGTGCACTGGTCGCTCACCCCCACCGAGCTGTCCTGGATCGGCTCGATCGGCTTCGCGGGCATGGCGATAGGTGCCGCGCTCGGCGGTCTACTCGCCGACCGCTTCGGCCGCCGCCAGGTCTTCTCCGCCACGCTGCTCGTCTACGGCCTGGCCACCGGCGCCGCCGCGCTGTCCACCGGCGTCGCGATGCTCATCGTCCTGCGGTTCATCGTGGGCCTGGGTCTCGGCGCCGAGCTGCCCGTCGCCTCCACCCTGGTGAGCGAGTTCGCGCCGCGCCGGATCCGCGGCCGGGTCGTGGTGGTCCTCGAGGGGTTCTGGGCCGTGGGCTGGATCATGGCCGCCGTCGTGGGCTACGTCGTGGTGCCCACCGGCGACGACGGGTGGCGCTGGGCCCTGGCGATCGGCCTCGTACCGGCCGCCTACGCCCTCGTCATCCGCTATGGTCTGCCCGAGTCCGTGCGCTACCTCGAATCCCGCGGCCGCCACGACGAGGCCGAGCGGATCGTCCGCGACTTCGAGGCCTCCGCCGGCGTCGACCCCGCCGCCGCGCCCGAGCCCGCGACCGGGTCCGTCGAGCCCGCGCCGGCCGGCACCGCACCCGAGGCGCCCCGCGAGTCGCTCTGGTCCCGCCGCCTCCGCGGGCGCACCGCGGCGCTGTGGATCGTGTGGTTCGGGATCAACTTCTCCTACTACGGCGCGTTCATCTGGCTGCCCAGCCTGCTGGTCTCCCAGGGGTTCGACCTGGTCAGGTCGTTCGGCTACACGCTCGTCATCACACTGGCCCAGCTGCCCGGGTACGCGGTGGCGGCGTGGCTCATCGAGGTGTGGGGCCGCCGGATCACGCTCGCGGTGTTCCTCGTCGGCTCGGCGGTCTCGGCCGGCCTGTTCGGCCTCGCGGGCTCGCCGGCCACCATCATCGCGGCCGGCATGGCCCTGAGCTTCTTCAACCTCGGCGCCTGGGGCGCGCTGTACGCGATCGGCCCCGAGCTGTACCCCACCTCGACGCGCGGGTCCGGAACCGGCGCCGCCGCGGCGTTCGGACGGATCGCCTCGATCATTGCGCCGCTGCTCGTGCCGGTCCTGCTCACCGCGGGAGGGTCCGTGATGGTGTTCGGGGCGTTCGCCGCGGCGTTCGTCGTCGCCGCCGTCGCCGCCTTCGCTCTGCCCGAGCGCAAGGGCGTCGCGCTCGAGGAGGTCTGACCCGCTCAGCCCGCGGGGCGCTCGCGGCCGTCGCCGAGCTCGCGGATCCGCTCGTTCGCGGCGCGCAACCGGGCCTTGCGGGCTTTGGCGTCCTCGTCCTTGAGCTCGTCGTAGAGCTCCTCGTCGTCGTCGGTGAAGTGCATGATCGCGCGCGGCAGGCCCAGAGTCAGCGCGAGCGACGGCCACACGATCCACGCGTAGTCCCAGCCCACGATCACCTGCAGGACGAGGAACACCACCAGCGTCGCGCCCACCACCACGCCGTCCCACGCCTCGACCGCCCGGCCCTTGCGCTTGATCTCCTCGAGCTCGCGGTCCGGGTCGTGGCGGGTGGGGACCGCGGGGGACGACGACGAGGCCGGCACCAGCTCCCCGCCGGCCCCCGAGCCGGAGGCGGCCTGCACGATCCGCCCGTCGACCGACTCCAACGGCACACCGCCGGGGAGATCCCGGAACGAGGCGGTGAGCGCGCCGAGCGTGCGGGCCGCGGCGACGTCGCCCGAGCGGGCGTGGAACTCCGCGTCGCCGAGGCGGCCGGCCGCATAGTGGTCGCCGAGAGCGGTGAGCGCGTGGAGCCGCTCGGCGTCGGAGAGCAGGAGGCCGGCGTCGTCGCGGGCGTCGGGCCCGTCGCTGGTGGTCATGTGCCCAACATAGGAGCGGGTCGCCGCGCGCGCCATGGGGGATCCCCCGGAGTTCACGCGACTGCCGCCCACGCGCTGTCACATTCCGGGGCCCTCGTGCGTCGAGAGGGTATGAGCACACAGGGAGCATCACGCCAAGCACCGACACCACGAACGCCGATCAGCAAGGCGGCATTCGCGCCCATGCTCGCCCTCGAGGCCTACACGCGGGCCCGGGTGGGCCGGTCCGACAGGCATCTCGTCCGGCTGCGCGTCTCGGCGCTCAACGGCTGCCGCTACTGCACGGCCATGCACCGGCGGGACGCGCGGAAGGACGGGTGGGACGACGCCGCGCTCGTCGCCGCCGAGGACTGGCCCGCGCACGCCGACCGGTGGTCGGAGGCCGACCTCGCCGTCCTCCGGTTCGCTGACGCGGTGACCCACATCCACGGCGAGGAGTCCGTCCCCAACGAAGTGTGGGACGCGGTGGCGCGGCACCGCGGCGGATCCGGGGCTGGTCTGGTCCTCATGGAGGCTGTCACGATCAACGCATGGAACCGCATCGCCGTCGCGACGAGGATGGACCCGGCGTCGCTGCGCGGGGTGGTTCCCGCGGACATCGATCCGGCGCGGTGAACCCGGCGACGGTGCTCGAGGACCGCGCGACCCTCGCCCGCGTGCGCGGCCGGCTCCTCGGCCTGGGGTACCGGCTCACCGGCACGTGGGCCGACGCCGAGGACGCCGCCGACGAGGCCCTCGCCCGGCTCGTCGCGCTCGGACCCGGCCGGGCGCCCGACAACCCGGAGGCGTGGCTCACCACCGTCGCGACGCGGCTGTGCCTGGACCGGCTCCGGCGGCGGAGGAACGAGACCTACGTGGGGTCGTGGTTGCCCGAGCCCGTCGACACCGCGCTCCTGCCCGAGGAGACGGCCGAGCGCCGCGACGGCCTGCGTATCGCCATGTTGCTCGCCTACGAGCAACTCGGCCCGAACGAGCGGGCGGCCCTCGTCCTGCGCGAGGCGTACGCCCTGCCGTACGAGGAGATCGCGGGCGTCCTCGACGCCCCCGCCGCGACCGTCCGGCAGTGGGCTAGCCGTGCCCGGCGGCGCCTCGACACCGATCTGCGGCCGCCGGGCCGGGCCCCGAACGAGCTGATCGAGCGCCTCGTGGGTGCGGTCCTGTCCGGCGATCTCGACGCGACGATCGCCGTGCTCACCGCCGACGCCCGGGTGATCTCGGACAGTGACGGCCGCGTCAACGCCGCCCTGCGCGACATCGTGGGTGCGCGCAAGTGCGCGTGGTTCATGATCAAGGGCGCCGAGCAGACCGGCGGCGCCATCGCGCCGGTCGAGGTCAACGGCGAGCCCGCGCTCGCGATGGTCACGCGCGGGATCCTGCGGGTTGCTCAACTCGCCGTGACCGACGGCCGCGTGGACCGCGTGTACTTCCACTGCAACCCGGTCAAGCTCACCCGGCTCCCCCTGCCGGAGGACCTGCCGGTGCCCACATAGCGATCTCGTTGCCGCGCGGCTCCCGGACGTGGACGCGGCGCCCGCCGCGTACCTACTCGGGCGCGGAGTACTGCCGTAGCCGCTGGCGCCGGGGCGCCTCGGACGGCGGGCCCTCGTCGGCCGCGCCGGGGGAGCGGTCCACCGCGCCGGTGTCCGCGCCCTCCGTGTCGGAGCCGGGCTTGGCGGTCTCGCCCACCCCGGTGTCCGCGTCGGTTCCGGCCTTCTCGATGTCCGCCTCGGCGTCGCCCTCGTCGCCGGTGTCCGCGGCCGCATCCCGACCGGACGGCGCCTCGTCGCCCTCGGGCCCGGGGAGGCCGTAGTGCGAGTAGAGGCGGTCCTCCTCGGACGAGCTCAACTCGCCGTCCTCGTCGATGCGGGGAGCATCCTTGATCTGCTCCTTGGTGTAATCGAGGTGCAGCTCGTCGCCCTTCATCCGCGCCCCGGCGAGCGGGACGATGGTCTCGGACATGCCGAACAGTCCGGAGTTCACGGCGACGAAGGTGGGGTCACCGCCCTCGGAGTCGGTGAAGACCCGGCCGGCGGTGCCGACCTTCTCCCCTTCGGAGTCGTACGTGGTGGCATCGGCGATCCGGTCGATCGCGTAGTCGTCGCGCATGACGGGTGCTCTCCCTCTGGTCGGGTGGCGTGCCCCGAGGCTAGGACGGCGTGCGGGTGTCCGCATCCGCTCGCGCGGGCATGATCGATGGCGTGAGAGCACAGCAGGGGTGGATCGCGCTCGTCGTGACGGCCGCGCTCGGCGTGGCCGCGTGCGCCCCGGACGACGGGACCGGCGATGGGCCAGGGAACGGGGCGGGGGGTGGCGGTTCGGCGTCGCCGCCGGCCACCTCCGTGGTCATCAGGGTCCCGGTGGTGGACACGATCGACGTCCCCGGCGCGCGGGCGGCGATGGAGGCCGGGCAGGCGGAGATCGCGCGGATCCTCGAGCGCGAGCTCGGGTCCGAGGGGTGGACCGAGGCACGGCCGGCGCAGGAGAACGCCTCGAGCAGCTGCGGCGGCACCCCGGGCGTCGGCAAGTTCTACGCCCGCGAGATGTCGCACCCCGGGGTACTCGGCGACGCCGACCGGGAGCGCGTGTGGACGGACGTCGTGGACGCCGTGGCCACCCACGGGTTCCGGCCGAAGGACGACGAGGCCGGAACCGCGGACCGCGGCCCCCGGCCCCGCCCCTTCGAGTATCTGATCAACGAGCACCGGGACGAGCTCACGCTCTCCTCCGCGCCGGGCATCGGAAGCGGCTACGGCGGCTTCAGCGTCTGCCACCCCTGGGGGCCGTGACGCGGCGCCGACCAGGGCCGCCCTGAACGTCCCGTCCAGGGCGCCGCAGGTCAGCGGGGTGGAGGCCCCGCCGGCCGTACCCGATCCCAGGCGGTGAGGAGGTCCGCGGCGGCGGCCCGCGGGTCGGCGGCGGCCATGATCGCCGACACCACGCACACCCCGTCGAGCGCCGTCTCCGCGAGCGCGCCCACGTTTCCCGAGTGCACGCCGCCGATGCCCACCGCGCGGACCGGCCGCCCCGGGGCGGTGTGTGCGGCCCGCGCGATCCGGTCGGCGCCGTCCGGGCCGAGCGCGTCGGCGGTGTCGGTCTTGGTGGGGGTGGCCCAGACGGGACTCACGCCGATCACGTCCGGCGGGATCCACGGCCCACCCAGCGCCGTGGCGAGCTGGGCGTCCGACTCGATGGACAGCCCCACCATGAGCTCGGCGGGCAGCTCCGCGCGCGCCCGCGCGTACGGCACGTCCCGCTGACCCACGTGCAGGTGCACGCCCAGCTCGCGCGCCACGGCCAGCCGGTCGTTGACGAACACCGGCACGTGCCGACCCACCTCCGCGGACGCGCGTCGGACGGCCCCGGTGACGGCGGCTGCGCGGGCGGCGAACTCGTCGTCGTCACACTCCTTGTCCCGGACCTGGACCACGCCCACCCCGCCGAGCACCGCCTGGTACACGATCCCGGGCACCGCGTCGGGGCCGCCGCCGAGCCGCGGGTCGGTGACCAGGTAGAGGCGCCAGTCGACGCCGGGGTCGGCGGCCGGGGAGCTCACGCGTCGGTCACCGCGGCGAGGTCGGCGATCTCGGCGGGCGTCAGCGCGTGCAGCGCGTCGAGCCAGGCCACGGCGAAGCTCCCCGGCCCGGAGGCGGCGCGGCCGGCGACCGTCCCCGCGGCGCCGACGTGGGCGTGGGCGGCGACCACGGCGTCGTGGTCGTCGATCCCCTCCGCCCGCGCGGCACCGAGGTAGGCCGCCGTGAGCGCGCCCAGCGAGCAGCCCGTGCCGATGACCTTCTGCAGCAGCGGGTGCCCGGACTCGATCCAGGTGGTGCGGGTCGCGCCGGAGTCCGGGGCGGTGACGACGAGGTCGCGCGGTCCCGACACCGCGACCACTCCGCCGGTGCGCCGGGCGAGCTCGCGCGCGGCGGGTTCGGCCGCGGCGACGTCGTCGGTCGAGTCGACGCCCCTCCCGCCCGCGCCCGTCCCGGCCAGGGCGACGGCCTCGGAGGCGTTCGCGCGGATCGCGGTGGGCGCGGTTCCGGGGGCGCCGTCGAGCCAGCCGGTGGCCAGCTGCGTGCGCAGCGCCAGCCCGCCCACCGCCACGGGGTCGAGCACCCACGGCGTGCCGGCGGCCCCGGCGGCGGCGACGGCGGCGTGCATGCCCTCGACCTGCTCGGCGGTCGGGTTGCCCACGTTGACCAGCACCCCGGAGGCCACGCCGGCGAAGTCGCCGGCCTCGTCGGGGTGGTCGATCATCGCGGGCGCCGCGCCGGCGGCGAGCAGCACGTCGGCGGTGATCTCGCGCACCACGCTGTTGGTGAGGCAGTGCACGAGCGGGGTGGTCTCGCGGACGAGGGCCACGAGGCGGGTGACGGGAACGGTGCTCATGCCCCCAGTGTGCCCGCCCGCACGGAATACCCTCGGGCGGTCGGAGGTTGAGACGGACATGACCTCCTCTGCCCTGAACGCCCCGCTTCCGCTGTCCGTGATCGACTTCGCCACCGTCCGCCCCGGCCAGGCCGTGGGAGAGGCGCTGCAGGACTCGGTGGCGCTCGCGCAGAAGGCCGAGGAGCTGGGCTACGAGCGGGTCTGGTACTCCGAGCACCACAACATGGGCTCGATCGCCTCGAGCGCGCCGGCGGTGCTCATCGCGCACATCGCCTCGCAGACCTCGACTATCCGCCTCGGCTCCGGAGGGGTGATGCTGCCCAACCACTCGCCGATCGTCATCGCCGAGCAGTTCGGCACCCTCGCCGAGCTCCACCCCGGCCGCATCGACCTCGGCCTGGGCCGCGCGCCCGGCACCGACCCGCAGACGCTGGTGGCGCTGCGCCGCGAGCCGTCGGCCGCCGAGCGGTTCCCCGACGACGTCCGCGAACTGCGGGCCTTCCTCGGCAGCGACCCCGCCGACCTCGCGCGCACCCGCGGCATCACGGCCACGCCCGGCCGGGGCACCGAGATCCCGCTGTACATCCTCGGCTCCTCGCTCTTCGGCGCGCAGCTCGCCGCCGCGTTCGGCCTGCCGTACGCCTTCGCCTCGCACTTCGCGCCCGACGCGCTCGAGCAGGCCGTGGCCGTGTACCGGGATCGGTTCGAGCCCAGCGCCCAGCTCGCCGAGCCGTACGTGATCGCCGCGGTGAACGTGGTGGGTGACGACGACGTGGCCCGCGCCGAGGAGACTCTGCACTGGTACCGCCGCCAGCGCGTCAAGCTCATGGCGGGGCGGGGCCGCACCCTGTCCGACGACGAGGTGGACATGGTCATGGAGTCCCCGGCGGGTCGCCAGATCCTCCACATGATCACCTACACGGCCGTCGGCGACGGGCCCGCGGTCGCCGACTACCTCGAGGGCTTCGCGCGGACGGCCGACGCCGACGAGCTGATGGTGGCCCCGGTCGGCTCCTCGCGCGAACGCGTGCACGGCTCGCTCGAGGTCCTGCGCGCGGCCTGGGGGCGCTGACCTCGTCGTCGTCACCCTCCACCCCGCCGGTAAACGGGGTTCTGCGGTAGTTCTGCGGGCCCGGGGGGGGCCTACTCTGGACGCTATGGCCATCACCGATGTTCGCGAATACGCGCACCTGTCGCCCGAGCAGGTCGAGGAGTTCGGGCGCGAGCTCGACGCGATCCGCGCCGACGTCGTGGCCGATCTCGGCGAGCGCGACTACCGCTACATCCATAGAGTGATCCGTTTTCAGCGCGCCCTCGAGCTGGGGGCGCGCGCTGTTCTGCACGTGGGCGCCGCCAAC
Organism: Dietzia sp. 179-F 9C3 NHS; assembly: GCF_045369825.1. Lineage (NCBI taxonomy): Bacteria > Bacillati > Actinomycetota > Actinomycetes > Mycobacteriales > Dietziaceae > Dietzia > Dietzia sp. 179-F 9C3 NHS. The sequence continues at coordinate 104,879 of NZ_JBIQES010000003.1, forward strand.
CGGACCGCGTGGGTGCTCGGCGCCGGCGCGCTCGGCGTGGCCAAGATCCTCGAGAACATGGAACTCGGGCACAACGTGATGCACGGGCAGTGGGACTGGATGAACGACCCGGAGATCCACTCCACCACCTGGGAGTGGGATCTGGTCGGCAACTCCGCCGACTGGAAGCACACCCACAACCACCTGCACCACAAGTACACGAACATCGTGGGGATGGACGACGACGTGGGCTTCGGCGTCCTGCGCGTGACCCGCGACGTCGAATGGGAGCCGCGGTACGCCGCCAACCTGCTCGTCAACACCCTCCTCATGGCCGGGTTCGAGTGGGGGATCGGCCTGCAGCGCGTGACCCTGCGCGCCGCGCTGCCCGGGTTCGACGCCACCGAGGCCGAGCGGGCCACCGCGCGCGGGTTCCTCCGCAAGGTCGGCAGGCAGCTCTTCAAGGACTACGTGGCCTACCCCGCCATCGCCTGGTCCGATGGCCGCCGCGTCCTCGCCGCCACGCTCACCGCCAACGTGATCCGCAATATCTGGACCAACGCCGTGATCTTCTGTGGCCACTTCCCCGACGGCGCCGAGCTGTTCTCCGTCCAGGACGTGGAGAACGAGACCCGCGCCGAGTGGTACCTGCGCCAGATGCTCGGCAGCGCCAACCTCGACGGCGGCCCCGCCATGGACCTGCTCTCCGGGAACCTCTCGTACCAGATCGAGCACCACATGTTCCCGGACCTGCCGTCCAACCGATACGCCGAGGTCTCCCTGCGCGTCCGGGAGCTCTGCGCGCGCTACGACCTGCCGTACGTCTCCGGCCCGCTGTGGGCCCAGTACCTGCAGTCGTGGCGCACCATCGCCCGGCTCTCGCTGCCCGACCGCTTCCTGCGCCGCACCGCCGACGACGCCCCCGAGACCCGCAGCGAGCGGATGTTCGACGCCCTGCCCTCCCGTCGTGCCGTCACCGGCCTGGGGGCCGCGCTCGCCGCCGCCGCGCTGGTCCGCCGCAGCCGAGGCCGGGCCGCGGCCGCGCGCTGAGCGCCTGGCAGACTGACCGCATGCCGCTGCAGGACATGCTGGATGCCGCCGCCGCCGGCGGGACCGTGGAGATCGAGGACGGGTGGACGCAGGGCCGCGCCATCTACGGCGGGCTCACCGGGGCGCTGCTGCTGTCCGCGGCCAAGGGCACGCTGCCCGAGCGCCACCCGCTGCGCTCGCTCACCGTCTCGTTCGTGAGCCCCGCCACCCCCGGCACCGCCGAGGTGACGGCCGAGGTCCTGCGCGCCGGCTCCAACGTCACGCAGTGCCAGGCCACACTCCGGCAGGACGGCGCCGTGGTGGCCACCGCGCTCGCGAGCTTCGGCCGCCACCGCGAGTCGGCCCTGGCCATGGCGCCCGCGCACCCGATGCCGGACCTGGGTGACGCCGACGCGATCGAGCCGTTCCCCTATATGGAGGGCCTCACCCCCGAGTTCTACCGGTTCGTCGACCTGCGGCAGGTGGGCGGACAGATCCCCTTCAGCGGCGCCGACGCGGGCGAGCTCTCCGGGTGGACCGCCCTGCGCGAGACGCCGGACGTGTTCGGGGAGGAGCACCTCGTCGCGATAGCCGACGCGTGGCCGCCCGCCGCTATCCAGATGCTCTCCGGCTTCGCCCCCGCCAGCAGCCTCACCTGGACGCTGGAGCTGGTCGCCGAGCTCGGCGAGGGCGGACTCGCCACCGACGGTCGCTTCGCCTACGAGGCCACCACCGACGCCGCCCGCGACGGCTACGCCCACACCCATGCCATGCTGTGGCGCCCCGACGGGACGCCGGTCGCGATCAGTCGGCAGACGATCACCGTCTTCGGCTGACAACGCTCGCAGGGACCGCGGACGCTCGCGGGGACCGCGGATTGCGCATCCTCCCTGTCGCGCACGGCGAGGGGTGTGCATCCGATCGGGAGCCGAAAAGAAGCGCAACCCCCCAGGGCGGGGTGGATCAGGCGCCCGCGGCCCTGCTGGCCCGGCGGCGCTGTCCGCCCCGGCTCGACGCGGGCACGCGGGGCTGCGCCTGCTGCTGGGCACCGCCACCCTGCCGGCCCCCGCCACCCTGCCGGCCCCCGCCGGAGCCCCGACGCCGGCGACGGCCGTCTCCGGACCGACCCCGCTGCTGCGACCGCACGGACTGCCCGGCGGATCCGGACGATCCGGCGGGCACGTGCGGGGGCGGCTCCGGCGCGTCGGCCAGGGCGGCCGCGGCGTCGGCGCCCGTGGGCAGGACGATCTCGCCTGCCGTCACGCCCGCGGCGCGCAGCAGGGACCGCACCTCGCGGACCTGGTCGTCGGTCGCGACGGTGACGACCGTGCCCACGGCACCCGCGCGCGCGGTGCGGCCGGAGCGGTGGACGTACGCTTTGTGCTCGGCCGGCGGGTCGGCGTGGACGACCAGGCCCACGTCGTCCACGTGGATGCCGCGGGCGGCGATGTCGGTGGCCACGAGCGCGGTGGCGTCGCCCGAGGAGAAGGCCTCGAGGTTGCGCACCCGCGCGTTCTGCGACAGGTTGCCGTGCAGGTCCACACTGGTCACGCCGCGGCTCGTGAGTTGCTTGGCCAGCCGCTTGGCGCCGTGCTTGGTGCGGGTGAACACGACCGTGCGGGGGCTCGAGCCGGCGAGGTCGGCCAGGGCACGAATGCGGTCGTCGGACTCCACGCGGACCATGAGGTGGGCGGTCGGGCCGGGGGTGGCGGTGCCGTCGTCGACGCTGTGCTCGACGGGCTCCACGAGGAACTTCCGCACCAACGTCCCCACGCCGCCGTCGAGGGTCGCGGAGAACAGCAGACGCTGCGCGCCCCGGGGGGTGGCGTCGAGCAGGCGCGTGACGCCGGGCAGGAAGCCGAGGTCGGCCATGTGGTCGGCCTCGTCGAGGACGCTCACCTCGACCGCGTCGAGCCGGCAGTGCTTCTGCCTGATGAGGTCCTCTAGCCGGCCGGGGCAGGCCACCACGATGTCGACGCCGCGCTCGAGTGCGGAGACCTGCCGGCCCTGGGAGACGCCGCCGAAGATCACGGTGGTGCGCATCCCCATGGCCTGCGCGAGCGGGGCGAGGGTCTCGTCGATCTGCCGGGCGAGCTCGCGGGTGGGTGCCAGGATGAGCCCGCGCGGGGCGCCTGCGGTGCGGCGGGTGCCCGAGGCGGAAAGGCGCGCGACGAGCGGTAGGCAGAACGCGTAGGTCTTGCCGGAGCCGGTGCGGCCCCGGCCGAGGACGTCGCGGCCGGCCAGCGCGTCGGGCAGCGTGGCGGCCTGGATGGGGGTGGGGGAGATGATGCCGGCGCCCGAGAGGACGTCGAGCAGGGGGGACGGGACGCCGAGGTCGGCGAAGGAACGAGACAAGGAAGGGTGCTCCGTACTACGGGTGGGATGGTGCGTCTTGCCCGGCGTGCTCGCGGGTGGGGGTCGCGGAGGCGACCCGTCCGGTGCGCGACCACGGGGAGGTCGACTACCAGGTCGGCTTTCAGGCAAGCGTGGTGCGGGCCGACACGTCCACCCTACGCCCCGGCCGGGCTCCGGCCCATTCCCGCGGACCGGGTGTGACGCAGATGGCACGATCGGAGCCGTGCGCCTCGACCTGTCCTTCCTGCGCCGCCCGGACCTCGGGTCGGTGCTGCTCGGCCGGACGGGGGAGTCACCGCGCCGGCGGAGCCTGCGGGTCCAGGCCCTGCTGGTGGTCTCGCTGCTGGCCTCCAACCTCGTGGGTGTGGCGATCTCCACCACGCTCGTCTTCTTTGTCCTCCCGGGCCCGTTCCTGCTCACCGCGCGGTTCGTCGTGCCCACGGCGATCGTCACCCCGGTGTACGTGACCGCGGCGACCGTCGTCGGCGCCCTGTGGGCGGGGCTGGCCGCGCGGCGGGACCTGCGCTGGTCGCTCGAGTCCCGCGAGCCCACCCCGGCCGAGCGGAAGAAGGCCCTGCGGGTGCCGTGGCGGCTCACGCTGGCCCAGGCGTTCCTGTGGATGCTCGGCGCGGTGGTCGTCACCACCGCGTACGGGCTGGTCGACCCGGACGCTATCGCCCCGGTCGGCTTCACGATCGTCTTCTCGGGGCTCGTCGTGTGCGGGGCGGCCTACCTCTACGCCGAGTTCGGCCTGCGCCCGGTCGCCGCGCTCGCGCTCGCGTCCGACCACGACGTCGCGGCCCCCACCTCACGCACGGCGGGCGCGATGACGCGGGTGCGCGTGATGTGGGCGCTCGGCAGCGGAATCCCGATCCTGGGCCTCATCATCGTCGCGGTCTACACGCTCGCGGGCCGCGACATCACGGCCGAACGCCTCTCCGTGGTGATCCTCGTCCTGGGCGGCACCTCCCTGCTCATCGGGTACCTGCTCATCAGGATGTTGGCGGCGTCGCTGCTCGCCCCCGTCCGCAGTGTGCGGTGGGCGATGGAGGACCTCACCGAGGGCGAGCTGTCGCGCCGGGTGGTGGTCTACGACGGCTCGGAGCTCGGGCGCCTGCAGAGCGGCTTCAACCGGATGGCGGAGGGACTGCAGGAGCGGGAACGGCTGCGCGACCTGTTCGGCCGGCACGTGGGCCGCGCCGTGGCCGAGGCGGCCGAGGAGCGCGACCCCGAACTGGGCGGCCGCGGCTCGCGGGTCGGGGTGGTGTTCGTGGACATCATCGGCTCCACGGAGATGGCGGTGGACCGCGACCCCGCCGAGGTGGTGGAGGTGCTCAACCGCTTCTTCCGGGTGGTGGTGGAGACGGTCGACGAGCACGACGGCATCATCGATAAGTTCCTCGGCGACGCCGCCCTCGTCGTCTTCGGCGCGCCCAATCGCCTCGACGACCCCGCCGGAGCGGCGCTGGCCTGCGCCCGGGACCTCGCGGACCGGCTACCGCAGCGCGTCCCGGGGTGCCGCGCCGGGATCGGCGCCTCCTTCGGCGAGGTGGTCGCGGGCTACGTCGGCGCCGACGACCGCTTCGAGTACACCGTGATCGGCGACGCGGTCAACGAGGCCTCCCGCCTGTGCGAGCTCGCCAAGGAGCGCCCCGGCCTGCTGCTCGCCTCGGGGGCGGCGGTGGCCGCGGCCGCCGCGGACGAGTCCGCGCGGTGGGAGACGGTCGGCTCCGAGGTGGTGCGCGGCCGGACGGAACCCACGGAACTGTGCGTGCCGGCCGGCTAGCCGGTGACGGGCCGGCCCGCGGCGTGGCTGCCGTCGCAGTAGGGCTGGATCCGGGAGCGTCCGCAGCGGCACAGCGCCACCGTGTCGCGTCGGCGCTCCACCGGGACCCCCTGGGTGTCGACGACGACGAAGTCACCGCGCACGACCAGCGGGCCGTCGGGGGTCACCATGATCTCCGTCTCCTCGGACATGTCCCCGATCCGATCACGGATCCCCGCCCGGGTCGACCGGATGAGGCCGGGCCCCCGCGTGGGTACGGTCTGATCCCATGACGGCACCCGCACCCGCACTCGCACCCTCCCTCGGGCCGGCTCCGGTCCCGGCGCCGGCGGGCCTGCTCGGGGAGGGCGTGCGGGAGCTCCTCGCGGGCACGCCCCACCGCGACCTCGACGCCGCTCTGCCCACCACACTGCCCGCCGGCCTGCGCGCCGCGCTGGAAGAGCTGCCCGCGGACCGGGGCCTGCTCGCCGACCTCGACGCGCAGCGCACGTTCTTCACCCTCCAGGAGCTCGCCTACCGCGGCCTCGTGGGCGTGGACCCGGACTGGAACGAGCACCCCGCGGTGGCCACCGTGCGGCTGCTGCTCGGCGACGCCGTCGAGTCCGCGATCCGGGATCGGGTCGGGCCGGTGGAGCCACTCGGTGAGGACGACCCGGTCGCGCGTCTGCGCGCGGAGCTCGAGGCGGTCGACTCGCCGTCACTCTCCTCCCACCTGGCCCGCGAGGGCACCGTCGAGCACTACCGCGACCTCGTCCGGTTCCGCTCGCTCTACCACCTCCGCGAGGCGGACCCGCACTCCGCGGCGCTGGCGTGGATCACCGGCCCGGCCAAATCGGCGCTCGCCGAGATCCAGAACGACGAGTACGGCTGTGGGCGCGGGCGCCGGATGCACTCGACCCTGTTCGCCGACACGATGCGGGCCCTGGACCTGGACGACGCCTACGGCGCCCACGTCGGGGACGCGCCGGCCGTCGTGCTGGCCTGGTCCAACGCGATGACCCTGTTCGCCTCGCGGCGGCGGCTCCGGGGCGCTCTCGTCGGCCACCTCGCGGCGCTCGAGTCCACGTCCTCGCTGCCCAACCGTCGCTACGCCGACGGGCTCGAGCGCCTCGGCTTCGGACCGGAGGCCTCGCTCTACTTCTCCGAGCACGTCGAGGCGGACGCCGTGCACGAGCAGGTCGCGCTCCACGGCATGGTGGCGCCGCTGGTCCGCGCCGAGCCCGGGTTGATGCCGGACGTGGTCGTCGGCTTCCGTGCGGCCCTGCATCTGGACGCCGACGTGGGCCGTCACCTGATGGCCGCCTGGGAGGCCGGCCGGACCGGTTGCGAAGGCCCCCTCACCGGACCCACGATCGGGTCATGACCGAGACCCAGGATCCTGACACCCGAACCGTCGCCTTTCTCGTGGCCACCGAGGGGATCGAGCGCGTCGAGCTCACCGAGCCGTGGGGCGCGGTGACCGAGGCCGGGCACACCCCGGTCCTCGTGAGCACCGCCACGGGCGAGGTCGAGCTCGTCGACCACCTCACCCCGGCCGGCACGCAGACCGTCGACCGCACGACAGGCGACATCACCGCGGAGGATATCGACGTCCTCGTCCTGCCCGGCGGCGTCGCCAACCCGGACGCGCTGCGGCAGGACGAGCAGGCCGTGACGATCGTCCGCGAGATGGTCGAGGCCGGAAAGCCCGTATTCTCCATCTGCCACGCGGCGTGGGTGCTCATCGAGGCCGACGTCGTCCGCGGACGGAGGGTCACCTCGTACCCGAGCCTCCGCACGGACCTCGTCAACGCCGGCGCTGAGTGGGTGGACGAGGAGCTGGTCAGCGACGACGGCGTGTTCACCAGCCGCAGCCCCGACGACCTCCCCGCCTTCTGCGAGGCGATCCTCGGCGCGATCCGCGGAGCCGACTGAGCGCGGGCCGAACCGAACGGACCGGCGGGGCGTCGTGATCGGGGTGTACGTCCACAACCGGGGGCGCGGGCATCTCCACCGCGTCGCCCCGGTCGTGCGGGCCCTGCGGGAAGGTCACGACGACGTCACGCTCCTCGTCACCGGAAGCCTGGACCCGGCGGTGCTCCCGCCCGATCTCCCCGTGGTCCACCTCCCCTGCGAGCGGCCGGGCGAGGCGACGCTGTCCGCCCGCCGCGCCGCCGTCACCTGGCTCGACCGGGTCCGTCCGCGCGCCCTGTGGGTGGACGCCAGCCCCGAGATGGCGCTCGCGGTCCGGATGACGGCGACCCCGCTGGTCGCCACCCTCACCCCCGGAGCGCGGTCGGACGAGCAGCACCGGCTGGGGTGCCGGGCCGCGGACGTGCTGCTGGCCCCGTGGCCCGCGGGCGCCCACCCGGCGGCCGTCGCGGGGGCGGGCCGTGGGAGGGTGTCGGAGATCGGGGGCCTGTCCCGGTTCGAGCACCGCGAGCCGGAGCCCCGGCCCCGCCACCGCCGACGGCTGTGTCGACGGCCGCGGGTGGTCCACCTCAACAGCTCGACGACGGTGGGCGACCACAGGTTCTGGCGGGCCGTCCGATCGCGCGTGTCCCGGGCGTGCGGCTCAGACTGGCTCGAGGTCGGCGGGCCCGACGGTCGGTGGCTCGACGATCCGTGGCCCGAGATCAGTTCCGCCGACGTCGTGGTGACCGGCGCCGGGCAGTCCTCCGTGGCCGATGCCGCGTGCGCCGACGTACCACTGGTGGTGGTGCCCGAGTGGCGGCCGCACGGCGAGCACGCCGCCACGGCGCGGGCGCTCGAGGGGCTCCCGGGCGCGGAGGTCCGTTCGTACGGCGACGGTCCCTCGGAGGTCGCGGAGGTGGTGTGCCGCCGACTCGGCGGGGTCGCCGACGGCGAGGTCACCGGGATCAGGGCGCGGTGGCGGGTCGACGGGGCGGCCGAGAGGGCCGCCGACGTGGTCCGCGGCGTTGCCGAGGCCACCTCCCGCGCCGGTTGACGGTGCCCCGGGCGAATGGATGACGGAACTCTCACTCTGTGCCCGTGCGAGACAAAAACCGAGGTCTACAGGCGTAAAGAGTCGTGGCAGCCGAGAAGTCTGGGGGAAAGCCCTGGCTTCTACTAGCGATTCCTCTCTGGTCCCCCGACATGTCATTACGGTTGACAACTGTATGGACCCAGGGCCCGCCGATGGGCACTCCAGCTAAGCCATGAGAAGGGATGCGGTGTGCCCAGATTCCGGAACCTCACCCCCACGTCGGACTTCTGGTCCTGGCGTGACGACGGAGCGTGCCTCGGCCACGAGGACCTCTTCTACAGCACCGAAGACGAGAGCAAGGGCGAGCGGCGGCGCAAAGAGCAGAAGGCCGTGGCGGTCTGCGACACGTGCCCCGTCCTCGACACCTGCCGGCAGTTCGCCATGGAGTCCAAGGAGCTCTACGGCGTCTGGGGCGGCCTGACCGAGTCCGACCGGCACAAGCTGGCCGGCCGGCACCGGACCGGCTGACCCGGGCGGCCCGGCTCAGGCGGCCCGGCTCAGACGGACCGGCTCAGCCAGTCCGCGCGCGCCGGGCGCGGTGGTGCCGCAGCGCGGTCACCAGGCCCGAGCGCGGTCCCGTGTGGTCGTCGTAGGTGCGCGGCTCGCCGTCGAACATCTTCTCCGAGCGCGTCTCCGGTGCGTCGTCGCTGGTGTCCGTGAGGAAGCGGTCCGGCAGCGAGAGCTTGGCGATGGTCCGCCACGACTGCCAGTACTGCTTGTAGAGCGGCCCGGTCGTGTACGGCAGGTCCCACCGTCGGCAGACCTCCTGCACCTTCTCCGCGATCTGCCCGTACCGGTTGGACGGCAGGGTCGGGTAGAGGTGGTGCTCGATCTGGTACGACAGGTTGCCGGACATGAAGTGGGTGAGCGGTCCGCCGGTGAAGTTGGCGGAGCCGAGCATCTGCCGCAGGTACCACTGCGCCTGCGACTCGTCCTCCAGGTCCTCGAGAGTGAACTTATCGGCGCCGTCCGGGAAGTGCCCGCAGAAGATCACCGCATTGGACCAGAGGTTCCGGATGACGTTGGCGGTCGCGTTGGCCGTGATCGTCGTCTTCCAATTGGGGCCCGAGAGCAGCGGGAGCCACACGTAGTCCTTGCCCACCTGGCGCCGGGCCTTGCGGAGGAACTGGCCGATGCGTTTCTTCTGCTCGCCCCAGCCGGACGAGTTGATGGTCCCCGGCGCGATCTCGAGGTGCTGGACCCCTACGCCCCACTGGAACGCGAACGCGAGCATCGCGTTCCACAGCAGGTTCCCGGCGAACGCCGGGTGCCACGGCTGGTCGCGAGTTACCCGCACCACGCCGTAGCCCACGTCGTCGTCCATCCCGATGATGTTCGTGTACGTGTGGTGATGGTGGTTGTGGGTGGCCTTCCAGTGCTCGGAGATGCCCACGATGTCCCACTCCCAATTGCTGGAGTGGATCTCGGGGTCGTTCATCCAGTCCCACTGCCCGTGCATCACGTTGTGCCCGAGCTCCATGTTCTCGATGATCTTCCCGGCCGCGAGCAACCCGGTGCCCAGGAGCCACGCGGGACGGTAGCCCGAGAACAGCAGGACCACGCGGCCGCCCGCGACGAGCCCGCGCTGCAGCCGGATCGTGTTCCGGACGTAGCGGCGGTCGCGCTCGCCGAGGTCCTCCACGATCTCCTCGCGGATCGCCTCGAGTTCGGCACCGATCTCCTCCACGTCCTCGGGGGACAGATGGGCGTACGCCTCGACGTCTGAGATCGCCATGGCCCGACGGTACGGAGGTTCGCCGCGCCTGTCGACCGGTCCGGTCCCCGACGGCGGCGGACCCGGCGGTGGTCTAACGGCCGCCCTCGTCAGTGTGGTCGTCTGGCCACTCGCACAGTTCCTCGACGCCGTCGGAGTAGATCACCGTGAGGGTCTCCCCGTCTTGCCGGGCCGGGAGGAGTTGTAGGCAGTCGAGCATCGCGGTCGCGGACGTCGATTCGGTCGGCACCGTGACCCACGCGTCGTCGCCCTCGACCCGGACGTCGGTCGCGTTCCTGATCGACGCGACCGGCGTGAGCCGCTCCTCGTACGAGTCGTCCCCGCCCGTCGCCTCGATCGAGGCACCCGTGTCGGCGCCGGTGACGGCGTCGTTGACGGCATCGTCGCCCTCGCCGTCACTCCCACCGGAACAGGCGGACAGGCCGAGCAGTCCGGCCGTCAGCGCTCCGGCCGCGATCGTCCTCGTGCGCGTCGTGGTGTCCATCCCCGGCCTCCCGCTCGTGTGCGACTGGGCATAACCATCTTTTAATGCTCCGGCCAGGGTGTCGCGCTGCCGACACCCTGCCGACACGGCGCGGGCCCCGCCGGAAACTTCTCCGGCGGGGCCCGCGGTGGTGGGTGGTGAGCCGTCAGCTCACTTCGGTGGCATCCGGATGCCGCCGTCGACACGCACGGTCTGGGCGTTCATGTAGGGGTTGGTGAGCAGCTCCATGACCATGGAGGCGAGCTCGTCGCCCTCGCCGAGACGCTTGGGGAACAGGACGGACTCGCCGAGCTTGGCCTTGAACGCCTCCGACTCCGGGCCCTCGCCGTAGATCGGGGTGTCGATGAGGCCGGGCGCGACGGTGTTGAGACGGATGCCGGCCGCCGCGAGGTCGCGGGCCACGGGCAGCGTGATACCCACGATGCCGCCCTTCGACGCCGAGTAGGCGGCCTGGCCGATCTGGCCGTCGAACGCCGCCACCGACGCGAGGTTGACGATCGCGCCCTTGTTGCCGTCGGTGTCGCCCTCGCCACGGCTCATCGCCGTGGCGGCCAGGCGCAGCATGTCGAAGGAGCCGATGAGGTTGATCTCGATGACCTTGCGGAACGCGTTGATGTCGAACGCGGACGAGAACTCGCCGTCGCGCCCGATCGTGCGCTGCGCGTGGCCGATACCGGCCGAGTTGACGAGGTAGCGCAGCGGTCCGAGCTCGAGGGCCTTCTCGACGGCGGCCTGGTTCTGCTCGGTCTGGGTGACGTCCACGGTGACGAACACGCCGCCGACCTCGTTCGCCAGGGCCTCGCCCTTCTCGGCGTTGAGGTCCGCGACGACGACCTTGGCTCCCGCGGCGGCGAGCCGGCGGACGACGGCGGCGCCGATACCCGACGCCCCGCCCGTGACGATGGCACTTGCTCCGTTGATCTCCATGGGTCAAACGGTAACAAGTACGACCGGCCGGAGCGGCGGAGACCGGGGTTATCCCCGCCCGCCCTGACCTGCCGATCGGTCAGAACGGCGGAGGGTCCTCGGTGTCGGGGTGGAGGTGCTGGTGGTCCTCGGCGCGGAGGCGTCGGCGTTGCTCGGCGCGCCGGTCGCGGCGGTGCGGGCGCCGGCGGCGCGTGCGCGCGCTGCCGGTCTCGCCCTCCTCCGCTGCGCGGCGTTGGCGGGCGCTGGTCTCGGGGTCCCGGGGCGCTGCGAGGTGGGCCAGGGGACCGGTGGGCTCGACGGTGATGGCGACACCGGGGTCGGGGTCGGGATGGTTGGGGCCGTGGGCCCAGGTATAGCTGCCGTCGGGATTGCGCCAGTAGACCCAGATGCCCTCGGTCTTGAGGTTGTGGTCGTGCCTGCACAACCCGCCGAGGTCGTCGCTGGTGGTGCGCCCACCCGCCGCGGGGTCGTCGTGGTCGAACGGGATGATGTGGTCGAGGTCGGTGTGCGTGGCCTCCGCCTGGCAGCCGGGGAAGACACAGGTGCCGTCGCGGCCCTGGCAGAAGTGGCGCAGCGCGTCGGAGGGGCTGTAGCGGCTGGCTGCGGCGCTCGCGCGGTCGGCCAGGTCGGCGAGGTCGCTCACCCGGGGCTCCGCGGTGTGCAGCAGACGGGCCAGGGTGTGATTGGTGACGGGGCCGTAGCCGGCCAGATCGGTGGTGCCCTCGTGGTGATAGAGGTGCAGCAGGACGCGGCGGACGGCGGGCTGGGCGTCCGGGTCGCCTGGCAGGTTTCCGTCGGGATCGGGCAGGCTGGTCCAGCCACGGGACAGGGCCAGCAGGCCGGCGGCGCGGAGTTCGCCGATGCTGCGGGGGTCGTCGGGGTCGGCGGTGCGGGCCAGGGCGTTGACCCGGTCCATGATCTCGGCCCCCGTGTCGGCAGTGACCAGGGCGGAGATCTCGGTCAGATCGTCGCCCACCGGGGTCAGGGTGACGTCCTGGCCGCGGGCGGCGGTCTTGGCGCGGGCGGCGGCGCCGACGGGGTCGGTGCGCAGGATGGCCTTGGTGACCATCTTGCGCAGGGGGCCGATACAGGGCGGGTGGGTGCGTCGGCGGGTGGGGGCCAGTTGTCCGGCGATGAGGGCGTCGAGGGCGGGCATGTACTCGTCGGCAACCGTGCGGGTCTCCTCGGCGATGGTGTGGGCGGCGTACAGGCCGATCCATCCGGCCGTGAGGAGGGCGAGGCAGCGCGGAAGTCGTTCGGTGAAGTCCACGGCGGTGTCGATCAGGCGGGAGGCGGCACGTCGGGACAGGGCCATGGCGGTGCGGAGGGTTGCGGCGGCGATGTCGTGGGGGTCGCGCCCGTCGGGCCGGCCGTCGGGCATCTCGCCGGGGCCGGTGTCGCCGGCCTCGCGCAGGCAGTCGTAGGCGTACGTCACGGAGCGGGCCTCGGCGGCGTTGATGTGCCGCTGGGCGAGGTAGCCGCGTTGCTGTGTCGGTCCCCAACGGTCGTAGGCCTCGGGGACCAACACGGGTAGCCCGGAGGTGTCGAGGTAGACGAACCCTTCGGGGGCGGAGGCCGTTCCGTCGGCGGCGGGGGTGGTGAAGGTCTGTGCGGTGGTCATGACTCGATCGTATGTTCGAGGTCGGACAGCGAACTCGTGTTGCCGGTGGCGCACCTCGTCGTCGTCACCGAACCGGCGATGACCTGCGGTGCCCTGAACCCCCCGTCCTGGGCGCCCCCGGGTCACCGGGGTGGCTCCCGCCGCGGGCGGGCGGCCGGCCCGGCCGCCCACCGTCACTGGTGAACGCGCCCTGACCTGCGGTGCCCTGAAGCCCCCGTCCAGGGCACGGCCGGTGGCGGTGTACCGGGCCCCGGCGGGAATGTCCGACCCGACGGATAGGTTGGTTCCGTCGAAGCGTCCCGAGAAAGGAACCCGCACAGCCATGAGCCCCGCCGCCGAGACCAGGGAGTTCCAGGCCGAGACCCGCCAGTTGCTGGATCTGATGATCCACTCGGTGTACTCGAATCCGGACACGTTCCTCCGTGAGGTCGTCTCGAACTCCTCGGACGCCCTCGACAAGCTCCGGTTGGCCGCCCTCCAGGACGCGAGCCTCGGGGTGGACACCACCGACCTGCACATCCAGCTCGAGCCGGACGCGGCGGCGCGGACGCTGACGATTCGCGACAACGGCATCGGCATGTCCCGCGACGAGGTCGTGGACCTCATCGGCACGCTCGCCAAGTCGGGCACGGCGCAGGCGCGGGAGGCCCTGGCGGCGGCGCGCGCGGCGCAGGAGTCCGGCGAGTTGAGCGAGCAGGCCACGGCCGATCTCATCGGGCAGTTCGGTATCGGCTTCTACTCGACGTTCATGGTGGCGGACACGGTCACGCTCGTCACGCGCAAGGCCGGTGAGGCCACGGGCACCCGCTGGGAGTCCGGCGGCGAGGGCACGTACACCATCGAGGAGGCCGTCGACGCGCCGCAGGGAACCGCCGTCACGCTCGCGCTCAAGCCGGCCGGCGGCGACGCGGCGCTGCCGGACTACACCGCCGAGCACACGCTGCGCCGGGTCGTGCGGACGTACTCGGACTTCATCGCCTGGCCCATCCGCATGGAGGTCGAGCGCCCCGCGCCGGAGGCCGGGGTCCGGGACCCGGGTGACGACGACGAGGGCAACGATCCCCAGGCGGAGGACACCGTGACGGAGACCGTCACGCTCAACTCCCAGAAGGCGCTGTGGACCAAGCCGCGCTCCGAGGTGACCGCCGAGGAGTACGCCGAGTTCTACCGCCACGTGTCACACGCGTGGGACGAGCCGCTCGAGACCATCACGCTCAAGGCGGAGGGCACGTTCGAGTACCAGGCGCTGCTCTTCCTGCCGAGCCAGGTGCCGTTTGACCTGTTCTCGCCCGACACCAAGCGGGGCGTGCAGCTCTACGTCCGTCGTGTGTTCATCATGGACGACTGCGAGGAGCTGGTCCCGCCGTTCCTGCGCTTCGTCAAGGGGATCGTCGACGCCCAGGATCTCTCGCTCAACGTCTCCCGAGAGATCCTGCAGCAGGACCGTCAGATCCGGGCGATCCGCAAACGCCTGGTGCGCAAGGTCCTGCAGACGATCGAGCAGCTCCGGGCCGACCGTCCGGAGGAGTTCCGCACGTTCTGGGCCAACTTCGGGGCCGTCCTCAAGGAGGGTCTCATCCCGGCGCCCGGCGGCGACGACGCGCGCGACCAGCTGCTCGCCGTGGCCACGTTCGAATCGACGGCCGAGGCCTCGACCACGATCGCCGAGTACGTCGAGCGCATGGCCGAGGGGCAGGAGGAGATCTACTACCTCACCGGGCGGAGTCGGGAGGCGGTGGAGAACTCGCCGCACCTCGAGGCGTTCCGGGCGCGCGGGGTCGAGGTGCTCGTGCTCACCGACCCGGTCGATGAGGTGTGGGTGGACGCCGTGGGCGAGGTCGAGGGCCGGCGCCTGCGGTCCGTGGCCAAGGGCGACGTGGACCTCTCCGGGATTGGTGCGGACGCGGAGGACAAGGCGGACGAGCCGGACGCCGAGGAGTTCACCGACCTGCTCGCGTGGCTGGGCGAGGAGTTGGCGGACCAGGTCAAGCAGGTGCGGCTGTCGCACCGCCTCACCGAGTCGGCCGCCTGCATGGTGGGCGACGAGTTCGACATGACGCCGCAGCTCGAGGCCATGTACCGGGCGTCGGGCATGGAGATGCCCACGAGCAAGCGGATCCTCGAGCTCAACCCTTCGCACCCGCTCGTGCAGCGGCTGCGCGCGCAGCACGCCGAGGACGCGTCCGCCGCCGGACTGGCCGAGTCGGCCAAGCTCCTCGCGGGGGCGGCGGTGCTCGCCGAAGGCGGCGCGCTCGCCGACCCGGCCGCGTTCGCCAAGCTGCTCGTCGACCGGATCTAGAGAAGCGACTCGGCGAGCCGGAGGGTCGGCTCGTCGAACAGGACCAGCGTCGCGTCCTCGACGGAGGTGACGGTGGCGCCCGCGTCGCGGAGGGTGCCCAGGGCGGTGCGGATCGCGTCCTCGACCGGCCACCCGTAGGCTCCCGCGGAGATGAGCGGGAACGCGATCGAGCGGGCGCCGAGCTCGTCGGCCACCGCGAGGCTGTTCCGATAGCAGTCGGCGAGCCGCGCCGCGCCGCCCGGGGTGCGGCCGTGCACCGGCCCCACGGTGTGGATCACCCACCGGGCGGGCAGGTCGCCGGCGGTGGTGGCCACCGCGTGGCCGGTGGGCAGGCCCTCGGGGAGCGGGCCGGCGCGCAGCTCGCGGCAGGCAGCGAGGATCGCGGGGCCGCCGGCGCGGTGGATCGCGCCGTCCACGCCGCCCCCGCCGAGCAGGCTGCTCTTGGCGGCGTTGACGACCGCGTCGGCGGACAGTCGGGTGATGTCGCCGCGGAGAAGGCCGATCCTCATCGGGTGTCCGCGGCCTCGAGGAAGTGGACGTCGGTGCGGGAGGAGTCGAGCCGGTCCGTGAGCCACATGATGGTGGCGACCTCGCCTACCCACGCGACGCTCACGCACCAGCCGGCGAGGATGTCGCTGGGGAAGTGCACACCGAGGTACATGCGGGTGACGCCGATCGCGGGGACGTAGGCGGCCGAGCCGGCGATGACGGGCCAGCGTAGCGGGGTCTTCCACGCGAGGACGCCGGCGCAGGCGGCGAGCGCAGCGCTGGCCATGGCGTGGCCGCTGGGGAAGGAGTAGCTCTTCTCCTGGACGATGTGGGCGAAGAACGTGGGCCGCTCGCGTCGGTACATGATCTTGAGAACGGAATTGATCGTCGTCGACCCCACCAGGGACACGGTGAGCAGCGCCGCCGGGCGGCGACTCCCGCGGACGTAGGCCAGGTAGCCGGCGGCGGCGAGCGCGAAGGCGGGCACCGCCCAGACGCCGCCGAGGTGGGTGACGGCCCGCATGGCGCGGGTCGTGGCGGGCGAGTGCCGCTGCTGCAGCCACTCCATCACCGGCTGGTCGAAGGGCAACTTGGCGCCGTCGGTGATCCGCTCCGCGAGCTCGACGAACCCGATGACCGGGGTCGCGAAGCCGAGAAAGGCGACTCCGAAGACGGGCCAGGTGCTCGCGGGGAGCGGGATCTCGCGGCGATCGATGATGCTGCCGGTGAGGCCGTCGGAGGGATAGAGGCGGCGCAGCAGGCTCAGGCTGCCGGGGAGATCGGGAAGCCTCATGGGTTCAGCCTAGGCGGGGCCGGGGCGCACCGGACTGGTTCGCGGGCACTCCCCGACGATCGTCTGCACCGCCGCCCCGGTGAGCTTAGGCTGGCGTCGGATACTGCCGTGCTGAACCGCGACGGGAAGGCCAGCGATGGGCGAGACCAGAACCGAAGAGGACCTGCTCGGCACAAGGGAGGTACCGGCGGACGCCTACTATGGCGTGCACACCGTGCGGGCGATCGAGAACTTTCCGATCGCGCCCACCACGATCAGCGACATCCCGGACTTCGTCCGCGGCATGGTCATGGTCAAGAAGGCCGCCGCGCTGGCGAACCTCGAGATGGAGGTGCTCGACCCGACGGTGGCGGAGGCGATCATCGGTGCCTGCGACGAGGTGCTCGAGGACGGCCGGTGCATGGACCAGTTCCCGTCCTGCGTCTACCAGGGCGGCGCCGGCACGTCGGTCAACATGAACACCAACGAGGTGCTGGCGAACCTCGCGCTCGAGCGGCTCGGCCACCCCAAGGGCTCCTACGACATCATTAGCCCGAACGACGACGTCAACCGCTCCCAGTCCACCAACGACGCGTACCCGACGGGGTTCCGCATCGCGCTGTGGCACGCGCTCGAGCGCCTCGAGCCGGCGATCGTCGCGCTGCGGGAGGCGTGCTACGACAAGTCGGAGGAGTTCCGCGACGTCCTCAAAATGGGGCGCACCCAGCTCCAGGACGCCGTCCCCATGTCGCTGGGCCAGGAGTTCGGCGGCTTCGCGGTGACGCTCGACGAGGAGCTCCACGTGCTCGGCACGGCGGCGAGGATGCTGCTCGACGTCAACCTCGGGGCCACGGCCATCGGCACCGGCGTCAACACCCCGCCGGACTACCGGCGGGCGGTGATCCACCACCTGCGGGACGTCACGGGGCTGCCGGTGACCGGGGCGATGAACCTCATCGAGGCCACGAGCGACACCGGCGACTACGTCAACGTGCACGCCGCCCTCAAGCGGGCCGCGGCCAAGGTGTCCAAGATCTGTAACGACCTTCGGTTGCTCTCGTCCGGCCCGCGGGCGGGGCTCAACGAGATCAATCTGCCGGAGCTGCAGGCGGGGTCGTCGATCATGCCGGCCAAGGTCAACCCGGTGATCCCCGAGGTGGTCAACCAGGTGTGCTTCAAGGTCATCGGCAACGACGTCACGGTGACCATGGCCGCGGAGGCCGGTCAGCTGCAGCTCAACGTGATGGAGCCGGTCATCGCGCAGGCCATGTTCGAGTCCATCTCACTGCTCACGACGGCGTTCGAGACGCTCACGGAGAAGTGCGTCCGCGGGATCACGGCAAACGAGGAGGTGTGCCGGCAGAACGTCATGGACTCGATCGGCATCGTCACCTACCTCAACCCGATCATCGGGCACCACAACGGCGACCTCGTGGGACGGGAGTGTGCGCGGTCCGGGCGCGGCGTCCGCGAGGTGGTGCTGGAGATGGGCCTGCTCACCGAGGAGGAGGTCGACGACGTCCTCTCGCCCACCAACCTGCTGCGGCCCAAGTACAAGGGCCGCAAGGCCGGGCCGACGGCCTGAGAGGCCCGTCGGCCCGGCCTTGCGGACAGCGTTACTCGGCGGTGGGGACCGTCACTTGGCGGTGGGGACCTCGCCGACACGGCCGATGCTGGTCACGGCGATCTGGCCGAGCGAGCTCTCGAAGCCGAAGGACTTCTCGATGGCGGCGGCCGAGTCGGAGACGACGGCGTTGATCGCGGCCGAGGAGCCGGTGGCGAAGTCGAACTGGGCGAGGAAATCGGCGAGGGCCTTGAGCATGGCGTGCTCCCTGTCTTGTGGTGAACCGGGCGGACCCGGGCGCGGACGGTCTGCCCGCGCACAACCCGATTATCGGCGCAGGTGAATCGGGCGTTAGCGGCCGGACGAGTGTCGTTTGTCACCCGCTTTGCGCCGATGATCGGGGGCGATGCCGGTCCAGGACACCCGGACCGGGTCGAGCGGATACGGTCGTTTCATGAGCACTCCCACGAGCCAGGTCGTCGCCGGTCGCACCGTCGAGTTCCCCGTCCCCGTCGTGGCCGCCTCGATCTCGGGCGCCGCGTTCCTGTCCCGGGCCGCGGTGGCGCGTCGGCTCATCGCCGGGGGACGGCAGTCGGCGGTGCTGGACCGGGCGGGGGCGGAGCCGGTCGCACTGCCGGGCGGCCGGACCCCGGTCACGCTGATCCACGTCCGTTACCACGACGTCCCCGGCAACGTCCTGGGCGCGTATCACGAGGTGGGCCTGGCCTTCCAGGTGCGGCTGCCCGGGGTGGGGGTGGTGCAACACATCCACGAGCTGCCGGTGGACCAGGACTTCACGCTCGCGGCCGGCAACGAGCTGTGGGGCTTTCCCAAGTGGAAGGGCGACATGGTGGGCACGGCCGGCGGCGCGCTCGACGACGCCCGGCTCGGCCCGGTCGGCTCGGGCGGGGCGGGCGGTGTGGACCTGCGGTTCGACACCCGTCGTGGGCTCCCGTTGCCGGGGCGGCATTCGCTGGGCATGGACTGTGTCCAGGTCCGCGACGACGAGCCGGTGCTCGTCCGCGCGAGGGCACGCGTGGGTGGCGGCCGGGTGCGGCCGCTCGGAGGGGCGCGGGTGGCGCTCGCGCCGGGGGCGCGGGACGGCGGCGACGTGGCGCGGACCGCCACGGCCGTGGTGGAGCTCGGGCTGGACCGCGCCCGCGCGCTCGGCACCTTCTCCTTCGAGCGGTTCGAGGCCGAGTTCAGCGCCCCGCAGCGGCTCTGAGTGCCTCCCGCGCCGCGGGCTCGGCGGCGGACCGGTCGGTGGCCACGAGGCCGATCCGGCTTCGCCGGTCGAGGACGTCGCCGGCGTCGAGCGCGCCCTCGTGGGTCACCGCCCAGGAGAATTCGGCGCGCGTCACGTCGAGGCCCTGCGCCACCGGGTCGAGCGGCCGGTCGAGCAGCGACGCCGCGACGACCGCCGGGGCCTCGGCGCCGAACCGGGCGACGAGCGGGGCGGGGAGGGGCTCGCCCCCGGACGGGGCCGGCGTCCCGTCCCGCCCCGCCCCGACGAGCGGTAGGTCGGCGGTGCGGCACGGCCGCGCGGCGCGGCCGGCCAGGCGCCCGACGACGAGGTCGACCACCTGCTCGGTCATGAGCCGGTACTCGGTGAGCTTGCCGCCGGTTACCGTGACGAGACCGTTCGCGGCGGTGAGGATCGCGTGCTCGCGGGACAGGTCGGCGGTCTCGGTGTCGGCGGCGCTCACGCTCGCACCCGCCTCGACGAGCGGGCGTAGGCCGGCGAAGGTGCCGATCACGTCGTCGCGGGTGAGCGGACGGGCCAGGGCGCGGCCGACCACGTCCAGCAGGAAGTCCACCTCGTCGTCGTCGGGGGTCGGGACGTCGGGGACGGGGCCGGGCGCGTCGACGTCGGTGAGCCCCACGAACACGCGCCCGTTCTCGGCCGGGAGGCAGAAGCAGAAGCGGTTGGTGCTGCCCGGCACGGCCACGGTGAGCGCGCCCGTCGGGTGACCGAGGGCCTCGGCGCGCACGACGAGGTGGGTGCCGCGGGAGGGGCGCAGCCGCAGGCCGGGGGCCAGCTCGTCGGCCCATACGCCGGTGGCGTTGACGACCGCGCGGGCGGGGAGGGCGAACTCGGCGCCGGCGAGCTCGTCGCGCACGGTGACCTCGGTGCCCGACGCGGCGACGGCCCGGGTCCGGGTGAGTATCGTGGCGCCCTCGCGGGCGGCGGTGCGGGCCACGGCGACGACGAGGCGGGCGTCGTCCACCAGTTGGCAGTCCCAGTTGACGTGCCCGAACAGCAGCCCCTCGCGGCGCACGCCGGGGACGAGGTCGGCCACCCGGGCGGGCCCGACGATCCGCGCGCCGGGCAGCAGCCGCCTGCGGGTGCGGGCGAGGCGGGTGAGGACGGTGCCGGCGAGGAACCCGAGGCCGGGCAGGACGGCGTGCGCGGGGCGGGTGCCGCGGTAAACGGGGACGACCTGGGCCAGCGGGCGGGTGAGGTGCGGGGCCGTGCGGGACAGGAGGATCCCGCGCTCGACGGCCGAGCGGCGTGCGATGCCCACGTCGCCGGAGGCGAGGTAGCGCAGTCCGCCGTGGGCGAGCTTGGAGGACCAGCGGCTCGTGCCCCAGGCCAGGTCGTGGGCCTCGAGCAGGACGGTCTCGAGGCCGCGGGAGGCGGCGTCGAGCGCGATGCCGACGCCGGTGATCCCGCCGCCGATCACCACGAGGTCGACTGGGTCGCGGCGCTCGCGCAGGACGGTGAGGTCGCGGGCGCGGCGGGCGGCCGACAGCGCGGTGGCATCGGGCGGGGACACGGGAGGGGTCACGGAACCTCGTCGCGGGTGGGAGGGGGTGATCTACCGTTCCAGCATGACCCCTCAGTCACCGTCAGACAACACCCGCCTCCCCCTCCCTCCCATGACGCTTTCCCGCTGGGGCGCGGACCCGGAGGGCGAGCCGATCTCCGAGGGCACGCGCGCCCTGGTCCACGAGCTGCTCGGCGTGAGCGCCGAGGACGCGCCCCGGTTCGACGCCGCGGCCGTGCGGTCGTCGGCGTCCCGACTCACCGCCGACGACCTCGCGGCGCTCGCCGGGATCGTGGGGGAGGGCAACGTCTCTACAGACGACGAGCAACGCCTGCCGCGGGCGCGCGGCAAGTCCACGCCCGACCTGCTCCGGTGGCGACGCGACTCCGAGGTGCCGTGCCCGGACGCGGTGGTGGCCCCGCGGACCGACGACGAGGTGCTCGCCCTGCTCACGTGGTGCGGCGAGGCGGGCGTGGCGGTGGTGCCGTTCGGCGGCGGGACGTCCGTGGTCGGCGGGCTCGAGCCCGACGCCGGCGCCCACCGCGCCGTCCTCTCCTGTGACCTCGTGCACTTCGACGGGCTCGCCTCGCTCGACCCCGTCTCCGGCGAGGCGGTCCTCGGCGCCGGGCTCACGGGGCCGCGCGCGGAGGACCTGCTCGCCGCTCACGGGTTCTCGCTCGGACACTCCCCGCAGTCGTTCCCCTTCGCGACGATCGGCGGCTACGCCATGACCCGCTCCTCCGGCCAGGCCTCGGCCGGCTACGGACGGTTCGATGAGATGATCCGTGCGCTCACCGTGGTGACACCGGTCGGGGTCGTCGAGGCGGGGCGGGCGCCGTCCTCGGCTGCGGGGCCGGACCTTCGGCACTGGCTCGTGGGGTCGGAGGGGACGTTCGGGATCTGCACGCGGGTCACCGTGCGCGTCCACCCCGTTCCCGAGGAGGTGCGGCACGAAGCGTTCCGCTTCCCCGACTTCGCCACCGGCGTGCGGGCCGTCCGCGCGGTGGAACAGCAGGGGGCCGGGCCCACGGTGATCCGCCTGTCGGACGAGACGGAGACCGCGCTCAAGGCCGCCGTCGCCGGGAGCGGGGGTGACGACGAGGCCGGCGGCTGCCTGTGCGTGACGCTGTTCGAGGGCACGCCGGAGCACGTCCGCTCGCGGCACGAGGAGACGCGGGCGGTGCTGCTGGACCACGGGGGCGTCTCGCTCGGGGCCGGGCCGGCGCGGTCGTGGGAGCACGGCCGCTATGCCGCCCCGCCGCTGCGGGACTCGCTGCTCGACGAGGGCGTGCTCGTGGAGACCCTGGAGACGGCGACGGACTGGGCGGGGATCGTGGGGCTGCGTGACGCGGTCGTGGGAGCGCTCACCGAGTCGCTCGAGGCCGGCGGCACCCTCGCGGCGGTCCTGACCCACGTGAGCCACGTGTACCCCACCGGCGCCTCCCTGTACTTCACGGTGGTGGCGGGGCAGCGCGGCGACGACCCGGTGGCGCAGTGGCGGACGGCCAAACACGCGGCGAGCGAGGCGATCCTCGCGGCCGGCGGGACCATCACCCACCACCACGGGGTGGGCGCGGACCACCGGCCGTATCTCAGCGAGGAGATCGGCGAGGTTGGTGTGCGGATGCTGCGCGCGGTCAAGGCCGAGCTTGACCCGCACGGAGTCTGCAACCCGGGAACGCTGATCCCGTGAGCGCCGGGGACGGGGGGCGGTTCTCCCACCACGAGATCGGCCGGGTGGCCCTACTGGTCAACCCGGCCGCCAGCGGCGGTCGCGGCGGCGGGGTGGCGGACCGCGCGGTGCATCGGCTGCGCGAGCGCGGGGTGGATGCGGTGGTGCTCACCGGCGGATCGGCGGCCGAGTCCCGCGCGCTGGCGGCGCGGGCGGTCGCGGACCCGACGGTGGACGCGCTCGCGGTGTGCGGCGGCGACGGCATGATCTCGCTGGCCGTGCAGGACCAGGCGGGCTCGGACACGCCACTGGGGATCGTTCCGGCGGGGACCGGCAACGACCTGGCCCGCGAGTACGGGATCCCGCTCGGCGACCCGGAGGCGGCGGTGGACGTGGTGCTGGCCGGCCGGGTCGAGCGGAGCGACCTGGGGCGCGCCATCACCGACAGCGGCGAGGAGCACCTCTTCGCCTCGGTCCTGTGCGCGGGGTTCGACTCGGCGGTCAACCGGCGGGTCAACGAGATGCGGTTCGTCCGCGGTGCGCTGCGGTACGTGGTGGCCTCCGCGCTCACCTACCCCGGCTACCGCGCGCAGCGGTTCCGCCTGACCTTCGACGACGCGGACGTGGTGGAGCAGGAGATCGTGCTCAGCGCGTTTGCGATCACGCGCTGCTACGGCGGGAGCATGCGGATCGCGCCGGACGCCGACCGCGCCGACGGGCTGTTGGACGTGGTGTACCTGGAGGACGTGCCCAAGGTGCGCGGCGTGTGGAACTTCCGGAAGGTGTTCGCCGGCGAGCACGTGGGGGTGGAGGGCGTGGTGACGCGGCGGTGCCGGACGGTGCGGATCGAGGCCGCCGGGGTGGAGGCCTACGCCGACGGCGACCTCGTGGCGCCGCTGCCGGTGACGCTCGACGTGCTCGCTGGACAGGGTGCGTTTCTCGTCCCCTGAGCCCCATCCGTAACGCTGGTATCCGCTGGTCACGGGCGTATCGCCCCACATCTGCCCCATTCGCCATTCGGTTCGCTTCAGGCACGCCGAGGCGGCATGATCACCTCTATGCGCTCCAGGCTCACCGCGTCACTCGCGACCGTCCTCGTCACCTCCGCCACCCTGATGGGCGCCGGCGCCGGGTCCGCGTCGGCCCAGTCGGTCGACGGTCTGCCGGCCCTCGGCCCCGCACCCGGCGTCGAGGCACTCCTCGCCCAGGCGCGGGCCCTCGTCCCGCAGGAGGCTCTCGCGGCCGTCGGTTCCACCGGGGTGTACCGGGACGTCGCCGGCGGGCTGCGCGGCGGGCTGCGCGGCGGGATCGTTGCCGAGATCGACGCCTACCGCGTGGCGCATGGCCGCGGACCACTCGCGTCCAACCCCGGGCTCGACCGTGAGGCCCAGGCGTGGGCCGACCACCTCGCGGCCCGCGACACCGTGGTGCACAACCAGGCGCTCATCAACCGCGGCTTCGGCGAGAACATCGTGGCGGCCGGCCACTCCTGCGGCGCCGTGTGCCTGGTGAACCTCTGGAAGAACTCGCCCGGCCACAACGCAAACCTGCTCGAGCCCGGCTACCGCTCGGCGGGCATGGGGATCGCCTACACGCCCACCAAGGTCTTCGTGGTCCACAACTTCTCCTACTGATCCGCCTCCACGCCGCGCACGTATGTACGCGGTGCTCACCTCGGGCGTACCGTCCTATCCATGGCCGAACGGATCATGAGCGCACTGAGGCTCAAAACGGATGCGGGGGTGTTCCTCACCACCGTCGGGATCGTGTTGACGTTCGTCGTCATCACCTTTGCCGCCGGGACCTGGGTGGGGAATGTCTTCGGGACCCTCTCCGGGTGGATCATGACCAACCTCGGCTGGTTCTACATCGCCGGGGTGACGATCTTCCTGCTCTTCCTCGTCTGGATCGCGATGAGCCGGTTCGGGCACGTCCGGCTGGGCGGCGACGGCGAGCTCCCCGAGCACTCCACGCCCGCGTGGTTCGGCATGCTCTTCGCCGCCGGCATCGGCACGATCCTCATGTTCTGGGGCGTGGCCGAACCCATCTCGCACTTCGCCACCCCGCCCCGGGGCGGGGTGGAGCCCGGCAGCTCCGAGGCCGCGCACGAGGCAATGGCCTTCACGCTCTATCACTTCGGTCTGCACACGTGGACGATCTTCGCGCTGCCGGCGTTGGCCTTCGCCTACTTCATCTACAAGCGCAAGATGCCGCCGCGCGTGAGCTCGATCTTCGCCCCGGTCCTCGGGCAGCGGGTCTACGGGCCGATCGGCAAGGCCATCGACGTCGTGGCCCTCGTCGGCACCGTGTTCGGCGTCGCCACCTCGGTCGGGCTGGGCACCCTGCAGATCAACGCCGGGCTCAACGAGCTCTTCGGCATCGAGGTCGCGCCGTGGGTCCAGGTCCTCGTGATCGTCGTGGTGACGACCATCGCGTGCATCTCGGTGGGGGCCGGCCTCGAGAAGGGCATCAAGCGCCTGTCCACGACGAACATCGTCATGGCCATCGCCCTCCTCGTCTTCATCCTCGTCACCGGCCCCACGTTGTACCTGCTCAAGGGGACGGTCGAGTCCTTCGGCGTCTACGCCTCGACGCTGCCCGAGCTCGCCTTCTGGAACAACGTGTTCCCGGCGAGCGAGGACCTCGCCGACTGGCAGAACACGTGGACGGTCTTCTACTGGGCGTGGACCATCACCTGGTCGCCGTTCGTCGGCATCTTTATCGCCCGCATCAGCCGCGGCCGCACCATCCGCCAGTTCGTCTTCGGCGTCCTCATCCTGCCGGTGGCGTTCTCGGTGATCTGGTTCGGGATCTTCGGTATGGCGGCGTTCGACGTCGAGCTCAGCGGCTCCGGGGGCCTCGTCGAGGCGGTGGTCGATGAGGGCGACATCCCGGGGGCCCTCTTCGCGTTCCTCTCGAACTACCCGCTTGCGACCTTCGTCTCCGGGGTGTCGATCCTCCTCGTCGTCATCTTCTTCACCACCTCCGTCGATTCCGCGTCGATGGTCGTGGACATGATGGCCTCGGGCGAGGACGACTCCGTCTCGCCGGCGCCCGCCCACCAGCGCATCATCTGGGGCGTGCTCATGGGCGCGGTGGCGGCCACGCTGCTCGCCGGCACCGGCGAGGGCGGGCTCACCGCACTGCAGGAGGTCATCACGGTGATCGGCCTGCCGTTCTTCGTCATGGGCTTCGTCATGATGTTCAGCCTCGTCCGCGGCATCGCCACCGACCTGGGCGAACGGCCGCCCACCGTCACCCGCCAGTGGGACCGCGCCTACTCGGCGGAGGAGTTCGAGCGGAACGAGGGCGCGCCGTCGCCGGAGCCCGTCGGGCCGCTCTCCCGGATCCCTGACGAGGACGAGAAGGTGGACGAGGACGACGCCCCGCCGGGACGCATGGGCTGATCGGCGGGTGTGGGCCACGGCCGCGAACCGGTTGTGGATTGACACCTGTCAAAACTACGGTGGACGTACAGCAACACGATCTCACCGAAAGAGGGGCGAGCGCCCGCCATGGGTCCCAGCGAGAGGTCCACCACCGTTCACGGCGCCGTCCACGATGCGGTCGCCGCCACGGTCCGTCTCGGGGCGGTCACGACGATCGAGGCGGCCCAGCTCGTCGTCGACCACACCGTCGGCCGGCTGCTGGACACCGATCCGGACCGGGTCCGCTAGGCGGTCAGTACCCGCGCACGCCGAGCATCGTCATGCCGGTATGCATACGGGCGCCCCATTGATACGAAAGAGAAATGTGGTGTACATAACACCATTTCGGTGACTTGACTTACACTCGGTAATCCAGCACGGGTGCTTGGAAATTCCGGGCGCCCGGGTAGTGCAGGAGGTTCTCGATGATCCAGAACGCCCTCGTCACCACGCTGCGCGTGGGGGTGGCCACGACCAACGAGGTCGCCCAGATCCTCGTCGACAACACACTCGGGCGCCTGCTCAACACCAACCCCGACAAGGTCCGCTAGCCGGGACCCGCCGCGGCTCACCGGCTCGGGGTGACGTCCCGGACCTCGCCCACGAGCCGTGCGAGCACGTCCCCGAGGGCCACGACGCCCTCCGGCTCCCCGCCCCCGCCCACGATCGCCAGGTGGGCGCGCGCCCCCTGCATCGCCGAGAGCACGTCGTCGAGCGGCGTGGTGGGCAGCACCTCGCCGATCACGCGGATCCGCTCGTCGCGCAGCGGCTCGGCCGGGTCGTCGGACACGATGTCCTTGACGTGGACGTAGCCAGCGAACCCGCCGTCGGCCGCCCGCACCGGGAAGCGCGAGTGCCCGGTCCGTACGCACAGCTCCTGCACCTCGCCGGTCGTCCAACCGGCCTCGACCGTGTCCACCTCCGCGAGCGGGCGGGCCACGTCGGAGGCGGTGATGTGGTCGAAGGCCAGCGCACCGGCGAGCAGGGTGGCCTCGTCCTCGTCGAGCAGCCCCTCGTCGCCGGAGGCCTCCACCATCCCCAGCATCTGGTCCACGGTGAACGTGGTCTCCACTTCGTCCCGCGGCTGCACCCGGCACACGTAGCGGACCACGAGGTTCGCGGTCTGGTTCATGAGCCAGATCGCCGGCAGGAACACCAGCACGAACACGCGCAGCACGGGCCCCAGCAGCAGCGCCGCGGCCGCGGGCCGGGCGATCGCCATGTTCTTGGGCACCATCTCGCCCAGCACCATGTGCAGGAACGTCACGATGAGCAGCGCGATCACGAGCGCGATGGGATGGACGAAGCCCCGGGGCACCCCGACGGCGTCGAGGGGCTTGGCGATGAGGTGGGCGATCGCCGGCTCGCCCACCGCGCCGATGAGCAGCGAGCACGCGGTGATGCCGAGCTGGGTCGCGGCCAGTGAGCCCGAGACGTTCTCCAGCCCACGCAGGGACCAGCGGGCCCGCAGGCTGCCCTCGGCCGCGCGCGGCTCCAGGTGGTCGCGGCGGGCCGAGACCATGGCGAACTCGGAGGCCACGAAGAAGCCGTTGCCCAGCAGCAGGAGTACCAGGATCGCGATCGCGGTGACGTCATTCATCGTCGTCCCCCTCCTCGGCGGGGCGCTCGACGGTGGCCCGGAGCCGGCCGACGCGGTAGGCGTCCATCGACTCGACGGTCAGGCGCACGCGGGCGCGGGTGGGCAGGTCGTCGCCGTCGCGGTGCTCGTGGTCGTGCGCGTCCACCACGATCTCGTCGCCCACCTCCGGGAGCCGGTCCAGCCGTTCGGAGAGCAGGCCGGTGAGCGTCGAGGAGGTGTCGGGCGGCGGGATCTCCAACTCGAGCACCGCGCCGAGCTCGTCGGGGCGCGTCAGGCCGGTGACGACGACGGTCTGGTGGTCCACCGGCTCGTGCGTGCGGGAGGCGGTGTCCTGCTCGTCGTCGATCTCCCCGACGATCTCCTCGACGAGGTCCTCGAGCGTGACGATCCCGGCGGTGCCCCCGAACTCGTCCACCACCACGGCCATCTGCAGCTCCGACTCGCGCAGCAGCCGCATGAGGGGGTCCAGGGACATCGCCTCGGAGACCACCGTGGCCTCGGAGACGATGTCGCGGACCGGGGTCGTGGCGCGGTCGGCCGCGGGGACGGCGAGTGCCTGGCGGTAGTGCACCACCCCCACCACCTCGTCGACCGTCCCGCCGAGCACCGGGAAGCGCGAGGTGCCCGTCCGGGCGACCGTGTCGAGCAGGTCCTGGGCGGTGTGGTCGCGGAGGAACCGGACGAGGGGGCGCGGCACCATCGCGTCGGAGGCACGGTGCTCGCCGAAGGAGATCGAGCGGGTGACGAGCTCGGCGGTGTGCGGGTCCATCGACCCCTCCCGGCCGGAGCGGGCGGCCGAGGCCCGCAACTCCTCGCCGCTGCGCGCGTCGCCCGGCTCCTCCTGCGGGGTGAACCCGAGCAGGCGCAGGACCCAGTTGGCGGAGGCGTTGAGCGCGGTGACGAGCCAGCCGAACACGGCCATGAAGATCTTCTGCGGGAGCACCACGAGCCGGGAGACCCGCATCGGCGCGGCGATCGCCCAGTTCTTGGGGACGAGTTCGCCGAAGACCATCTGGAGGAAGGTCACCACCACGAAGGCGGCCGTCATCGCGATTCCGCGGGCCGCCGCGTCCGGCATGCCGGCCAGGCCGAGAGCGTCGGTGAAGAGCTCGCCGACCGAGGGGCCGGTGAGGAAGCCCACGACGAGGCTCGTCACGGTGATGCCGAGCTGGGCGCCGGACAGGTTGGTGGAGGTGCGCGAGAGCGAGTCGTCGAGCGTCGAGGCGATCCGGTCCCCCTCCGACCTGGCCGCGCGCACGTCGGCGCGGTTGACGGTGAGGAAGCCGAACTCGACGGCCACGAAGAGCGCGTTGGCCGCGATGAGGACGACCACCGCGAGAGTGAGGACAACTGCGAGTGCCACGGGCGTGCGGGCCTCAGGCGCCGTCGGTGGTGCCCTCGGTGCCCCCGAGAGTGTGATCCGGCTGGTCGGGTGCCCGGTAGACGCCCTTCTGGCGGGCGCGCTCCTCGGCGTGCGCGTCCTCGTCGGCGGTCCCGCCGGTGGCCGCGCCGGCGTCGGCCGCGTCGTCCGTGCGGGCGTCGCAGCCGTCGCCCACCCGCGTGCCGTCGATGGTGTTGCCGTAGTTCTCCACGGGCTCGGGGGGTGTCTCGTCCTGCACGGGGGTCTCCTGACGGTGAGGGTGCTGGCGTCCGACAGAAACGACACTAACCGGCCGGGCCCGCGACGGCCTACTCTGTAGTCCATGGCGGACAACCCCTTCGGTCGGGTCATCACCGCGATGGTGACCCCGATGCACGACGACGGCGCGATCGACTACGACGGGCTGCAGCACCTCGCCGTCCACCTTGCCGACCGCGGCCACGACGGGCTACTGGTCAACGGCACCACCGGCGAGTCCGCTACCACCACCGACGACGAGGACTACGCGTGCGTGGCGGCCGTCGTCGAGGCCGTGGGTGACCGCGTCGCCGTCATGGCCGGGTGCGGCACCAACGACACCGAGCACTCGATGCGCGCCGCCGAGGAGATGGCCGACCGTGGCGCCGACTCGCTGCTCGTGGTGACTCCGTACTACAACAAGCCCACGCAGGACGGGATCGTCGAGCACTTCCGGATGATCGCCGAGGCCGGCGACCTGCCGGTGATGGCCTACGACATCCCCGGGCGCACCGGCACCGCGCTGGCCACGGACACGATCCGCCGCCTCTCCGAGATCCCCGGGGTCCGGGCCGTCAAGGACGCCAAGGGCGACCTCTTTGAGTCCAGCCGCCTCATGGCCGAGACCGACCTGCTCTGGTACTCGGGCGACGACGTGCTCAACCTCGTGCACCTCGCGATGGGCGCGACCGGCATCGTCTCGGTCGTGGGTCACGTGGCGGGCACCGACTACCGCGCCATGATCGAGGCCGTGGACGCCGGCGACCTGGCGCGTGCCCGCGAGATCCACACCCGCCTCATCCCCGCCGTGGACGCGATCATGCACACCTCGCAGGGTGCGATCCAGGTCAAGGCGGCGCTCAAGGATCTGGGCGTCATCGGTTCCGACCGGCTGCGGATGCCGCTCATGCAGGGCCCACCGGCGCACCGGGAGAAGCTGCGCGCGGGCCTGGCGGCCGCGGGACTGGCGTAGCGGGTTGACCGGTGCCATGGCGCAGCACGAGCTGCTCAGGGCACGGGGCGGGCGAACTCCACCATCTCCGTGCAGCGGTCGAACAGTTTCGCCGCGGCGGCCGGATCGTGGGAACGCCTGGTCGAGGAGACGACCGCGGGGTATCCCTTGAGGCCGCCGAGGGCGCGCGGGCCCACGAACGTCCCGCCGGGCAGGTCACGGACGGTCGCGGCGAAGAGGGTGGGCAGCGCGCCCATCGCGGCGGTCTGGCCCACCCCGGGGATGGCGTTGCCGAGGGCCATGAACCGGTCGACGCCGTTGCGACCGCTCTGCCTGATGAGTTCGGTGGCCGTGTACCCGGGGTGCGCTCCGTACGAGCGCAGGTCCTCGCCGGCGCTCCGGAAGCGGCGCTGCCACTCGTAGGCCAGCATGATGCACGCGAGCTTGGAGTGGCCGTACGCTGCGAGCGGCCGGTAACCGCGAAGGTCCATGCTCAGGTCGTCGGGCCGGATCCGCCCCCACAGGTGCGCGAGCGAGCCCAGCCACACCACGCGGTCGGTGAGGCGGCGGTGCAGACCCAGGGTGAGCGCGTGGTGGCCCAGGACGTTGACGCCGAACTGCATCTCGTGGCCCTGCGCGGTGCGCGCCCACGGGATGTTCATGAGGCCGGCGTTGTTGACCAGCACGTCGATCTTCTCGTCCGTGGAGTCGACGAACTCGCGGACCGAGTCGAGGTCGGCCAGGTCGAGGCGCCGGACCTCGGTGCGGTCGCGGGCCGCGGCGGGGAGGGAGTCGCGGGAGGCCGCGGCCTTCTCGAGGTTCCGGCAGGCCATGATCACGCGGGCGCCCCGGGCGGCGAGTGCCTCGGTGGTCGCCAGGCCGATGCCGGCGTTGGCGCCGGTCACCACGAAGGTCCGGCCCGACTGGTCGGCGATGTCGGTGCTGTTCCATCCCGGGGTGCGGCTCATGACGCACAGTCAACCAGCCCTGGTGGAGGGGCCGCACGGGATCTGGTGGTAACACAGTGTCGCCTGGGACGATGTTCTTGTGACACACTCGCGTGGTGTGTCCGGCCGGTCGTGCCCGCCGTGCCCACCCACGCAGTCTCGATCGATACCACCGGAAGTGACCCATGACCTTCGACCGCCGCACCTTCCTCCGCCGTGCGGGACTCGGCGCCGCCGGCGCCGGTGCCCTCGCCGCGGGCCTGTCGCCCGCCGTCGGCGCGCAGTCCTCGATCCCCGCCCCCCTCGGAGCGCTGCCCGGCGCCGGAGCCGGCGTCCCCATCGGAACCCTGCTCGACTACGCCGCGGGCCCGCCGTCGGGTGCCGCGGTCCGCGCGGCCGGCCACCTCGGCGCGGTCCGCTACTGCTCGCGCCGCCGTCCGGGTGCGGAGTGGATGACCGGCAAGCCACTGCTGCGCCGTGAGGTCGACGACTTCCGCGCCCACGGCCTGTCGATGGTCTCCTGCTACCAGTTCGGCAAGGACGCCACCGCGGACTGGAAGGCCGGCGCCGGCGGCGCCGACCACCACGCGCCGATCGGCATCCGCCTCCACCGCGAGGCCGGCGGCCCGGCCGGCGTGCCGATGTACGTGGCGATCGACGACAACCCGACGCGCTGGCAGTTCGACAACCAGATCGCGCCGTACCTCGACCGCTGGCGCGGGCACCTGCACGCCGCGGGCATGACGCTCGGCGTGTACGCCAACGCGCCCACGATCGACTGGTGCCGCCAGCGCGGCCTCGGGCAGTACTTCTGGCAGCACGACTGGGGCTCGGGCGGCCGCCTCAACCCGGCCGCCACCCTCCACCAGAAGGCCGGCCGACAGTGGGCCGTGGGCGGCGTGATGAGCGACATCAACGACGTCTACGCGCTGGACTTCGGCCAGTGGTGGCCGCTGGACCCGATCACGCTGGCCGCCGGCAGCCTGAGCTGATCGGCGGGCCGCGCGCCGTCCGGCACGGGGCGGGACCGTCTCAGTCGACGGTGATCTCGCCCATCGTCCCCCACTCCTCGCCGTCGAGCGTGGTGTTGAGGATCCGCGGCGTGCGCTGCAGGTATTGCGCGGCGCTGCCGGTGAAGTCGGCGAAGTGCTCCGAGTTCACGTGCTCGGCGGGGGCGTCGCCGTCGCGGAACGCCTCGCACAGCAGGTAGGTGTTCGGCTCGTCGGTGGAGCGGTACCAGTCGAACCACAGGTTCCCCGGCTCGGCGCGGGTGGCCTCGGTGAATGCGCGGGTGATCTCGATCCAGCGGTCGGCGTACTCGGGCTTGACGTCGAATCGGACGTTGATGAGCATCATGCCCCCATGATGCCGTCCGAACGCCGCCGCCGGGGGACGTGACTCGCACACGGGGCGGGAACAGGCCTACCCTGGGCCGGGTGACCACCGAGTTGAGCACCGCGAATCCCTGCGTCGCGCCGTCCGGGGCGGGCGCGTCCGTCCGCGCGGTGTGGGATCGCCTGTCCGCCGACGCCCGCACGAGCCGGGACGAGCCGCTCATCGCGGGCCTAGTCCTGGACCTCATCGACGGCTGCGACGACCTGGCGGAGTCGCTCGCCCGGCTCGCCGCCTCCCGCGTCGCGACCCCGGAGATCGGCCGCCACGTGCTGGAGAAGGAGATCCGGGGCGTCCTGGCCGAGGACCCGCGGCTTCTCGAGGCGGTCGCGGCGGACCTCGTGGTGAGCCACGAGCGTAACCCCGCCTACCCCAACTACCTCGTGCCGTACCTGTTCGCGAAGGGCTTCCTGGGCCTACAGGTGCACCGGGTGGCGCACGAGATGTGGAACTCGGGTCGCGTCATGGCCGCCTCGTTCCTGCAGAGCCGGGTCTCGGAGGTGTTCGGGATGGACATCCACCCGGCGGCCCGCGTGGGCTCGGGCGTGATGATCGACCACGCCACCGGGATCGTCGTCGGCGAGACCTGCGTGATCGGTGACGGGGTCTCGATCCTCCAGAGCGTCACGCTCGGCGGCACGGGCAACGAGGACGGCGACCGGCACCCCAAGATCGGCTCGGGCGTACTGCTCTCGGCGGGCTCGATCGTGCTCGGCAACGTCCGGGTGGGCGACTGCTCGCGGGTGGCCGCCGGCTCGGTGGTGCTCGACGAGGTGCCGCCGCACACGACGGTCGCCGGGGTGCCCGC
Organism: Dietzia sp. 179-F 9C3 NHS; assembly: GCF_045369825.1. Lineage (NCBI taxonomy): Bacteria > Bacillati > Actinomycetota > Actinomycetes > Mycobacteriales > Dietziaceae > Dietzia > Dietzia sp. 179-F 9C3 NHS. Next base: position 138,090 of record NZ_JBIQES010000003.1, read on the forward strand.
CAAGGTGGTCCGCCGGCACGCCGACTCGCTGGTGCCCGCGGACCGCATGGATCAGGAGATCGACCCCGCCGGCTGATGGCCGCGAGGGGCACGACGCGACATGCGTGTACTGGTGGTGGACGACGAGCCGGCGCTGCGCGAGAGCGTGCGCCGCGGGCTCGTGTCCGGCGGCTGGACGGTGGAGACCGCACCCGACGGCGAGGAGGGCCTCTACCTCGCGTCGGAGGGCGATTTCGACGTGGTGGTCCTGGACATCATGATGCCGCGTCGGAGCGGGTACGACGTGGTGCGCGAGCTGCGCCGCCGCGGGGTGTGGACGCCGGTGCTCATGCTCACCGCCAAGGACGGGGAGTACGACGAGGCCGACGCGTTCGACCTCGGCGCCGACGACTACCTGGTCAAGCCGTTCTCCTTCGTCGTCCTCGAGGCGCGCCTGCGCGCGCTCGTCCGGCGCGGCGCCCCCGAGCGGCCCACCGCGTTCACCGCCGGCGACCTCGTCGTGGACCCCGCGGCGCGCGAAGTGCGGCGCGGCGAGCAGCGCATCAGCGTCACCGCCCGCGAGTACGCGGTGCTGGAGTTCCTGATCCGCAACCGGGGCCAGGTGGTGTCCAAGGCGCAGATCCTGAGGGCGGTGTGGGACGCGGCCTACGACGGCGACGACAACATCGTCGAGGTCTACGTCGGCTATCTGCGCCGTAAAATCGATGCGCCGTTCGGGGCGCGCGCTATCGAGACCGTGCGCGGCCAGGGGTACCGGCTCGTCGACTCCACCGCCGCGCGGTAGCCCCGGGTCTCAGTCGTCCGGCGCGCCGAGGGGCTCCACGGGCAGCTCGACGACGAAGCGGGCGCCACCGCCGGGAGCGTCCGCGACGTGGACCGACCCGCCGTGTGAGCGGGTGATCTCGGCGACGATGGCCAGGCCGAGCCCTGACCCGCCGCTGTCGCGGCCGCGGTCGGCGTCCAGGCGCGCGAAGCGGTCGAACACGGTCGCGCGCTGGTCCGGCGGCACGCCCTCGCCGTCGTCGTCCACGGTGAGCGCCGCGCGCGGCGCGTCGGGGGCGGAGCGGTCCACGGTGAGCTCCAGCGTCACCGCGGAGCGGGCGTGGCGGCGCGCGTTGTCGGCGAGGTTGCGGACCACGCGCAGCAGGGCGTCCGGGTCGCCGACGAGGCGGGCGGGCTCCACCCGCACGGTCACCTCGAGCGGCGCGCCGGCCCCGGGGCCGCCGACGCCGCGGAGCCGGGCGGCCTCGGACAGCACGATGTCGTCGAGGTCGGTGTCCTCGCGCCGCAGGGGGACGCCGCGCTCGTCGTTCTTGGCCAGTAGGAGCAGGTCCTCGACCATTGAGCGCATGCGCACCACCTCGGGCAGCAGCAGCTCGTCGACGGTCTCCACGTCCACGGGCGTGCGGGAGGTGGAGGAGAGCTCGAGCATCGTGGACAGGGTGGACAGCGGGCTGCGCAGTTCGTGGGAGGCGTCGCCCACAAAGGCGACCTGGGCGGTGCGGGCGGCGTCCAGGCGGGCGAGCATGGCGTTCATGGTCCCGGCGAGGCGGGCGATCTCGTCGTCGGCCTCGGGGACGGGGACGCGTTCGCCGCGGCCGGAGGAGGAGATGTCGGCGACGCGGGTGCGGATGGACTCGACCGGGCGCAGGACACGCCCCATGGAGTAGGAGACGAACACTGCGGTGGCGAGTCCGGCGACGGGCACGAAGCCCAGGAAGAGGACGGCGCCGGCGTCGAGCATCGTGGCGTAGCGGCTCGTGTCCGTGCCCACCTCCACGACGAAGGTCGCCCCGCCGAGGTCTACGCCCACGGAGGTCACCCGCAGCTCGACGCCGTCGGGGGAGCGCACCTCCTGCTCGAGGATCTCGCCGACCGCGGGCACGGGCAGCGGGCCGAGCCCCTCGAGGCCGTGGGTGACCTGGGCGGCGAGCAGCCGGTTGCCGGGCCCGGCGATCCGCACGAGGTCCACGCCGGAGGCGGGCTGGGAGATGAGGTCGAATGCGGCGCCGGGTCCGTGCCGGATGAGGTCGGCCGCCACGTTGAGGGCGCGCTCGCGGTCGGTGGTGTCGATCGCGTCGTGGACCGCCCAGCGCAGCACGAGCCAGGCGCCGCCGGCGGCCACCGTGAGCACGAGGGTGACGATCGCGGTGGCCACGACCGTGGTGGTGAGGCGGATGGGCCACCTGCGGGGATGGGCGAGGAGGTCCCGGTTCACGAGCACGCGTCCATTGTGCCGGTCGCCGGTAGGGTTCGAGCGGTGAGGGAATCGACGCACACCGGACCCGAGCCGCGCCTGGGCATCACGTGGACCGAGGACGCCGACGGCGAGTTGACCTGGCATCAGATCGTCGCCGACCAGGTGGTGGCGCCGGAGGGCCGCTTCGCACTGGGCGGGCTCGCGGTGCTCGTGGACTCGGCGCTGGGCAGCGAGAACCACAAGCGGCGCCCCGGCGGCACGTGGACCGTCACCACCGAGTTGCGCCTGGACCTGCTCGCCACGCCGCGGGCCGGCTCGGCGGGCCTGGGGGTCCGCGCGGCCCACCTCGGCGACGACGGCCACTGCCTCACCACGCGCGGCGAGGTGCTCGACGACGACGGGCGCGTGCTCGCTGCCGGCTTGGTCAAGTCCATGGAGATCCGCGGGATCGAGGGTGCCGACGAGTACGACGAGGAGCCCCCGTGGGCATCCGCCCTCGTGCCGGGCACGCTCGCCGAGGTGCTGTGCCTGGACCTGCGCGAGGCCGCCCCGGGGCCGACCGGGGCGCGAACGGTCGAGGGGGTCATCGCCCCGGAGCCCTCGCTGGCCAACCCGATCGGCGCGCTCCACGGCGGCGTCTTCGCTGCGGCTGCGGAGACGGTGGGCGCGGCGTTGTTCTCCCACGAGCGGCAGGTCAGCTCGTCGTCGCTCGACGTCCGGTACGTGCGGCAGATCCCGCTGGTCGGGCCGGTCACCGTGCGCGCCGAGGCGCTGCACGACGGGCGCAGCTGGGGCATCGCGCATGTGGAGACGCGCGACGAGCGCGGCCGGGTGAGCGCCACGGCGACGGTGACGGTGTACGGCGACCGCTAGGTTGGTGATACATCAACATTCATGTAGGTTGGGGTCGTACGGTAACGACGACCGGAAGGTAGGCCCCACATGAAGATCGGCATCGTCCTCGGCAGCATCCGGGAGGGTGCCAGCGGAGACTCCGTGGCGAAGTGGGTGGTCGAGCAGGCGTCCTCCCGCGACGCGGCCACCTATGAGCTCGTCGCGCTCCGCGACTTCGACGTCCCGCTGCTCACCTCGGCGACCGTGCCGGGGGCGGCGAAGAAGCAGTACGACGACGAGCGGGTCACCCGCTGGAGCCGGGCCATCGACTCCTACGACGCCTACGTCTTCGTCACCCCCGAGTACAACCACGGTGTCCCGGGCGGGCTCAAGAACGCCTTCGACTCCCTGGGCGACGAGTGGGCCGACAAGCCCATCGCCTTTGTCTCCTACGGCGCCGAGGGTGGCGTCCGCGCGGTCGAGCAGTGGCGCCAGATCGTCGCCAACTTCCGCATGTACGGCGTGCGCCAGCAGGTCTCCCTGAGCCTGTTCACCGAGTTCGGCGAGAACGGCGCGCAGCCCAACGAGCGCCGCGCCGGCGAGATCGCCACGCTCTTCGATCAGCTCGAGGACGCCGCGCGTCGCTTTGCGTGAGTCGGCCCGAGAGCAGTGGGCCCGCCCTCCGGTGGATCGGAGGGCGGGCCCGCCCGCGTCGTGTGCGTCGCGCGTCAGTTGAGCGCGGCGAGCGCGGCGTCGTAGTCCGGCTCGCTGGTGATCTCGTCCACGAGCTGGGTGTGGGTGACCTTGCCGTCGGCGTCGAGCACCACGACGGCACGGGCGTTGAGGCCGGCGAGCGGGCCGTCGGTCATCCGGGTGCCGTAGTCCTCGGCGAAAGACGCGCGGAACGTCGAGCCGGAGGTGGCGTTCTCGATGCCCTCGGCGGCGCAGAAGCGGCCGAGTGCAAACGGCAGGTCGGCCGAGACGTTGACGACGGTGGTGTTGTCCAGGCCGGCAGCCTTCTCGTTGAACGTGCGGACCGACTGCGCGCACACGCCCGTGTCGACGCTAGGGAAGATGTTGAGCACGACGCGGCGGCCCTTGAGCCCCTCCGAGGTGACCGCCGAGAGGTCCGAGCCGACGAGGTCGAACGCCGGCGCGGCGGAGCCGACGGCGGGGAGCTCGCCGGACGTGGTGACGGGGTTGCCCTTGAATGCGGTGGTTGCCATGCGTCCGTTCTACCGGATGGCGGGCTGCTCCGTCTGGTCCACGGCCCGCCACAGGTACCGCGCGGCCACCGAGCGGAACGGCGCCCACGACCCGGCCCGGTCCAGCATCTCGGCCGGCGTGGCCCGGCGCTCCAGGCGCAGCGTCCGCTCGAAGCCGCGACGCACCCCCACGTCGGCCACCGGGAACACGTCGGGGCGGTCCAGGAGGAAGATCAGCAGCATCTCGACCGTCCACCGGCCCACCCCGCGGACGGTGGTGAGGGCGGCGACCACCTCGTCGTCGTCGAGCCCCCGCAGCTCCTCCAGGGTCGGGATCCGGCCGGTGACCACCGTGTCGGCGAGGTCGCGCAGCGCCGCGACCTTGGGGCGCGAGACGCCGCAGGCACGCAGCTCCTCGTGGCCCAGGGCCGCCACCCGCGCGGGGTCGAGGTGGCGCGGCACGTCGGCGTCGGAGGCGCGGTCCCGGAGGCGCCCGGCGATGGTCGCGGCGGCCTTGACGGAGAGCTGCTGGGAGAGGATCGACGACGCCAGCCGGTCGAACAGGGTGTGCGGCCCGGCGTCGGGCGCCGGGGCCAGGGTGCAGGGCCCGACGACGTCGACGAGCAGCCGCAGATCACGATCCGCCGCCCGGAGGTGCCGGACCGCCTCCGTCCTGCTGTAACCCGCGTCCATAGGGGGCACGGTACGCCCGGATCCCGGGGAGTACCCGTCGGCGGGTAACGTCGGTAGAGTGGGCGCCGATATCCACCGGGTGAGGAGTTCCCCGGTACGGGGGAGAAGACCAACCTGGGGGAGGACCCTGATCGTGCGTGACCTCAATCGTCGTCTGGCCGCGGGTGCGGCCGCCGTCGCTCTCGGACTCGGCGCCGGCGCGGGCACCGCGTCCGCCGGCTCGACCGACATGCCCTCGGGAACCGCGCTCGTCAACGGCGCCACGATGCTCGGCTGCCAGTTCGGCGGGCAGGAGATCCTGCAGGCGTGCACCGAGATGGAGCTGCTCACCACCGACGACCCGGCGCTGCTCACCGTCAACCCCTTCACCACGGACATCGTGATCCTCGGTGCCGGGCTGTACCCGGACGGCGGCATCCGCCCCGTCCTCGAGGAGCGCCTGCGGACCGGGCTGCGCCTGGCCAACGACTTCCCCTTCGCCCGCGTCGTGGTGACCGGCGGCGTCCCGCAGAACGGCCGCACCGAGGCGCAGGCGATGTCGGAGTGGCTCCGCGGCGCCGGCGTGGCGCCGCACCGGATCTCCGAGGAGAACCAGTCCAACTCGACGGTGCAGAACGCCCAGTTCAGCAACCGGCTCTTCTACGACCGGGGCACCACCGGCGCGGTGATCGTCACCAACGACTTCCACCTCAAGCGCGCCATGCTCAACTTCCGGCAGGCCGTCGACGGCCGGATCCCGGTCGCGGGCGTCGTCGCGCGGGGGTGACGGCGAGGGCGGTGTCGTCCGCCGGTCCCTAGACTCGCCGCATGCCCCACACGCTTCTGTCGGCCGCCGAGGGCGGTGACCTCGGCGGGATCGCCGGCTGGGCCGTCGACGTGATGGGCGCCCTCGGGGCGCCCGGCGCCGCGCTCATCGTGGCGCTGGAGAACGTCTTCCCACCCATCCCCAGCGAGGTGATCCTCCCGCTCGCCGGGTTCGCCGCCGCCCAGGGCACGTTCTCGCTCGCCGCGGCGATCATCTGGACCACCGTCGGCTCCCTGGTGGGCGCGCTCGTCGCGTACGGGCTCGGCTACTGGCTGGGCGCCGAGCGGGTGCGCGCGCTGTTCGAGCGGGTCCCGCTGCTCAAGGTCGAGGACGTGGAGAAGACCCAGGAGTGGTTCGCGCGCCACGGCCCCGCCTCGGTGTTCCTCGGCCGCATGGTGCCGGTCGTGCGCTCGCTCATCTCGATCCCCGCCGGGATCGAACGCATGAACTTTCTGCTGTTCGTCGTGCTCACCACCCTCGGCAGCCTGCTGTGGAACGCGATCTTCGTGGTGGGCGGCTACCTCCTCGGCGCGCAGTGGCACCGGATCGAGGCCGTGGCCGGGTGGTTCTCCGACGCGGTGGTCGGTCTGCTCCTCGTGCTCGCCGCGGTGTTTCTCGCTCGACGCTCGTGGCAGGCGTGGGCGGCGCGGCGCGGGGCCCGCGCACCACGGGAATGACGACGACGGGGAATGACGGAGCCGGCCACCGCGTTGGGTGATGTGACAGCAACAATGCCGTGACAGTTCCGCCGTCGTCCCCGAGGAGGCCCCCGTGTCCGCCATCCGCCAGGTTGTCCCGCTCGCCCAGCAGTGGCCGGGCGTCGATCCGTTCCTCTTCGCCGTCCACCACCGCGACGAGTTCCCTGCCGCCGACGGCGACACCATGCGCCCCGCCGCCCCGCTCACGGGCCGCGACCTGGGCCAGGACTTCTCCGGCACCGACGGCTGGTCGATGTACCACGGCACCACCGTGCCGGGCTTCCCGCAGCACCCGCACCGCGGCTTCGAGACGGTGACGGTGGCACTCGAGGGTGTCATCGACCACACCGACTCCCTCGGCGCGGCCGCCCGCTTCGGAAACGGCGACACCCAGTGGCTCACCGCCGGCGCCGGGATCGCGCACGCCGAGATGTTCCCGCTCCTGCGCGACGACGCGGCCAACCCGCTCGAACTGTTCCAGATCTGGCTGAACCTCGCGCCCGAGGACAAGGACGCCGACCCGCACTTCGCCATGTTCTGGGGCGAGGAGACGCCGGTCGTGGTGCGGGGCGAGGAGGGTGCGCGGGCGCGGTTCCGGGTCATCGCCGGTGAGGTCGACGGAGTGCGCGCGCTCGCGCCGCCGCCGGAGTCGTGGGCCGCGCGTGAGGAGAACCACGTGGCGATCTGGATCGTCACCCTCGACCCCGGCGCTTCGACCGAGCTCCCCGCCTTCCCCGACGAGGCCGTGCGCACCCTCTACAACTACGGGGGCGCGCTCACCGTGGACGAGCGCGAGCTCGGCTACGAGGCGGCCGTACTCGAGCCGGCGCCGGTCACCGTGACAGCGGGCGACGACGGCGCGGCGTTCCTCGTCCTCCAGGGCCGGCCGATCGGCGCACCCGTCGTCCAGCACGGGCCGTTCGTCGGCACCTCCCGGGAGGACATCGTGGCCGCGATGGACGACTACCGCGCCGGCCGTTTCGGGCAGTGGACGCTCGAGCGGAACGATCCCGTGCACGCCCGCGGCGAGGGGCGGTTCGCCCGCTACCCGGACGGGATCGAGCACCGGCCGGGCGGGACCGCCTGACGGGCGCCGCGCCGGCCGGTCAGGCTGGCGGCCACCCCGATCGCAGCAGGTCCACGCTCTGCCCCTGGCCCAGGATGGACTGCCGCATCTGGTCGGAGAGGAACTCCAGGAGCGCCTCGGACAGGGGCGCGTGGTCGGAGGAGACCGCGTCGCGGTCCACTGCCACGTGCAGGTTGTGGGCAAAGGCGTCGACCGCGGTCTGCGCCACGCAACTGTGCGTGGACACCCCGCACAGCAGGAGGTGCGCCACGCCGAGTCGGGCGAGTTCGGCGCGCAGGGTGGTCTCGACGAAGGCGCTGTCGCGGGTCTTGGTCACCTCGACGTGGCCGCCGACCTCGAGCCCGTCGAGGAACCGGGCCTGTTCGCTGCCGGGGAAGGCGAAGCCCTCGCCGTCCTCGCGCATGTTGAGCGTCCACGTGGAGCCGTCGCGGGCGTGCTCGGTCCGCACGAGGATCACCGGCCGGCCGGCCTCGTGGGCGGCGCGGATGAGCTCGTTGACCCGGCCCACCAACTCGTCGCGCATCTCGGCGAGGTCGGGGAACTCGAAGTAGGAGTTCTGCATGTCGATCACCACGAGCGCCGTCTCGCCGGTGGGCTGCGCGAGTGCGCCCGCCGCGCGGTCCTCCTCCGGGCGCCACCAGGTGTCGGTCACCTCGACGGGTGTCGTCCGCTTGTGCCGGTTGCGCTTCCAGGCGGCCTCGATGGTCTCGGCGGCCTCGTCGGGGACGGTGCGGCCCTCGAGGTAGTCGTCGATGTCGTCGTAGCGCAGGCCCAGCTCCTCCTCGTCGGTCTGGCCCACGTTCTCGTCGAGCAGGTCCGCGGTGGGCACCTTGTCCCACAGCCGCTGGGGCGCGCCGAGGTGGCGGAGCAGTTCGCGGGCCTGCCGCTTGTTCAGGCCCGACATCGGCAGGACGTCCGCGGCGCCGTCGCCGAACTTGGTGAAGAACCCGGTGACGTTCTCGGCGGCGTGGTCGGCGCCCACCACGAGCAGCCCGCGGTCGCCGGCGAGCGCGTACTGGGCGACCATCCGCAGCCGAGCCTTGGCGTTGCCCTTGGTGAAGTCGGTGAGCTCGGCGCCCACGGCGTCCCGGAACTCGGTGTTGAACGCGTCCACGGGCGGGGCGACGTTGACCGTCACCACCTCGTCGGCGCCCACGAACTCCACGGCGGCCACGGCGTCGTCCTCGTCGTGCTGCACCTTGTAAGGCAGCCGCATCCCCACGAACACGGCCTCCCCGCCGGCGTCGCGGACGCGCTCGGCCGCGAGCTGGGCCAACCGCCCGGCGAGCGTGGAGTCCACGCCCCCGGACAGGCCCAGCACGTAGCCCTTCGTGCCGCTGGCCGCGAGATAGTCGGCGAGGAACGCCACGCGTCGCTCCACCTCCGCCGCGGGGTCGATCTCGGGCCGGACGGCCAAAGCGTCGATGATTCTCTGCTGAAGCGGGCGCATAGCCCCCAGTGTGGGAGGTCGGCGCGCGGCGGCGCCACCGGGGTCAGGCCCCCGGCCGCCCGGCCCGATCTGCCCGGCCGCGGACGAAGGCGCCCACGGTCTGTGGCCACGCGGCGACGTCGGCGGGGGAGCGCGCCACCCCGAGCCGGGCGTCCGGGAGCAGCTCGGCGAGGTGTTCGGCGACCTCGAGCGGGTGGGAGGCGTCGTCGGGCCACGCGAGGAGCTGCACCGGCACCGCGATGCGTGCCACCTCCTCTCGCGGCGGCAGGTCGGTGGCGGCGGCGCCGCGGAAGGCGGCGGGCAGCCACGCGTCGGCCACGTCGGGTGCGGTGGCGGGCAGGTCCGGGTCGATCGCGGGGGACGTGGGTGGCCGCCACGTCCGCTCGGCCCACCGGGCCACGCCCCAGCGCTCGACCTGGCGGGCGCCGAGCTCGTAGGTGCGCGCCTGCCCGTGCCGCCACTCCCACACGGTCGGCGGGATGGCCAGCGTGAGCGAGGCGAAGCGGGCCGGCTCCCGGACCGCCGCCGTGAGCAGCGTCGCGGCGCCCATCGACGCGCCCACCCCGTGGACGGGACGGCCCGGGAAGGTGGCGTCGAGCAGGGCGAACAGGTCATCGGCCAGGCGCGGCCACGTGTAAGCGGCGGGGTCGGGGGAGCCGGGGCTCTCGCCGTGGCCACGCGCGTCGTAGCGGAGCACGCACAGGCCGTCCTGGCCCGCCGTGAGGTCGCTCCCGGTCGACTCCGCGCGGCGCCGGCTCGAGGAGAGTCCGTGCAACTGCACCACGGGGAGGCCTCCGGCCACGGCACCGCGGAGGTCGTGGGAGAGATCCGGCCGGGTCACGCTCACACCTCCGGCCCTCCCGGGTTGCAGCGCTCGCCGACCATCGTGCCCTCGTCCACCACCGGGCGCCACGGCTCGAGGTTCCACGTGGGCTTGTCCGGCTCCACGAGGCGCGCCCAGGTCCAGTGGCAGGCGAACTGCTCCCACATGCCGGGGGCGTCGGCGTCCGGGGCCAGGGCGAGCACCTCGCCCCACGCGGTCGCCGCGTCGTCGGGACCCTGGGTGGCGCGGCCGCCCGGTGTCGGGGCGACCCGCAGCGTGCTGCCGAGGTCGGTGTCCGACCAGGTCGCCGACGCCACGTACGGCCCATTTAGCGAGATCGGAGCGGTGGTGGTGGCGGTGGCCGGTACCGACGGCGGGGTCACCGGCACGACGGGCGGGAGCGGTGAGGGCGGCGGGGGTGGTGACGACGAGGTGACCGCCGAGGTCGCCGCGCCCGCCGCCGGGCCGGCGTCCGGGGCGTCTACGTCGGGCGCGCAGCCGGCGGCGCAGGCGGCCGCCGCCACGAGCACGAGAGGTGTCGCGGAGGCCGGGCGGAGGAGGTGGGGACGCATCGGGCGCAGTCTGCCACGGCGTCGTCGCGTCGAGGAGGATCGACGGAAAGGGTTGCGCCGAGGCGCCCGTGGCGGGATCCTGTGGCACTGAGGGATCACGGTGTCCGCGGACCGCCCGCGGACCGCCCCGCCGACAAGGAGTGTGACAGTGTTCGACCTCTCCCAGTTCCAGGCCGTGTGGGACAGCATCTTCCCGACGGTCTTCGGCCCGCTCGCCGCGTCGGTCGACACCCTCGGCGCGTCCGTCGAGGGACCCTGACCCGAGGGGAGACGATCCCCGGGGTCTGCGTCACCCCGCCGCGAGCACCTTCCGCAGCGTCTTGACGTTCCGCGTGGTGAGGTGCCGCTTGTTCGCGCGCGCGTCGAGCACCTTCCCGGCAGCCGACGACAGGGTGGAGCCCTTGGCCACCCGCCAGTAGACGCAGCCGGGCCCGGCGGCGACGGCCTCGGTGTTGCCGCCGGTGCCCGGCTCCCGCGCGCTCGTCGCCGTGTCCACGGCAGGGTCCACGGCCGCGGCCATCGCCTCGGCGACCCGGGCGGTGACCGACGGGTCGTCGGAGAACACCAGGTAGTCGTGGTGTTCGGCGAGGCTCTCGAAGGGGTAGGCCGCGACCGCGTCGGCGAGCGCGTCCAGCGCGAGCACCTGGACCACGGCGTCGTAGCCGAAGCGCTCCCTGTAGGCGGCCTCGAGCGCGTCCCGCAGCTCGGGGTCGGGCCGGGAGTCGGTGAGGAGCACGTTTCCCGTCGCCAGGACGGTCCGCACGTCGGCGCATCCTGCGGCCTCGGTGCACGCCGCCAGGTCGGCCATGGCTATTCGGGCGCCCCGGCCCACGTTGATCCCGCGCAGCAGTGCGACCCGGCGGACCGCCGGCCCCCGGCCCGCGCTCGGGCCTGTGCCCGCGATCGTGCCCATGTGTCGATCCTCGCACCTGATCGCGCGCCCGAGGGTAGTTTCACGACCATGGCAGTCTCAGTGCAGTCAGTGACCGATATCGAGGCGAGCGTCTCCGAGATCATGGAGGTGCTCGCCGACGTCGAGAGCCTCGTGGACTGGTCCGCCGCGCACAAGGCCGTGGAGGTCCGCGAGGCCGACGCCGACGGATGGCCGCTCGTCGTGTGGGAGAAGATCTCCCAGTTCGGCGTCTCCGACGAGATGGTCGTGCAGTACGAGTGGTACGACGGCGAGGTCTCCTGGTCGCTTGTGGAGAGCGGCACCCAGAAGATTCAGAACGCCCGCTACACGCTCACCGACAACGGCGACGGTACGACCCATGTGGTGTTCGACCTCGAGGTGGACCTCAAGATCAAACTGCCCGGAATGGTGGTCAAGAAGGCGCAGAAGGCGATCGCCGACACCGCTACCAAGGGGCTTCGCGACGAGGTCCTGCGGCGACAGGACTGAGCCGGCCGGTCTCAGGAGCCGAGCAGGTCCAGCGCCGCTCGCACGCCGACCGCCGGGAGCTGTCCCGGCGCCGAGGCCTCGCCGACGGTGGCGAACGTGGCGGCCGAGCCGAAGACCCCGCCGCCGATCCGGGTCACCGCGCCGAGCGATCCCATCGCCATGGTGACGAGCGGGATCCCCGCGTCGCGGTGCCGGCGCTCGGTGGCGTCGAGCAGGGTGACGACGTCGGCCGCCGACCGCGGCATGACCGCGATCTTGGCCACGTCCGCGCCGGCGGACTCCATGGCGGCCAGCCGCGCGACGATCTCCTCCCGGGGCGGGGTCCCGTGGAAGTCGTGGTTGGACGCCACAACCGGGGTGCCGTGCGCGTGGGCGGCGGCGATCGCCTCGTCCGCGTGCGGGTGCCGGTACTCCACGTCCACCGCGTCCGCCAGGCCGGAGGCCGCCAGGGCCGTGACGAGCGCGGCGTAGGCCTCGGCTCCGAGCTCGGCGGCCCCGCCCTCGGCGCTGGTCCGGAACGTGGCGAGCACCGGCACCTGTGGTAGCGCCGCGGTGAGTTTCCCGAGCGCCTCCACCGCCGCCGCCGGGTCGGCCGCGGCGGTGAACGGCGTGTAGTGGTCCACCCGCCACTCCACCAGGTCGAACGGGTCGGGGTCGCACGGTGCCCCGCGCAGGGCCGCCACCCCGGCCTCGAGCTCGGCCGGCGTCGCGCCCGTGAGGGGCACGACGACGGACGGCGAGCGGTGGTCCAGGATCAGCGGCAGGCGTGGCATAGCCCTAGACGCTACGAGACCTCAGTGGGGTCCCTCGCACGGACACGGCAGATCGGTGCGGACCAGTTCCAGCGCCGGTCCCGGGTCGTGCGCCGGTCGGCCGTAGTACTCGTACGCCCAGATCAGCTCCCGGCCGTCCGCGGGGAGCACCTCCCAGCGGTGCCCGCCCGGGCCCTCGCAGAGGAGGTGGCCGACCGCGAGTTGCGTACCGTCGCGGACTGCGCGACTCCAGCCGCTCAGCACCTCTGCCGTCTCGCGGGCGTCGAGTCCGCGGACGAGGAGCTCGGGGTGGCCGACCTCGGTGAGGCCGACGGTGTAGCCGAAGCGCGCGGATACGGGCTCCGGGTCCGCCGTGCAACCGGGGCAACTGCAGCTCTCGCCCACGTGCACCAGGTGCACGCCCTGGCGGGCGATGTTCTGGGCCACCTGCACGGCGGGGCCGGATAAGAGATCCCGTGGGTCCGGCGCTACGGGCGCGACGGGCGTGCCGGTGCGGATGGCGCGGGCGCGGGCCCGCTTCCGGCGGCGGCGCTCGGCCCGGCTCGGGCGCCCGATGCGGTTCGGCGGCACGGTGCGGACCGGGCTGGCGGCGCGGGTGGGGCCGGAGGCGGGGATCACGGTGTCGGACATGGCGTACTCCTCGTCGCTGTGTGCGTCACGGTCCCGTGGACGGGACCACCGGATCGAACGGGTGCTCGATCCGGTGGTCACCGTAGATCCCCACTACGACATCGACCCGGGACGTGCGCCGAGGGGGCGGTCCGGGATCCGTGCCACACCTGATGTGTTCACCGCGTACTCATGGAATACTCATCCACATGCCTGCTCGCACAACGGGTTTCCGCCGGTCCGTCTCCGTCGCCGTGGCGCCGCTGCTCGCCGCGGCCGGCGTCGTCGTCACCCAGGCCGGCGCGCCCGCCGCGCAGGCCGCGCCGGCGTGGGGCCCGTGCCCCGAGTCGGTCACCACTCCCGGCGCGGTGTGCACCACGGTCTCGGTCCCCGAGGATCACGCGCAGCCGGACGGCGAACGGATCGACGTGACGGTCTCCAAGCTCCCGGCGCGGAACCCGGAGGCCAGGCGCGGGGTGTTGTTCGGCAACGCGGGCGGGCCGGGCGGGGACTCGCTCACCTACTTCGACGACGACGAGGTGGCCACCTGGCCACAGGAGATCCGGGATGAGTGGGACCTCATCGGAGTCCAGCCGCGGGGGCTCGCGCATGCCGGACCGCTGCACTGCGCGCCGCTCGATCCCAACGATCTGCTGACGTTGGCCACCAACTCGGGCGGGGCGCTCCGGGCGTCCTGCGAGGCGGTCGGCGGCGACCGGTGGCGGCACCTCACCACGGAGAACACGGCGCGCGACTGGGAGGAGGTGCGCCGCGCACTGGACGAGGAGCGGATCTCGATCCACGGCCTGTCCTACGGCACGCTGCTCGGCTCGACCTACGCGACGTTGTTCCCGCAGCACACGGACAAGCTGGTGCTGGACTCCGGCGTGCACCCCGACTGGATCTGGAACGAGATGCTGCTCCAGCAGTCCGAGCCCTACAAGCGTCGGGTGCACGCGATGTTCGACTGGATCGCGGCCAACGACGCGGTCTACGGGCTCGGCGACACCCCGCTCGCGGTGTACAGGCGGTGGTCGGCGCGGGTGGTGGAGGAGTCCGGCGCGGTGCCGACCCTCGCCCCGCCCCCGGCCCGTGAGGGCGACGTGCCGCCCGAGTGGCGCGTGGTGGCCCGGCAGTGGATCGACGGGGTGACGCTCACCGGCCCGGCCCGCGCGCAGCTCGACGGGCTGGCCTCCCAGCTGCTGCGCCCGGGCGCGATGCAGTCCCACTCGATCCTGTTCGCCGCGACCCGCCAGGCCGCGCCGCAGTCGGTGCTCTGGCCCGAGATCGCGACGGCGATCCGCGACGGCTCGCCTGTCGGCGCGCAGACCCCGGACATGCCGGAGGTGCCGGAGGAGTTCCTCATCGCGCTGAACATGCAGGCCATCGTGGTGTGCAACGAGAACCGTGTGCCCCCGAACCCCCTGGCCTACCCGGGTTTCCTGTGGACCCAGTTCGTCACCGGGGACCTCTTCGACTCGGTCGGCCTCATGTTCACCTCGGGCGCCGCGTGCGCGGGCGCGCCGCCCGTCACCACGCCCGTCGATCTGCGCAACCACGGTCTGGACACGCAGCCGCTGCTGCTCAACTCCCTCGGCGACCCGCAGACTCCGCACCACGGAGCGCTCGCCCTGGCCGATCGGATGGGCGCTCACGTGGTCACGGTCGAGGGCGGCGACCACGGTGTGGTGGCCAAGCGGAACCGGGTCGTCGACGACGCGGTGGTGGAGTACCTGCGCACGGGCCGCACCGGCGTCACCCACGCCCCGGCCCCGCCGATGCCCGCCGCCGGGTAGGGGCCGGGCGTCACCTCGGCGGCGGCGCCACCCCGCAGGTGTTCGGCGCGGGTGCGCCGTTGACGCGGTCCACGAGGTAGCGCTGCACGTCCAGGACGTGCAGCGGCATCGGCGCGAGGTGGTTGATCACCGAGCGCGGCAGGATCGGCGGCGTGGGATCGGTGACGAACTCGACGGTCGCACCGAGGTCGCACCAGTCGCGCGCGAGCTGCTCGACCTGGCCGTAGGGCACGGCGTCGTCGTGGAGGTTGCCCTGGACGCGCACCGGCACCGAGGGTGCGATCCGCCCGATTCGCTGGCGGTCCAGCGCGGCCATGATCACCGGGTTCTCGCGGATCACCTCCGAGGCCCGGCGGCCGTCGGCGAGGAACGCCGGGGTCTCCCGGAGTCCGAACGTGAGGATCGAGTCGGCGATGCACTGGTGGCGCGCCACCTCGAGCAGCTCCCTGCCGCGGTCGTTGAGGAGCCGGTCGAACTCCGGCCCGACCTCGGGATTGCCCACCTTCAGGCTGTTGACCGTGTAGGCCAGGGCGCCCACGATGAGCGAGCCGTCGATCCGGTCCAGGACCGCCACGAGGTCCGCCGGCGGCGCCGAGGCGGCCGCGCCCACCGCGTTGAGCTCGGACGCATAGCGGGCGGCCTCCTCCGCCGCGGCGGCGGCCGCCGAGCCGCCCTGCGAGTAGCCGGAGAAGACCACCGGGGTGTCCGGGGCCAGGCGCGAGCCCGGGATACGCAGCGCGGCGCGCGCGGCGTCGAGCGTGGAGTACGCCGACGAGGCGCGGTCCACGTAGGTGTGGTCGCCCGGGGTCCCCAGCCCCTCGAGGTCGGTGACGACGACGTCGAAGCCCGCGTCGAGCAGCACGCCGGCCTGTAAGATCTCGTATCCCGCGCCCAGAGAGGGCGGCGCCGTCTGGATGGAGAGCAGGTTCTCGAATCCCCTGGACGGCGCGCACAGGTCGCCCTGCCCCTGGGTGCCCGGCGCCACCGCGGCGAGCGGTCGCGTGCCCCGACCGGTCCACGGCCTCGGCGACTGCAGCAGCGTGCCCGTCACCGCGACGGGCGTGCCGGCCGCGCCAGTGGAGCGGTACATGATCCGCTCGGCCACGGGCGGCACCGGCAGGCCCGGAAGCCCGGCGGCCACGCGCATCGGCTCGTGCCGGAGGAGGTCGCCGTTCCGCTCGGCGGCCGCCGCGACGTCGGCGGGCGGGGTGTAGAAGGCGGTGTGCCGGGGGCTGTCGAGCGATCCGACGTCGACCGCCGAGGCGGTGGGCGCCGCGGCGCCCACCGTCAGCGCGACCGCCGTCGCCACGGACGCGAGGAGCCGGACCTCCCGCCCTCGGCCCCGGCGTCGCGATGCGGGCCTCGTCGTTGTCTCCATGTCCGTCCCCCGGTCCTGCTCGTCGTCCACCGCCGACCACCGGGGCCGGCGGGCTCTGGCGGGAGTATATGGCGCAGATCACCGGCGCGGTACGGGCACACTGGGAGGCACGGTCGCGAGGAGGTGCATCGGATGAGGGTCGGGTTGGCGCTCGGATCGGGCGGGGCGCGCGGATACGCGCACATCGGGGTGATCCGCGAGCTCCAGGCGCGGGACCACGAGGTGGTGGGTGTCGCCGGGGCGTCGATGGGAGCCGTCGTGGGCGCGCTACTCGCGGCCGGGAGACTCGACGACTTCGAGGAGTGGGTCCGCGGCCTCACCCAGCGCGACGTGCTGCGGCTGCTCGACGTGTCGTTCGCCGGCGGCGGCGCGATCCGTGCCAACAAGATCATGGGCGTCATCGGCGGGATGGTCGAGGACATGCGGATCGAGAACCTCGAGATCCCGTACACCGCCGTGGCCACCGACCTGCGCGCCCGCCGCGAGGTGTGGTTCACGCGCGGCCCCGTCGACGTGGCCGTGCGGGCGTCGTTCGCCATCCCCAGCGTCGTGACGCCCGCGCTCGTGGGCGGGCGGATCATGGTCGACGGCGGCGTGACCAACCCCGTCCCGCTCGAGCCGCTCGCCTCCGTGGACAGCGATCTCGTCCTGGCCGTCTCGCTCACCGGCCGACGCGCCGGCATCCGCGGCTCGACGTTCCACGAGAGCTCCGACCCCGACGAGCCCTCGCCCGAGGCCGAGCCGAGGATCGCCAAGCGGTCCTCCGGCTCCGGCTCCCCGGGCGCGGCGGCCAAGCTCGGCGGGCGCATCCGCACCGCGGCCGCCGACGTGCGCGACGCCGACCTCGTGCGGCTCATCGCCGCCCGCTTCGGGCAGGACCCCGCCGACGTCGACGCCGTGGGCACCGCCCAGACCGAGGAGGCCTCCGAGGAGGTCGAGGAGGTCGTGGAGGAGGCCGAGGAACAGGCCGCCGACAAGGGGCTCGGCACGCTCCCGGGGACGCTGCGCGTGTTCGACGTGGTCACGCAGACCATCGAGGCCATGGAGAGCCTCGTGACCGGCTATCGGATGGCCGGCAACCGGCCCGACGTGCTCGTCGAGGTGCCGTCGGACGCCTGCTCGGCGTTCGACTTCCACCGCGCCGACGAGATCATCGCGCTGGGCCGCCGGCTCACCGCCGAGGCCCTGGACCGCGTGGGGGTCTGAGGGGTCAGTTCCCGTCGGCCCCACCCTCGTTGGTGTCCCCGCCGTCCTGACCGAGCTGCGGCAGATGCTGCGAGCAGAAGGCCTTGACCGCCGCGGCCACGACGAGCGGGGCCTCGGTCACCGGCGCATCCGGGTGGGCGTCGTTGTACCGGCCCAGGACGTCGAGGTAGCCCGTGCCCTCGTCGAGCGAGGCGCAGACGTCGCGGCCACGGGTGAGGTAGTCCTGCTCGTCCTCGGGATCCACTCCCACGGCCCGGATGTCGCCGAGGAACTCCTGGTCGGGGTCCTCGGCGCCGCCGTCGGTGGCGCCGCCGACGGCCGAGGTGGCCTCGGCCGCAACCGAGCCCACGGCGCTGGTGGCCTCCCCGACCGCGTTCTCGGCGGTGCCCTCCTCGCCGCACGCCCCCAGGACGAGCGCGAGCGCGGCGAGGCCGGCGGCCGCGACCGTGGTGCGGGGGCGGGCGGTGTGTCGAGCGGACATGGCGGATCCTCCTGCGGCGGTAGGCGGGTTTCCCGCAGAGTACGAGGCGCCCGGCCGCGGGCACACCGATCCGGTCGGGGCCGTGGAGCGGGGCCGTCACCGGGCCGGCATCCGATGTTCTTCGTGTCGTTCCGCGCGCCGACCTAGGATGGGGCGCATGGGCAGTAAGTCGAGATTCACCGGAGTTCTGGAGGTGGGCCGCGCGCGCCACGACGACGGCGTCCGGCGCCTCGTCGAGAGCTTCCACGCCGTCCCCGCGGGCGAGCCCGTCCGGCTGGCCAAGCCCACGTCCAACCTCTTCCGGCCGCGGGCCTCGTCGTCGTCACCCGGTCTCGACACCACCGGGCTGACCCGCGTGATCTCCGTGGACCCGGTCGCCCGCACCGCCGACGTCCAGGGCATGTGCACCTACGAGGACCTGGTCGACGCCACCCTGCCCCACGGCCTCATGCCGTATGTCGTGCCCCAGCTCAAGACCATCACCCTCGGCGGCGCCGTGACCGGCCTGGGGATCGAGTCCACGTCGTTCCGGCTGGGGCTGCCGCACGAGTCGGTGCTCGAGATGGATGTGCTCACCGGCGCCGGCGAGATCGTCACCGCCCGGCCCGACGGCACCGGGCGCGAGCAGGCCCTGTGGCGCGGCTTCCCCAACTCCTACGGCTCGCTCGGCTACGCGGTGCGGCTGCGCATCGCCCTCGAGCCCGTGCAGCGGTACGTGGAACTGCGGCACGTGCGGTTCGATTCCCTCGCAGCGCTCGAGGACGGGCTGGCGCGGATCGGCGAGTCGGGAAGCCATGACGGCGAGGTGGTCGACTTCCTGGACGGGGTCGTGTTCTCGGCCGGCGAGGCCTACCTCTGCCTGGGGCGGCGGACCGACGAGCCGGGGCCCGTCTCCGACTACACCGGGGTGCGCGACAAGCAGGCCGTCTACTACCGCTCGATCCGCCACGGCGGACCGGCGGGGTCGGTGGTGCGCGATCGGCTGACCATCCGCGACTACCTGTGGCGCTGGGACACCGACTGGTTCTGGTGCTCGCGCGCCTTCGGCGTGCAGAACCCGAGGGTACGGCGGTTCTGGCCGCAACAATTGTTGAGGTCGTCGGCGTACTGGAAGATCATCGGCCTCGACCACCGCTACGACCTGGGCAACCGCATCGGTGCGCTGCGCGGTGAGGGGCCCCGTGAGCGCGTGGTGCAGGACGTCGAGGTGACCGTGGACCGGTGCGCCGAGTTCCTGGACTGGTTCCTGCGCGAGGTGCCCATCGAGCCGCTGTGGGTGTGCCCGCTGCGGCTGCGCGAGGGCGCACCGGCACCGGGCGGAACGCGACCCTGGCCGCTCTATCCCCTCGCGCCGGACACCCTCTACGTCAACATCGGCTTCTGGTCCTCCGCCCCGATCGAGCCGGGCATGGCAGAGGGGGCGTGGAACCGTCGCATCGAGGACGAGGTCTCCCGCCTCGGTGGCCACAAGTCCCTGTACTCCGAGGTGTTCTATTCGCGCGAGGAGTTCGATCGGTTGTACGGCGGCGGGCACGCGGCATCGTTGAAGGCGGAGTTCGATCCCGAGGGGCGGTTGCCGTCCCTCTACGAGAAGGCGGTGGGTACGCGGTGAAGCTGGGAGGGGGCCCGGGCAGGGGCCGGGGGGCGGGGGAGTCCACCCGCATGACGCTGGGCGAGATCATCGGGGCGTTCGCCACGGACGAGCCACCTCTGCGGATCGAGGCCTACGACGGCTCGGTGATCGGGCCGGCGGACAGCCCCCTCGCTCTACGGCTGAAGAGCGAGAAGGCGCTGCAGTACTTCGTTACCGCCCCCGGCGATCTGGGCCTGGCCCGCGCCTACCTCATGGGCGAGCTCGAGATCGTGGGCGTGCACCCCGGCGCCCCCCACGACGTGTTCGGCGCCCTCGAGGTGTTCCGCAAGCACATGACCCGTACCCCCGACGCCCGGACCATGCTGCGCATCGCCCGCTCGGTGGGGCTGGAGAACCTCAGGGTGCCACCGATCCCGGAGCAGGAGGTGCCACCGCCGTGGCGCCGCATGCTGCACGGCATGCGCCGGCACTCCAAGGAGCGGGACTCGCAGGTGGTGAGCTACCACTACGACGTCTCCAATCGCTTCTACTCGTGGATCCTCGGGCCGTCCATGACCTACACGTGCGCGTGCTACCCGTCCGCGGAGGCCTCGCTCGAGACCGCGCAGGAGAACAAGTACCGCCTCGTGTTTGACAAGCTGCGCCTGCAGCCCGGCGACCGGCTACTCGACGTGGGCTGCGGCTGGGGCGGCATGGTCCGTTACGCCGCCGCCCGGGGCGTGCACGTGATCGGCGTGACCCTGTCCCGCGAGCAGGCCGAGTGGGCGCGGGAAGCGATCGCCGCCGACGGGCTCGCCGACCTCGCCGAGGTCCGCCTCCAGGACTACCGCGACGTCCCCGAGCGCGACTTCGACGCCGTGAGCTCCATCGGCATGACCGAGCACATCGGGCGGCGGAACTACCTCGACTACTTCACCCGCATCGAGTCCTACCTGCGGCCCGGAGGGCGGTTCCTCAACCACTGCATCACCCGGCCCGACAACTCGCGGGTCACCAAGGCGGGCTCGTTCATCGACCGCTACATCTTCCCCGACGGCGAGCTCGCCGGCGCCGGCACCGTCCACGCCGAGATCGAGAACGCCGGCCTCGAGGTGGTCCACGAGGAGAACCTGCGCCAGCACTACGCCTTCACGCTGCGCGACTGGTGCGCCAATCTCGTCGAGCACTGGGCGGAGGCCGTCGAGGAGGTGGGCGAGCCCATGGCCAAGCTCTGGGGCCTGTACATGGGCGCCTGCCAGTACGGCTTCGAGTACAACAAGATCCAGCTCCACCAGATCCTCGCCGTCAAGCTCGGCGACCGCATGACCTGGGACGTGCCGCTGCGGCAGTGGTGGGAGGCCTGAGGACGGCCGCCGGATCGGTCGCGTCCGAAATCGGCGACTCGGCTGCACGATCGGCGAGGCATGTGAGAGCCGCCGATCCAGCAGTGGAGTCGCCGATTTCGGAAGGCGGGGACGGGGGCGGGCGGTCGTGCCGGGTGCCTCAGAACCAGTCGGGGTCCATGTCCAGCGTCGTGCGGTCGCCGGAGGCGAGCAGGTCCAGCTGGGCGTCCACGGTGGGCAGCTCCCACCGCAGGAAGTAGCGTGCGGCCTGGAGCTTGCCGGCGGCGAAGGCGTCGGAGGAGTCCTCGAGCCGCGGGCCCAGGGCGAGCACCTGCTCGAGCCACATCCACGCGATCACCACGTGCCCGGTGGCCTCGAGGTAGGCGGTCGCGTTGGCGAGCATCGCCACTGGGTCCGAGGCGCCGAGGCCCACGAGGAACCCGGTGACCTCGACCAATCGATCGACCCGCGTCCGGAGCGCCCCGGCCAGGTCCGCGAGCTCGCCGCCCGCCGCCTCGGCGGCCGCGCACGTGGCGTGGATCCGCTCGACGAGCGCGGCCGCCCCGGCGCCGCCGCCGGCGATCATCTTGCGCCCGAGCAGGTCCTGCGCCTGGATGCCGTGCGTGCCCTCGTGGATGGCATTGAGGCGGTTGTCGCGGTAGTGCTGCTCGACGTCGTAGTCGACCGTGTACCCGGCCCCGCCCAGGACCTGGATCGCCAGGTCGTTGGCGTGCAGGCACCACTGCGAGGGCCACGACTTGGCGATCGGCGTGAGGACGTCCAGGAGGGTCTTGGCGGCAGCGGCCTCCTCCGGAGACCCGGACTTCTCGTCGTCGACAAGCCGTGCGCAATACAGACCCAGGGCGAGCGCGCCCTCGACGTAGGACTTCTGGGCGAGCAGCATGCGCCGCACGTCGGCGTGCCCGGTGAGCGGCACCTGCGGCTCGTCCGGCGCCACGCCCACCGGCCTGCCCTGCGGCCGCTCGCGCGCGTACGCCAGCGACTTGAGGTACCCGGTGTAGCCGAGCGCCGTGGCGCACAGTCCCACGCCGAGGCGGGCCTCGTTCATCATGGTGAACATCTGCTTGAGCCCGGTGTTCTCGGCGCCCACGAGGTAACCGACCGCGCCGGGGCGGCCGCCGGGGGTGTGCAGGCCATCGCCGAGCGTGGGCATGGTGTTGACCGTGCCGCGGAAGCCCATCTTGTGATTGAGGCCGGTAATCACCACGTCGTTGCGCTCGCCGAGCGAGCCGTCGTCGTTCACCAGGAACTTGGGCACCACGAACAGCGAGATGCCGCGCGTGCCGGCGGGGGACCCGGGGACCTTGGCCAGCACGAGGTGCACGATGTTCTCGGTCATGGAGTGCTCGCCGCCGGAGATCCACATCTTCTGCCCGAACAGGCGGTACGTGCCGTCGTCCTGCGGCTCGGCACGGGTGGTGATGTCGGCGAGGTTCGACCCGGCGTGCGGCTCGGACAGGCACATGGTGCCGGTGAACCGGCCCTCGAGCATCGGCCGCACGAACCGCTCGATCTGCTCGTCGGTGCCGTGCGCGAGCAGCAGGTTGGCGTTGCCGGTGGTGAGCAGCGGGTAGCCGGTGGTGGCGACGTTGGCGGCGTAGAACCACGCCATGCACGCGAGGTAGGCGGTGTGTGGCAACTGCATGCCGCCGACGCGCGCGTCCATGGCGGCGCCCACGAGGTCGGCGTCGGCAAAGGCCCGCAGTGCCTCGCCGATCTCGGGGATGAGCTCCACGTCCTCGCCGACGAGTCGCGGCTCGGTGAGGTCGGAGGCACGGTTGTGGGGCGCGAAGTAGCGCGCGGCGAGGTCGGCGGAGAGGTCGACGACGGCGTCGATCGTCTCTCGAGAGTGGTCGGCGAACCGCTCGCGCTCACACAACTCGGACACGCGCAGCCAGTCGTGGAGGAGGTAGTCCAGGTCGGCTCGGCTGAGGATCGTGTCGCGGGTCATCGCGACGTCCCGGTGGTGCCGGCCCCGGCGTTCCCGGCACGCGCGGTCTCGGCGGCCTTCGCGCCCATGGCGCGCATGATCCGCGTGTACGCGACCGGCAGGAAGTGCTTGGCGCGGTAGGAGCGGCGCGCCTCGCCGTCGGGGAGGACGAGGAACGTGCCGGCGTCGAGCGCGCGCATCGCCTCTGCGGCGACCTGGTCGGCGCTACGGCCGGAGCGGTCGATGAGCTTGCCCGCGAACTCGGCCGCGGCCGGGTCGGAGGCGTTGAGGCTGGCGGCGAGGTTGGTGCGGAAGAACGACGGGCAGATCACGGAGACGTCCACGCCGTACGGCTCGAGCTCCCAGCGCAGGCTCTCCGAGATCGCCACGACCGCCGCCTTGACGGCCGTATAGGAGCTCATCGACGGCGGGTGGACGAGGCCGGCG
Source organism: Dietzia sp. 179-F 9C3 NHS (assembly GCF_045369825.1). Lineage (NCBI taxonomy): Bacteria > Bacillati > Actinomycetota > Actinomycetes > Mycobacteriales > Dietziaceae > Dietzia > Dietzia sp. 179-F 9C3 NHS. The sequence continues at coordinate 161,416 of NZ_JBIQES010000003.1, forward strand.
AGCGAAGCGGTGTTGACGATCCGCCCGCTGCCCTGCGCCTTGAGCATCGGCGTGAAGGTGCGGCAGCCGCGGGCCACGCCGAGCAGGTTGATGTCGGTGATGAGCCGCCAGTCCTCCTCGGTGAGCAGGTCGATGCGGCCGCCCTGGGCGATGCCGGCGTTGTTGACGACGACGTCGACGCCGCCCCAGATCCGCTCGACCTCCTCGCGGGCGGCCCGCCACTCGTCCTCGGAGCGGACGTCCAACCGGAGGTAGCTGGCGTCCGGTGGGACGCCCGCGGGGCGCTCGTCGGTGGGGGCGAGGTCGGTGACGATGACGCGGTCGCCCCGCTCGAGGAAGGCGGACGCCAGGGCCAGGCCGAAGCCGGAGGCTCCGCCGGTGATGAGCACGCGGCGGTTGGCGTCCGGGGCGGAGGTCGCGGCGGGCGAGCCGAAGGGCAGGCGGTCGAGGGCTGAGCGGGCGGGTCCGGGTAGGCGCATGCCCGGCACGTTACCCGCCGGGCATGGGTGCCGGTTGCCCCGCGGACCCGAGGAAGTCGGCCGCCATGGTCACGGCGGGCCCGGAGGAGTCGGCGCCCTCGATGAGGACCGCGAACGCCAGGTCGCCGGTGGAGCCCACGAACCAGCCGTGGGCCGGCCCGTCGCCGACCTCCGCGGTGCCGGTCTTGCCGCCGAGTCCGGGGATTGACGACGCGGCGGTGGCCGTCCCGGAGCGCACGGTCTCCTCCATGAATCCGCGCAGGGTGCTCACCACATCCTCCGGTAGCGGCTCCGGCGACTGGTCCGCCACGGCCGGCATGCCGTCGATCACCACGGGCAGCACCATCCGCCCGCCGTTGGCGAGCGAGGCCTCGAGGAGCGCCATGCCGAAGGGGCTGGCCAGCACCTCGCCCTGACCGATCGCGGCCTCGACTCGGGCCGGCCCCTGCTCGGTGACGGGCACGGTCCCGGTGATCGTGGTGAGGCCGGGAGTGGTGAGGTCGACGCCGAGACCGAGCCTGGCCGCGGTGTCCTTCATCGCCGACGGCTCCAGCCGGTCGCTGATCACGGCCTGGCTCGTGTTGCACGAGCGGGCGAACGCGGTCCGCAGCGGGACCTCGCCCAGGGCGAAGTCGTCGTCGTTGGGGATCGTGCGGCCCGAGACGGTGATCTGGGCCGGGCACGGCACGACCTCGTCGCGGCCCACCACGCCGGCGTCGAGCGCGGCGGCGGTGGTGACGGTCTTGAACGTCGACCCCGGCGGGAACTGCCCCTGCAGCGAGACCGGCCCCTGGGCGTCGGCGGCCGAGTTCTGTGCCACGGCGAGCACGCCGCCGGTGGAGGGCTGGATCGCGACGATCGACGCGGCCCGCCCGGAGGCGTCCACGGCGCGCTGCGCCTCCCGCTGGATCGACGGCTGGTAGGTGGTGACGAGGTCGTCGACTTCGCCCCGGGGCGCGCCGCCCAGCTCCACCGGTTCGGCGTCGGGGTTGACGAGGGTCGCCGACCAGCCGCCCGCCTCGCGCAGCGCGGTGAGCCACGCGCCCTCGAGCTCGGTGAAGCCCGGCGAGCGCAGCTCGCGGTCAACCTGGATGAGCCGGCCGGACTCGGGCAGCGTGACCCCCTCGATCGCGGCCAGCTGCTCACGGATCGGGTCGATGTCCTCGGGCCGCAGCGCCACCACGGTGTACGGCTGCCCGGGGTTCTCGGACATGCCGTCGCGGATCGACTGCCCGGTGATCGTCGGCGCGGCGCCGCTCACGAGCCCGGCCACCGGGTCCGCGGCGTCGGTGGCGTCCGGAGAGAGTGTCACCGCCGTGACCGGCATCCATTGCATGAGCGGTGCCCCGGTGCGGTCGACGATGCTCGTGTCCCAGTCCAGGTCCTCGGTGAACCGCAGCGTGCCGCCGGGGGCGAGGCGGGTGTCGAGGATCGTCGGCGCCCACTCGACCCGCCACTGGTCACCCTCCTTGACGGTGCGCGCCTCGCCGCCGGTGGTGACACTGCGCTCGGGTCCTTCCTCCTGCGGCGGTTCGGTCGAGGACGCCAGGTCCCACGTGATCTCGAGCCGCACCGGGTCCTTGTCCGGCCGCCGGTCGCTGCCGGTGGTGGCCGCCGAGCCGATGGTGCCGAACGTCGAGATCGTCTCGGTGAGCCGCGCCTCGGCGGTCTCGGGGTCGGTGGTGAGCGCGGCCGCGGCGGTCAGGTTGCCGCGGGAGAGCTCGTCGATGAACTGCTGGAGCTCGTCGGACCCGGTGTCGCCGGTGATCGCGGCGCAGCCGGTGCCGGCCAGGGCCACCGCGAGTGCGACCGCGGCGAGACCTGTGGTGGCGCGACGGGCCCGGTGACTACGATGCATGGGGTGCATTCCTCCACGAAACCAGACTCGGGCCGGAAGCGCCCGGGCCGCGCGGCCGCGTGGGCCTGGACCCGGTGATCGGCCTGGTCCCGGTGGTGGGCGACGCCCTCGGCGGGATCGTCGCGGCCCTCGTTCTGGGTGAGGTCGTGCGTCACCGCGTGCCGATCCACGTGCTGTTCCGCATGGGGTGGAACTACGTCGTGGACGCCGTGATCGGACTCGTCCCGCTCGCCGGCGACGTGGCCGACGCCGCCCACAAGGCCACCTCCAAGAACCTGCGTCTGCTCGACCGCACGATCGCCAGCGGCACGCAGGTCGACACCACCGTTCGCGGCTACGTGGGCCGAGCCCTCGGCGCGGTCGGCCTCGTGCTGCTCGTGATCCTGGGTCTGGCCGGCATCGCCGTGTGGGGCGTGCTCCACGTCTTCGGCGTCGTCTGAGGCTCCGGCCGCCTCCGCTGCAGCCCTACCGAAATCGGCGACTCCGCTGGTGGATCGGCAGCGCATGTGAGGGTCGCCGACCCAGCAGCGGAGTCGCCGATTTGCCGGGGGCGAGGCGGGGCGGGGGTGGGGTCAGTCGCGGGTGACGGGAAGCAGGCGGCGGACCACGTCGTCGAGCGTGATGACGCCGCGCACCTCGGCGGCGTCGGTGCCGGGGATGCCCTCGGGCTTCTCGACGACGACGAGGTGGGCTCGCGCCTCCCGCATGCGCCGGAACGCGTCCGCCACGGACAGGTCGTGCTCGAGCGCCAGGCAGGGTCGCATGAGGTCACCGGCGGTGGCGTCGGGTCCCGCGGTGAGCGAGTCGCGGGCGTGGATCACGCCCACGACCGTCGTGCCGTCGAGCACGAGCAGCCGCAGGTGCCCGGTGCCGCGGGCGACCTCCCGGATCTCCTCGGGGGTGGCGTCGACGGGCACCGACGACATCCCCTCGGGCGTCGCGGACTTGTCCACGCCGCGCTCGCCGAGCAGGTCGCCCACGGTGAGCTCCTGCAGCTCGAGGGCGCCGAGGAGCTGGCGGTGGTGCGTGTCGTCGAGCGTGCCGGCCTCGCCGGAGTGGCGGACCAGCTCGCGCAGCGAGTCGGCGTCCTGTCCGGCGCCCACCTCGTCGATGGCCTCCACGCCGAGGCGGTGCAGGATCCGGTTGGCCGTGGTGTTGAGCACCACGAGCAGCGGTCGCGTGACCCACAGGAACGCCCGCATCGGCAGCGCGAGGATCGTGGCCGAGTACTCGGGGTGTGTGATGGACCACGACTTGGGCGCCATCTCGCCCGCCACGAGGTGGAGGAACGTGACGATGATGAGCGCCAGGACAAAGGCGATGACGTCGGCGGTCCAGTAGGGCAGCCCCCAGCCGGCGAAGACGGGCGTGAGCCAGTGGTGCACGGCGGGCTTGGTGATGGAGCCCAGCGCCAGCGCGCACAGTGTGATGCCGAGCTGCGCCCCTGCCAGCAGCAGGGTGAGCTCGGAGGCGTTGCGCAGGGCTGCGCGGGCGGCGGCACTCGTGGCGGCGGCATCCTCGAGCCGGTGACGACGGGCCGAGATGAGCGAGAACTCCACGGCCACGAAGAACGCGGAGGCCACGATGAGCAGGACGGTCGCGCCGAGCACGACGAACGGGTTGCTCATGAACCCGGTCGGTGCCTCGGCGGCGAGGACCACAGCGGGGCCGGCGGTCATCGGGCCACCTCCTCGACGACGATGTGCACCTGGGCGGGCACGCGACGCTCGACGCGCCGGACCTCGGCGCGCAGGATCCGGTCGGCGGACAGTTCCTCGAGTACGTCCGTGTCCGGCAGCGGGACGTCCACGCGGTCGCCCACGGCGGGCAGCTCGCCGGAGGTGGCGATCACCAGCCCGCCGAGGGTCTCGGCGTCCACATCGGGCAGGGTGATCTCGAGTAGCCGCTCGACCTCGTCGAGGTGGGTCTCGCCCGGCATGAGCCAGCCCAGGCCCTCGCTCACCGGCACGCCGGCGGCGGAGTGGGGGTCGTGCTCGTCGGCGATCTCACCGACGATCTCCTCGGCCATGTCCTCCATGGTCACGACGCCGGCGAAGCCGCCGTACTCGTCCACGACCACCGCCATCTCGGCGCGTTCGGTGTCCAGGCGGATGGCCACGTCGGGCAGGGGCAGGGAGGTGGGGACGACGACGGGGGCGCGCATACGGCGGGACACGGGCGTGGTGGCCGCCTCGTCGTCGTCGACGGTGAGCAGGTCGTGGAGATCCACGACGCCGAGCACGTCGTCGGCGTCCTCGCCCACCACCGGGTAGCGCGTGTGGCCGGTGGCCATCTTGGCCACGACGTCGGCGACCGTGTCCTCGGCCCGCACGACGTCGGTGCGCGAGCGCGGGATCATGGCGTGTTCGGCCGGCTGGCCCGGGAAGTCGAGCATGCGGTCGAGCAGGCGACTGAGCTCGGGGGACAGCTCACCGGTCTCGCCGGACTCGGCCACAATGTGCTCGAGGTCGCGCGCGGTGGCCGAGTGCTCCTTGTCGTGGACCGGCTCGATGCCGACCACCTTGAGCAGCGCCTCGGAGGCCTTGTCGAACAGCCCGATGAGCCAGCCGAACAGGGCCAGGTAGAGGGTGGTGGAGCGGGCGAGCCAGCGGGCGACGGGCTCTGGCTTGGCGATCGCCAGGTTCTTGGGCACGAGCTCGCCGAAGATCATCTGCACGACCGTCGAGAACAGCAGGGCGAGAATCGTGCCGATCGCCACCCCGGCGGCCTGAGGCACGTTGGCCATGCCGAGGAGCTCGCCGAGGGACCGGCCGATGAGCGGCTCGGCCACGTACCCGACAAGCAGGGCGGTGACGGTGATGCCGAGCTGGGCGCCCGACAGCATGAACGACGTGCGGCGGGTGACGCCGAGGACCCGCTCGGCGGCGGCGTCGCCCTTCTCGGCGGCGGCCCCCATGCGGGAGCGGTCGACCGCCATGAAGGCGAACTCCTGCGCCACGAAGTAGCCCGTGAGCGCGGTGATCGCGAGGACGACGAGAACGCCGACCAGTAGTGAGAGTGCGATGCTCATCCGGTGTGCCCCCTTCCGTGAAGGGGGCTGCTAGATCGGGCCGGGGTGTCGGCTCGGCTCACTGGTGGTGCTCCTGCGCAGGTCGGGGACGCGGAGACGTCCCTGGTTCGAGGATGTGTCCCGGGGTGATCCCGGGACCGTGTCGATTGTCCCGTCCCGTGGCCGGAAAGTCGATTCCGCGGATGATCGGAGAGTGAAGGCGGGTGAGCGGAAGTTGTCCGGCAGGCGTCGCAGGAGTATCACTGTCTGACATGGCAACCGACGAGACGGGCAGCACCCCCGCCGATCTCACCCCTCACACCGACCCTTCCGCCGACTATCCCGCCGGCGCCGACGAAGACCCCGCCCTCGCCGACTCCGACCGCCGGTTCTTCGGGCACCCCCTCGGGCTGGCCAACCTGTCGGGCATCGAGCTGTGGGAGCGCTTCAGCTTCTACGGCATGCAGGCGATCCTGGCTTACTACATCTACTACGCGGTCGGGGAGGGCGGCCTCGGTTACTCGCAGCAGATCGCCACCTCGATCGTCGGCGCGTACGGCGGGCTCGTCTACGCCTCCGCGATCCTCGGTGGCTGGGTCGCGGACCGGCTCCTCGGCGCCGAGCGGACGCTCTTCGGCGCGGCCGTGCTCATCATGGTGGGCCACGTCTCGCTCGCGGTGGTCCCCGGCGCGATCGGCCTCGGAATCGGCCTGGTGAGCGTGGCCGTGGGCGCCGGCACCCTCAAGGCCACCACCTCGACGGTCGTCGGCGGCATGTACCGGCTCACCGACGACCGCCGCGACGCCGCCTTCTCGATCTACTACATGGGCGTGAACATCGGCGGCCTGCTCGGGCCGTTCGTCACCGGCTGGATGTGGCAGTGGCGGGGCTTCCACTGGGGCTTCGGCGCCGCCGCCGTCGGGATGGCGCTGGGCCTGATCCAGTACGTCGCCATGCGCCGCTCCACCCTCAAGGGCGTCGGCGTGGTGGTCCCCAACCCGCTGCCCCGCCCGCAGCGCCTCTGGTATCTGCTCGGCGGGCTCGTCGTGGTGGCGCTGGTGGTCACGGCGATCGCCACCGGCCTCCTCCCGCTGGAGCGGCTGGCGACGGTCGTCACCGGCATCGCCGTGGTGGGAGCGATCGCCCTGTTCGCGATCCTCATCGGCAGCGCCCAGACCACGGCCGAGGAGCGCAGCCGCGTGGTGGCGTTCATCCCGCTGTTCTTCGCCTCGGTGGCGTTCTGGGCGATCTTCCAGCAGCAGTTCACCGTAATCGCCATCTACTCGGACCAGCGGCTCGACCGGAATCTGGGCGGCTGGGAGATGCCCGCGAGCTGGGTGCAGTCGATCAACCCGCTGTTCATCATCCTCTTCGCCGCCGTGTTCGCCGCGATGTGGGTCAAGCTCGGGGACCGGCAGCCCTCGACTCCCATGAAGTTCGCCCTGGCGAACCTCATCATGGGTCTGGCCGCCCTGGCCTTCCTGCCGTTCGTGGGCCACGCGGCCACCCCGCTGCTCGCGATCGTCGGGATCCTGTTCCTGTTCACCATGGCGGAGCTCCTGCTCTCGCCGGTGGGCCAGTCGGTGTCCACCAAACTCGGCCCGCGGGCGTTCAAGACCCAGATGGTCGCGCTGTTCTTCCTCACCGTCTCCATTGGCAGCGCCCTGTCCGGCGTGCTCGCCGGCTACTACAACCCGGACGACGTGGGCGCCGAGCGCACCTACTTCCTCGCGTTGGGCATCGCCGCGATCGTCGTGGCGGTGTCGATGGCCGCGCTCACGCCGTGGATCAGGAAGAAGATGCTCGGGGTCCGCTGAGGTCCACTGTCTGAGGTCGGTGAGCCGGGCGACAGGTGTCGTAGGCCAGGGCGTCGATCCCACGCCGCTCCACGCCGGTGTCACCGCCGGGCATCCGGCCTCTCCTCGGCCTCGTCGTTGGCCTCGCGTGGGGACCCGGATAGGGTCGGGGCCATGACGTCACCGGAGCCATTCCTCTCGGGCACCGGCCGTCGCCTCGATCCTGCGGGCGCGCTCGTCGGCGTCGTCCTGCCGCTGGTGGCCGTGGCCGCGGTCGTCGCGTGGCTCGCCACGCGGTGGGGTGAGCTCCCGGACCCGTTCCCCTCGCACTGGGGTCCATCCGGTGAGGCCGACGCGTGGGCGCCCCGAGGGGAGGCGATCGGGTTGCCGGCGGCCATCGTCCTGGTCACGGTCCTGCCGATGACGATGCTCGCGGCGTTCGCCCGGGTGGACCGATTTCTGCGGCGGATCCTGCTGGCGGTGGGCGCGCCGGTCCTCGGCATGGTCGGGGCGCTCCTGCTGGCCCCGGTGTGGCGGGCGCTGGCCGGCGATCCGGAGCCGCCGGTCACCGACTGGGAGGCCGCGCTCGGCGCGGCGGTCGGGCTCGTGGTGGGGCTCGTCGGCGCGGCGATGCTCGTGGACGGGCGGCCGCGTGTCCCGGCCCCGGAGCGTCCCGACCCCGCGCTGCCGCGTGCCCCGCTCGTCGAGCTGGAGTACCGCCTCGCGCTGGGGCCGTCATGGCGCTATGGCATCCTCGCGCTCCTCGTGGGCACCGTCGCGGTCACGCTGGTGCTCCTGCCCGGCCTCGGCGTGGCGATGGCGTTCGTGCTGCTGCCCGCGCTCGTCGTGGTGTTGCCGTTCGTGGTCCACGTCGGTCCTGACGGACTGAGCGTGCGGCAGGCGGGCATGGAACTCCTCCGAGTCGACGCCCGGGAGCTCGCCGCCGCGAGCGTCACCACGATCGACCCGTGGGCCCACGGCGGCGTTGGCTATCGCCTCACCGGCCGGGGTTCGGTGCTGCTCGCGACGGGCCGGGGGCCGGGTGTCCTGGTCGCGACGGGCTCGGGCCGGTCCGTGCGCCTCGGGGTGCCGGCAGCCGGGGCGGGCGGGCCGGCAGCGGCCGAGCGGGTGGCGGGCGTGCTCAACGCGGCCGCGGATGCCGCGGGCCCCGGTCGCTGAGTCCCTCACGACAGAGCATCCTTGACGGCGCCGGTGGTTTCAGGTCCGCGCGGTTGTCAGTCCGCCGAGCCCTTCTGCCAGGTACTCCACGGCACGGACCAGTCGCCGTTCTGCCACACCTCGAGTTCGGGGCCGCCGGTGCCGCGCACCTCCACGACGTCGCCGGCGACGGCCTGGTCGAAGTACCACTGCGCGTTGGCGGGGGACAGGTTGAGGCAGCCGTGCGAGACGTTGGTGTTGCCCTGCGCCCACATCGACTCGGAGAGGGCGTGGAAGTAGATGCCGTCGTTGGAGATGCGGACGCCGTGCGCGACCGTGGTCTTGTAGCCGCCGCTCTCGATGGGGAAGCCGTAGGTCGAGGAGTCCATGACCACCGAGCTGGCCTTGTCGAGGACCGTGTAGGTGCCCCGCTGGGTCCAGAAGTGCATGCTCACGCCGTTGTAGGTGGCGTAGCCGCCCTTGCCCATCGAGGTGGGCATGGTCATGACGGGCTTCTGGTCGTGGAAGACCGTGACCGTCTTGGTGGCGTCGTCGGCGATCGCGACGCGGCGCTGACCGATGGTGAAGTGCGCCTCGGCGTTCTCGCCGCCCCACTGGCCCCCGCCGAGGTCGCGGCCGTTGGTGTCCAGCTCCACGTTCACCTCGGTGCCGGTGGCGTAGAAATCCTTGGGGCGCCAGTGCGCGGTGTAGTCGTTGAGCCAGAACCAGTTGCCCTCGACGGCCGGCTCGGTGGTGACGTGCATGTGCTCCTCGACTGCGTCGCGGTCTGCCACCGGCTGGTCGAACTTGGCGGCCACGATGATCCCGACCCCGTACTCGCGGTCCGACTCCAGCGCGCCACCGCCGGAGGAGACGAGGCTCGGGGTGACGATGCTCGTCGGGTTGGCCATGGTGAAGGACCGCTTGTCGGTCTTCGGCCCGCCCTCGGCGCCCTGGTAGGTCACGTCGAGCGTGTAGGTGCGCCCGTAACCGAGCGGGACGGCGGGCTTCCAGGAGGAGCCGTCGCGCGCCATCTCGCCCTCGATGACCTTGCCCGCGTCGTTGGTGAGGACCGCCTTGGTGATGCGGCCGTTCGCCACCTCGGCGGTAACGCCGTCGACCACTGCTACGCCGGTGGCCTTGTCCTTCGGGGTGACCGTCAACGACGCCGGGGCGGGCGCCTCCTCGGTCTCGGTGGGGGTGGTCTCGCCGGCCGAGCCCGAGGGCACGGGGATCGTGCAGCCGGTGAGGGCGAGGAGGATCGCCCCGATCACCGCCACCAGGGCGAGGGCCGGGAACCCGGTGCGTGGGGCGACGCGGGACCTGGACAGGGACATGCAGAGCTCCGAAAAAGGCGAACGGGGGCGAACCGGTGAGAACCGGAGTCGCCGTTTATCATGCCCGTGGGGTCCGACACGCGGCTAACTCGACATGGCTCACTCAGGGTCTCGTGTCCGAGTTGTGATCGCGGAACACCGGGAACGGCCGCGATTGTGACCAGAATCTCAGCGGAGGCGGCGGTGTGGGGCGGAGGGGAGTACAACGGAGGGCATGAACCTCGAGCGTCCCGTCACGATCATCGGTGGCCACGGCAAGGTCGCCCTCCGCGTCGCCAGGATCCTCAGCGATCACGGCACCGACGTGTACTCGATCATCCGGAATCCCGACCACGCCGACGACGTCCGGGAGGCCGGTGCGCACCCGGTGGTCGCCGACGTCGAGGAGCTCGACGCGGAGGGGCTCGCCGAGAAGGTGGTGCGCGGCTCCGGCGCCGTCGTGTGGTCGGCGGGCGCCGGCGGCGGCAACCCGGACCGCACCTACGCCGTGGACCGGGACGCCGCGATCCGCACGATGGACGCGTGCGCGGAGGAGGGCGTGGAGCGCTTCGCCATGGTCTCCTACCAGGGCGCCGGGCCCGACCACGGCGTCCCCGAGGACTCCTCTTTCTTCCCCTACGCCGAAGCCAAGGCCGCCGCCGACGAGTACCTGCGCGGCACGAAGCTCCACTGGACCATCCTCGGACCCGGCAAGCTCACCGACGAGCCCGGCCGCGACACGATCGGGGTCGGCGAGGACATGCGGGAGGATCGCGCCACGAGCCGCGACGAGGTGGCCGCCGTCATCGCCGCCGTCCTGCGTCGCCCGGACACGGTTGGCCGCACCATCGAGTTCACCGACGGCGATACGCCGATCGGGGAGGCACTGACCCGCGAGTGACGTAGCGTCGGTGCCCGTGAGGGTTCTGGTGACGTGCTCCTGGATCACCGCCGCCTGTGCCCTGCTCATCGCGTTGTGGACCGCCCCGCAACTCCTGGCCACCGGGGTCGTGGGCGTCGGCGGCTCCCCGCTGTTCGAGGTGCTCTACCTGTTCCCCGCGCTCATCGGGGTCCCGGTGTGTCTGCTCGCCGCGGCGGTGGCCGCGACCCTTCTGGTCCGAGGGGTGGTGACGACGACGGCCCGCCGCCTGCTCGCCTGGGGGCAGATCCTCACCGTGACGCTCCTCGCGCTGTGTGTGGCGGCGCTCGCGACGCCCCGCGCGACCGGGTGGGAGCTCGCGCTCATGCCCGGTGCGCTGCAGGTCGGGCAGGTCGTCGTGGCGGCGGGGCTGATCCTGCTGGTCCGCGATGGCCGCCGAGGCGGGTGAGCGTGGGGCCGCGCCGCGGAGCGACATCCTCTCGGCCAGCCGGCAGCGGTCCGCCCGGGAGACTCGTCGACCGGGAACCGGCACGACGCGGTGCCTGATGGGCAGAATGGGGTCCATGCGCGCCATCCATATCTCCAGCCATGACGGCCCCGAGGCGATCGAGGTCGTCGACATCCCCGAGCCGGAGGGCGGTGATGCCGTCGTCATCGACGTCCACGCCTCCGGGGTGACCTTCCCCGAGGTCCTCCAGAGCCGCGGGAAGTACCAGATCTCGCCGCCGATGCCGTTCGTTCCCGGCTCCGAGGTCGCGGGCGTCGTGCGGTCGGCGCCCGCGGGGTCGGGCTTCGCCGCCGGTGACCGCGTGTGCGCCTTCCCCGGGCTGGGCGGCTTTGCCGAGGTCGTGGCGGCCGACCCGTCGTGCGTCTTCCCGCTGCCGGACTCCCTGAGCTTCGTCCAGGGCGCCTCGGTGCCGATGAACGTCCTCACCGTCCACTTCGCCCTGGCCCACCGCGGCCGGATGCAGCCCGGCGAGACCGTGCTCGTCCACGGCGCCGGCGGCGGCATCGGCATCGCGGCCACCCAGTTCGCGGCGGCGCACGGCAACCGCGTCATCGCCGTGGCCTCCACCGAGGAGAAGCGGGAGCTGGCACTGCGGGCCGGGGCCTCCGACGCGATCTCCCCCGAGGGGTTCAAGGACACCGCCAAGGAGCTCACCGACGGCCGTGGCGTCGACCTCGTCGTCGACCCTGTGGGCGGCGACCGCTTCACCGACTCCCTCCGCGCCCTCGGCCAGGAGGGGCGGATCCTCGTCATCGGGTTCACCGCCGGCGAGATCCCCACCGTCAAGGTCAACCGCCTGCTCCTCGGCAACAAGAGCGCCGTGGGCGTGGGCTGGGGCGAATACTGGATGAGCAACCCCGGCTACCTGCAGAAGCAGTGGGCCGAGGTCGAGCCGCTGCTCGCCGCCGGAAAGCTCGACCCGCTCGTCGGCGCCGAGTTCCCGCTCGAGCGGGCGGCCGAGGCGCTGCAGCTCATGGACGGCCGCGGGGCGGTGGGCAAGATCGTGCTCACCCACGGGCGCTGACGCCGGCCCCCGCAACCGGCGGCCTGCCCGCATGCTTCTGCCACCACCTGCCCCTGCCTTTGTCTTTGCCTCTGCCGGCCCCGCCACCGTTAGTGCACACTCGCCACGGCGCGCGCCGTGGCAGATGTACACGAAGGGTGGCGAGGACGGGCAACGGCGGCATCTGCTATAGCAGTTGCCACAGATCGGGTCTCGGGTCTCGGGCCTCGGGCCTCGGGCCTCGGGCGACTGGCCTCGGGTCTCGGGCGACGGGCGAGAAGCGACGGGCGTCGGGCTCGTGAGCGGAACCGCCGGAACCTGGCGCAGCCGCTGACACTCGCGGACGCTAGAACGCTCCCTCCGGCATCCGCATCACGTCGAGGTCCAGCAAGTCAGTCGTCGCGCAGGCGGCCCACACCTGCGGCAGATGCGCGCGGCTGTGCCGGATGCGTCGGTCAGGGGGAGCGTGCGGGGCCGGGGCGCCCAAGACCGGGCTTCTAGGGCACCGCAGGTCCGAGGCCTAGCGGTGGTGCGGGCGGTACCACCGCAGGCCGTCGAATCCGGCGAAGTCGGTGTCGAAGGAGCAGACGGCGGTGCCGTGTTCGATGGCGAGTGCCGCGAGGTGGGCGTCGGTGACGAGGTTGCCGCGGAGATCGCCGTCGACCAGGAGGCGTTCGAGAATGGCGCGGTGCCGAGTGCCCGGTTCCGGGATCCAGGTCTGGTCGGCGTCGAGCCAGTCGGTGATGAACCTCCACGCCTCGGACGTCGATCGGGGTGACGCGGAGACCCTCGGGTTGGTCGAGATCCGTTGGAACGCCAGTATCGACGCCCAGGGCAGCCCGACCCGCTCGTCCCCGTTCATCGCGGCGGTCAGCCAGTCGCGCGCGACGTCGTGATGGTGCGCGCTCTCGTCGACGGCGTAGAGCAGAACGTTCGCGTCGACGATCATCCGGCGGCCTCGGCGTCCCCGGCCGTCCTGTCTTCCGCGTCGTACTGGTCGAGAAGCTCCAGCACCTCGCCGATGTCGGTCACGTCGATCTTCAGGCCGAGGTCGGCGGTTCGTTGCGTGAAGGGGGTGCGACGGGGCCTGTCGGCAGCGGCGAGTCCGGCCTTCGCCAGCCGGTTGACCGCCTCGCCGAGACCGATGTGGTGCTCGCGGCAGAGCTGCTGGGCTGCGGCGAGCACCTCGGGATCCAGCCGAACCGTGGTGCGCATGTCCTGGACACTAGCATCAGTGATGCAGCCCTGGTGTGCCACTGAATCAGGGGTCTGACCTGCGATGCCCAGGATGGGGCATCCAGGGCACCGCAGGTCGGGGTCGCGCGCAGCCCGCCGCCTCCCCGCTGCCCGGCAGCTCAGCCCGTGAGCGCCTGCAGCCGCCGCCCGGCCTCATCGAGAACCGCGGGGCTCTTGCAGAACGCGAACCGCGCGAGGTGGGCGAAGTCGCCGGCGAAGTCGTCCACGAACCCGGTGAACGGCACCGCCGCCACGCCCACCTCGGCGGGAAGCTCCCGGCACCAGGCGGCCGCGTCGGTCACCCCGAGCGGGCGTGGGTCGGCGGCGAGAAAGTAGGTGCCGTGGGTGACGGCGAGGTCGAGCCCCACGCCCGAGAGGATCCCCACGAGCTGGTCCCGCTGGGCCTGCATCGTGGCACGTAACTGCTCGATCCACGCGGCCTCGTGGCGCAGCGCGTGCGCCACACCCAGCTGCAGCGGCGTTCCGGCGGCGTAGCTCATGTACTGCTTGGCGGCCCGCGCGCCGGACACGAGCGTCTCCGGGCCGGTCATCCAACCGATCTTCCAGCCGGTGCAGTTGAGCATCTTGGCGGCGCTCGAGATCCGCACGGTCCGCTGGCGCATGCCCGGCAGGGTGGCGATGGAGACGTGCTCGTGGCCGTCGAAGGTCAGGTGCTCGTACACCTCGTCGCTGATCGCGATCGCGTCGAACTCGTGGCACAGCGCGGCCACGGCCTCGAGGTCCTCGCGCGGCAGCACCGCGCCGGTGGGGTTGTGGGGGGTGTTGACGAGGACGGCGCGTGTCCGCGGGGAGAAGGCGGCCCGCAGTGAGTCCACGTCCAGGCGGAAGGAGGTGCCGTCGCGGACGAGCCGTGCGGAGCGACGGGTGGCCCCGGCCATCGCGACGGTGGCCGCGTACGAGTCGTAATAGGGCTCGATGACGACCACCTCGTCGTCGGGCTCCACCAACCCCACCACCGCGCCGGCGATGGCCTCGGTCGCGCCCACGGTGACCAGCACCTCGGTGTCCGGGTCGTGGACCAGGCCGGTGTGGTGGGCGACGTGATCGGCGACGGCGAGGCGCAGCTCCGGCATGCCCTGCCCGGGCGGGTACTGGTTGTGCCCCTCCCGCATCGCGCGGGCGGCGGCCTCGAGCATGGCGGGCGGGCCGTCGGTGTCCGGAAACCCCTGCCCCAGGTTGACGGCGCCGTGCCGTGTGGCGAGCTGGGAGACCTCGGAGAAGATCGTCGAGGCGTGGGGGAGGAGGCGTCGGACTGTCATGCGGGCAGCCTAGGCGGATCGGCGGCGCCCGATACGATGGGCGCATGACCGACCGCCCCGCCGTCACCCCGTCCGCCCCCGGAGCGTGCCCGCAGCGTCGCGCGTTCCTCGCCGCCGTCCCCGGCGTCGTGCTCCTGCCGGGCGTGCTCTCCGCGTGCGGGATCACCCAGCCCGCGCAGCCGGTGTCCACCGAGCAGGCCACCACCTCGGTGCCGCAGACCACCATCCCCGCCGCCGACATCCCCGTGGGCACGGCGAAGTCGGTCAAGGCGGGTGGCGAGTTCGTGATCGTGGCCCAGCCCACCGAGGGCGAGTTCGTCGCGTACTCCGCGCGGTGCACCCACCAGGGCGGAATCGTCCAGGTGGTCCAGGACCTGCACCTGCGCTGCCCGCTCCACGGTGCCGAGTTCGACGGCGCCACCGGCGAGAACACCTCGGCCCCCGCGCCGCGGCCGCTGGACGTGGTGCCGGTCAGCGAGTCGGGCGGGCAGCTCACGCTCGGCTGATCCCGGGCGGGCGGGTTGCGACCGTGCGCAGGTAGGAGTACAAATGAGAACACGTTCTCAGGGCGGGGTGAAACTCCCCACCGGCGGTGATGTCACCGGTCCCGTGACCGGCGACGAGCCCGCGAGCGCTCCGCGCGGGGGCCCGAATCGGCAGAGGCCGATCGGGCCGGACACGCGGGGGTCAGCAGACCCGGTGTGATCCCGGGGCCGACGGTCACAGTCCGGAGGGAAGAGAACGCCGCGTCGCCCGGGCGCACCGTCGGCCTCGTCCGAGGGTTATCCGGGGGCGCTGCATCGTAGCCCTGGGCCCGTCTGTGTACAGCCCGTGAAAGGGGCGCACGATGAGCCTTCTCACCCAGTTTCTCGACGCGCAACTGTTGATCGGCGGGGTGCCCATCCTGTGGCGCGAGATCGTCGGCAACGTCTTCGGCCTGGCGGCCGCGATCGGCGGCATGCGTCGCGTCGTGTGGGCGTGGCCGGTCGGTATCGTCGGCAACCTGCTGCTGCTCACCGTCTTCCTCGGCGGCGTGTTCCACACCCCGCAGGATGTGGACCTCTACGGCCAGGCCGGCCGCCAGGTCATGTTCCTCGCCGTGGGTGCGTACGGCTGGTGGCGGTGGTCCCGTGACAGGCGGGAGAACGCGGCCGCGAATCGTGCGGCCGCGCCCCCGGCGGGCGTCGTCCCCACCGAGGCGCCGGCGGTGCGCCCGCACTGGGCGACCGGCCGGCAGCGGGCCGGGCTGGTCATGGGGATGCTCGTCGGCACCGCGGTGTTCGGGTGGGTGTTCGCGCAGCTCGGCTCGTGGGGCCCGTGGGCGGACGCGTGGATCTTCACCGGTTCCGTGCTCGCCACGTACGGCATGGCCCGCGGCTGGACCGAGTTCTGGCTGCTGTGGATCGCCGTGGACATCGTCGGCGTGCCGCTACTCCTCCGGGCCGGGTACTACCCGTCCGCGGCGCTGTACCTGGTGTACGGGGCGTTCGTCATCTGGGGCTTCGTCGTGTGGTGGCGGGCCGACCTGCGCGAGCGGGCAGGCGCCGCTGCCCCGGCCGCCGCTGCCGCCGCCGCTGCCCCTGCGCCGGTCCCGGCCGCCGCTGCCCCGGCTGCCCCTGCCCCGGCTGCCCCGGCCCCGGCCGCCGCCGTCGCTGCCCCGGCCCCGGCCAAACAGCGATGATCGCGAGCAACAGCGTCCATGACCGGTGTTGGACACGATCATCGCTGTTGGAAGCGGGAGCAAGGAAGCGGGAGCAATCCGGTTGGCCCAGTCTCAACTGGCCTGGCGCTACAGCTCACGCGCGCGGCGCGGCCGCACGGCGGCCACCACGATCAGCGAGAGCGCGGCCAGCCAGAAGCCGAGCCCGCGGAAGTCGATCCACGCGAACACCAGTCCGGAGAGCAGCCCGCCCACGGCGCCGGCCAGGGCCACGGCGACGTCCGCCTGCCCCTGGACGGAGGCGCGCACCGCTATCGGTACCGCGGAGGCGAGCACGGTGGTGCCGGCCACGAGCCCCAGGCTCCAGCCCACGCCCAGCAGGATGAGCGCGATGGTGATGAACAGCGTGTTCTCGGGCGGTGACACGGCGGCTATCACGCCGGAGACGAGCAGGACGATCCCGGCGGAGATCGACACCGTGCGGGTGCCGTACTTGTCCACGAGCCACCCGGACAGCGGGGCGGGCAGGAACATTGCGGCCACGTGCAGCGAGATCACGAGCCCCACCACGGTCACGGCGTGGTCGTGCGCGCGCATGTGGACCGGGGTCATGGTCATCAGGCCCACCATGACGAACTGGGTCAGCGCCATCACCACGACGCCGGTGATCACCTCGCCGGTCCAGATGCGGCCGGGCACGGGGAGCGGCGCCTCCGGGGAGGAGAGGGAGGAGGGCGAGGAAGGGATGCTCGGCGACGACGAGGGGGCCGTCGCGGACTTGTCGGCGGCCGCCCGGCGGCGCGCCTCGATCAGCGGGTCAGGGCGCAGCAGCAGGGAGATGACGAGTGCCGCCGACCCGTACGCGAGCGCCGCGAGGAGGAACGGTCCGGCCAGCGGGGCGAGCCCCATGCCCTCGGCTACGACCCCCGTAGGGCCTACGAGGTTGGGGCCGGCGACGGCGCCGGCGGTGGTGCCGAGCAGGACGTAGGACAGTGCCCGCGCGCGGTGGGCGGGCGAGGCGAGGTCGGCGCCGGCGTAGCGGGCCTGCAGGTTGGTGGCGGTGCCGGAACCGTAGATCACAAACGAGAGGAACAGCAGGGGGAGTGAGCCGATCGCGGTGGCCACCACGATCCCCACCGCGCCGAGGGCTCCGAACGTAAAGCCGGCGGCCAGTCCGGGGCGGCGACCGCGGGCCTGGGAGAGCTTGCCCACGAGCACGGCGGCCAGCGCCGAGCCGCCCGTGAACAGGGCGGCCGGCAGGCCGGAGAGCGCCGAGCCGCCGAGCATGTCCTCGGCGAGGAGTGCGCCCACGGTGACGCCGGCGGCCAGGCCCGCGCCGGCGAGGAGTTGACCCAGGACCAGGACCGCGAGGATCCGGCGTTGGAGCGGCTCCTCACGAGTAGAGGTGACGGCGGTG
Organism: Dietzia sp. 179-F 9C3 NHS; assembly: GCF_045369825.1. Taxonomy (NCBI): domain Bacteria; kingdom Bacillati; phylum Actinomycetota; class Actinomycetes; order Mycobacteriales; family Dietziaceae; genus Dietzia; species Dietzia sp. 179-F 9C3 NHS. Next base: position 179,017 of record NZ_JBIQES010000003.1, read on the forward strand.
CTCATCGCCGTTCCCAGTTCCGGGCGTGCAGCAGGACGTCCACGGCGGTGGCCTGTCCGGCGGGGCGCAGGTCGTGGCGCAGCGAGACCACCTCGAGGTCCGCGGCACCGCGGGCCAGGTCGGCCACGGTCGGCAGGACGGTGGGGTCCTGCGGGCCGCCGACGCCGCGCGCGAGGTTCTCGGGCGCGTGGCCCAGGTACACGAGGTGACCGCCGGGCCTGAGCCAGCGGCCCGCCTCGCTGATGACCCGCGTCAGGGCGTCCGGATCCAGGTGGAGGAAGCCGATGACGACGAGGTCGACCTGCTCGGCCGGGGACCAGGTCGTGGCGTCGCCCACCACCCAGTCGACGTGGCCGCTGCGTCCCTCGTCGCTGTCCTTGGCGCGGGCCTGTTCGATCGCCACCTCGGAGAAGTCCACCGCGGTGACGTCCCAGCCGTGCGCGGCCAGCCAGCGGGCGTGGCGACCGTCGCCGCAGGCGAGGTCGATCGCGGTGCCCACGGCGAGTCCGTGGTCCTCGGCGTTGGTCACCTCGGCGACGATCCGCGCGGCGGGCGTGGTGCCCCAGGCGTCGGGCTGGGCGAGGTACCGGGCGTTCCAGTCGGAGGCGTCCACGGGAGGTCCTTTCGGATCGTTCGGGCCGGCGGGACAAGCGAGTGCGCGAGTCAGGGGCGGCGGAGCCAGACGAGGTGTTCGGTGTCGCCCTGGAGTTCCAGTCTGCGCCACAGCACGCTGCCGGGCACGGCTTGGCTCGGGTGGCAGTCCACGGCCGCGCGCTGGGCGGTGCGGTCGACGCGCAGGGTGAGGTCGATCTCGGCGACGGGGCGGCCCACGAACCCGACGTGGCCCTCGTCGGCGAGGGTAGCGCAGAGCTCCTCGGGGACGGTCCAGGCCAGCACGCCCAGGTCGTGGCGGTCGGCCACGCGGACCGCGGCGGCGGTGGCCGCGATGTGGTCGGGGTGGCCGCTGATCCCGGTGGAGTCGAGCGTGACGATCCCGTCGGCACCGCTCGCGGCCACGGCCCGGTCGACCTCGCCGTCGAGCACCTCCTCCGCGACCCCGGCGAGGCCGCCGTCGGGCAGGCTCCGAAGGTTCACGTCGCGCGCGCCGAGGGCGTCGGCGGCGGCGCGGAGCTCGTGGGAGCGGATCTCGGACAGGTCGCCGTCCACGCCGTGAAGGGTGGACGCTTCGCCGCGGGTGAGGCACAGTACGTCCACGGCGGTCCCGCGGGCGACGAGGGTCGAGAGGATGGCACCGAGGCCGAACGACTCGTCGTCGGGGTGGGCCACCACGACTAGTGCTGTGTCCCAGGAGGGCAGGCCGTCCCCCGTTTCGCCGGATCGCGTCCGCTCGTCCCTCATACCCCAGAGGGTATCCGGAAGCGGCGTGACGCGTCAATGACCGGGGGTGGCCCGGGTGGGATCCGGGAGGACGTGGACCGAACCAGGTTCCGACCCGGCGATCAACCCGGGCGGCGCGGATCGAGCGGAACCACGGTGGGCGTGCCCGTCACCGGGTCGGCCGCGATCAGGCACGGCAGCCCGAAGACCTGGTGCACCAACTCGGCGGTGAGGACGTCGGCGGGAGCGCCGGTGGCCACGATGCGGCCGTCCTTCATCACGACCAGGTGCGTGGCGTAGCGGGCGGCCTGGTTGAGGTCGTGGAGGACGGCGATCACCGCGCGTCCGGCCTCGTGCTGATCGCGGAGCAGGTCCAGCACATCGTACTGGTGCGCGATGTCGAGGTAGGTGGTGGGCTCGTCCAGCAGGAGGATGGGCGTTTCCTGGGCGAGCAGCATGGCGATCCACACGCGCTGACGCTGGCCGCCGGAGAGTTCGTCGACGAACCTCGGTGCGAGCTCCGTCACCCCTGTGGAGGTCATCGCGTCTACCACCGCGGTGTCGTCGGCGCGGCTCCACTGGCGTAGTGGGCTATGGTGCGGATGCCGGCCCCGGGCCACCAGGTCATCGACACGGATTCCCTCCGGGGTGACCGCGCCCTGTGGCAAGAGCCCGATCCGGCGGGCGATCCCCTTGGTGCGCATCCGGTGGAGGTCCCGGCCGTCGAGAAGGATCCGTCCCTCGCCGGGGACGACCACGCGGGCCAGCGCCTTGAGCAAGGTGGATTTGCCGCAGGCGTTGGGGCCCACGATCACCGTGAACGCGTCCTCTGGTAGTTCCAGGTCGAGATCGGCGGCCACGACCCGGCGTTCGTATGCGAGCCGCGCCCCCTCCACCGTGAGCCCGCGGCGGCGTCCATGCTCGAGCTGGGCACCGGCGCGGGCATCACGGTCGAGGGGGGTGAGGCGCATCAGCCCAGGATCTCCCGGACATCGTCGAGGATCTCGTCGGCGCCCAGCACGCCGATGCCGACCATCCAGGTCTCGTCCTCGACCTTGTAGGCCTTCCCGGCCTTCACCGCGGGCAGGTCCCCCCACAGACCGGTCACGGTGGCCATGGTGGTGGCGGTGGGGTCGCCGCCTGGGTTGGTGAAGAACACGACGTCTCCGGCGATCTGCTCGTACAGCTCTGGGGACAGCTCGGCCATCGAGTACTCGTTCCACTCGCGCTGGCCCAGGTCGAAGCCCATCTGCGACAGGATCGACCCGGAGAACGTCCCCGGGCCGTAGAGGCGGAAATTGTCCGGGCGGAACCGCACGATCGACATGCTGGTGCCCTCGGCGCCCACCTGCTCGCCGACCTCGGCGATGCGGGTGTCGAGGTCGTCGATCAGCTCCTCCATCTCCTCGCCCTCGCCGAGGGCGGCGGCGGTGATCCGCGCCTGCTCCTGCCAGTCTGTGCCGGAGTTCTCGGAGAACACGGTCGGGGCGATGCCCGAGAGCTCGTCGTAGATGGCCTCGTGGCGGACCTTGGCGCCGATGATGAGGTCGGGGGCCAGGGCGGCTATCGCGTCGATGTCGGGCTCGGAGGTCAGGCCCACGATCTCGGCGTCCACGTCACCGAGGTACGGCGGTGCGCCGGTGCCGGCGCCGGACTCGGTGATGCCGACGGGTGTGTGACCGAGCGCGACGAGGGCGTCGAGGTGCGGGGAGTCGAGGACGACGACCCGCTCCGGCGCCCCCTCGATCACGGTGTCGCCCATCGCGTGCGTGACGGTGTAGGCGTTGTCCGAGGAGGCCTCCCCGGAGTCACCACCGCCCGAGCACGCGGACAGGGTCAGGGCGGAGGCGATCGTCACGGCGATCAGGGCGGGCACCGACCGGCGCCGGCTGAAGATTCTGGTCATGGGTACAGATCAAACCACATAGGCAAGGATAACCTAACAATCTCCCTGCTCTAGAGTTCCACCGTGGCCCCACGACCTCACACAGCCCCCGACATCGCCGAGCGCCCGGAAGCGCAGGACACACGACCATCCCGCCGCGGGGCCGGGCTGGTCCCCGGGTTGATCGTCGCCCTGCTCGCCCTGGCCGCCGCGGTGGTGGCGAGCCTCGGGATCGGCGCGCGTCCGATCCCGCCCATCGAGGTGGTGGGCGCGCTACTCGGCCAGGGCACGCAGAGCGTGGTGGGGATCGTCGGCGAACTGCGGGCCAACCGGACCGTGCTCGGGCTGGTGTGCGGGGCGGCGCTCGGCGCGTCCGGCGCGCTCATGCAGACCGTCACCCGCAACCCGATCGCCGACCCGGGGATCCTCGGAGTCAACGCCGGCGCCGCTCTGGGTGTGGTCGCCGGCGCGACGATCACCGGTGGGCTCGGTCTGGCCGCAACGGTGTGGTTCGCTCTTGTCGGTGCGGGCGTGGCGTCCGCGATCATCCTGCTGCTCAGCGCCTCGGCCCTGGCGGCCTCCTCCCCCGTCCGCCTGACCCTCGCCGGTGTGGCACTTGCGGCCGTGCTCTCCGGTCTGAGCCAGGCCTTCGTCGTCCTCGACGAGGCCGTGCTGCAGGCGTACAGCTTCTGGCAGGTCGGCTCGCTCACCGCCCGCTCGATCGACGAGGTCACCGGCGTCGTCCCGATCGTCGTGGTCGGCGCGGTGATCGCCCTGCTCCTCCTGCGCGGGCTCGACGCCCTCGCACTGGGCGACGATTCGGCGATCTCCCTGGGCGTGCGCCCCGGCCGGGTGCGCGTCTGGTCTCTGGTGTCCGTGGCGCTGCTGGCGGGCACCGCGACCGCATTGGCCGGGCCGATCAGCTTCGTGGGACTCGTGGTCCCGCATCTCGTGCGCGGAATGGTCGGCGCGAGCCTGATCCGGGTGGTGCCGATGTCGATGGTGGTGGCACCGGCGCTGCTGTTGGCGGCCGATGTGATCGGCCGTGTGATCGGCGGAGGTTCGGAGACCCCGGCGGGAGTGGTGATGGCGTTCATCGGCGCTCCGCTGCTCATCGCGTACCTCGCCACCGGACGGAAGGTGGGATCAGCGTGACCGCCGGAGCCCCTGACGCCCCCCAGGCGCCCCCGACCGCCGGCCCGGGCGGCGCCTCCGCCGCCGGCCTGCCGACCGGGGAACGCCTGCTGTCCGCGGGTGGCTTCACCGTGCGCGTGCACGAACGGACCGGCCTCGTCACGGCGATCCTGGCCGTGCTGACCGTCCTCCTCGTCGTCGTCTCCCTGGTCATCGGCGAGTTCAGGATCTCGGTCCCCGACGTCGCGGCGACCCTCGTCGGCGACGCGCCCGACCGCACCACCCGGTTCTTCATCCACGAACGTCGACTGCCCCGTGCGCTGGTGGCGGTGGCCGTCGGGGCAGCGTTGGCGGCCTCGGGCGCCCTGTTCTGCGCGCTCACCCGCAACCCCCTCGCCAGCCCGGACATCATCGGCATCACCCAGGGCGCCTCGGCGGGCGGGGCCACCGTGATCCTCGTGTTGGGCGGCGGGATCGCCCAGGTCGCCGCGGGCGCACTCGTCGGGGCGGCGCTCACCGCCGGGTTCATCCTCCTCCTCACGTGGTGGCGCGGGCTCGGCGGCGCGCGCCTCGTCCTGCTCGGGGTGGCGCTCGGTGCACTGGCGATGGCGTACGTCGCGCACCTGCTCTCCAGGGGGTTCGTGGCCAGCGCCGTGACCGCTCAGGTCTGGCTCACGGGCTCACTACAGGGGCGCGGCTGGTCCGAGCTGTGGCCGCTGGCCTGGGTGCTGCTCGCGGCCGCGGTGGTGATCTCCACGCAGGCGCGGAGCATGCGGGCGTTCGCGCTCGGCGACGACGTCGCGGTGGCGCTCGGCGTCCCCGTCCGCCGCGCCCGGTTGCTCCTTCTGGGGGCCGCCACCGCGCTCGCCGGCGCGGCGGTGGCCACGGCCGGGCCGGTCTCCTTTGTCGCCCTGGTCGCACCCCACGTTTCGCGGCTGCTCACCCGCGGCGACCGGGTCCTGCCCGCGGCGCTGCTCGGCGGGTTGCTGCTCTTGGCGTCGGACCTGGTGGCTCAGCACGCGTTCGCCCAGCCGCTACCGGTGGGCGTGGTGACCGTGGTGCTCGGCGGGGCGTTCTTCCTGGGCCTGTTGTGGCGGGAGGGGCGGCATGGTTGAGCGGTCGGCCCCGCCCGCGTCCGCGCCTGCTGCCCGGCGGCCACGCAACCCCCATCGCGCGGAGAGCTGGCAGCCGACCGCACTGCGCCGGGTCCGCGTGCGGGCGGTCGACGAGGTCGCGCCCGGGCTGGTGCGAGTCACGCTCGTCGGCGACGAGCTCGGGAGGTTCGCCACCCCCGGCACCACAACCCCCACCGGCCCGGTCGGCAGCCCCGAGCTCGTGCCCGCCGTGTGCAGCCCGTTCTTCGACGACGTGGTGGTCTTCTGCCTGCCCGATCCGGCGACGGGCGAGGTCACGCTCCCCGTTCCCACGCCGGGCGGCGGGCTGGTCAACCCGCCGGGCGGCGCGGCCCTGGTGCGTGAGTACACCGTCCGGACCGTGCGAGACGGCGCGCTCGTCGTGGACCTGGTGCGCCACGCCGAGGGCGCGGGCGTGCGCTGGCTCGAGACGGTCCGGCCGGGCGATGAGCTGACGGTCGTCAGCCCGCGGGTCAGCCGGGAGCTCCCCGCAGTGGAGCGCATGCTCGCGGTGGGGGACGCCACCGCCCTGCCCGCGTTGGCCCGGCTGATCGAGGAGCGGCCGCCGACCCTGGCGCTGGACGTGCTGGCCGCGGTCCCGGACCCGGCAGCGCTGCCGCGCTCCGTCCTGCCCGCGGTCCCCCTCGCCGATTCCGACCGCGTGCGGGTCCGGATGGTCACGGCGGCGCCCGGTTCGGCTGTGGAGACGATCGAGGCGCTGGCCGTAGCAGCCGTTCCCTGCGGCTTCGCGTGGGTGGCAGGCGAAGCAGGCATGGTCGCGGCGGTACGTCGACATCTGCTTGACCGCGGACAGGAACCCGACCGCGTCCAGTTCACCGGCTATTGGCGCCTCGGCGGGTCCCTCTAGAGGGACCTGTTCAGCCCTGAGCGCACCTCGCGCATCGGCGGGCGTTCGATCGGACTGACCTCGACGGTCTCGGCGGTGAACCCGCCGCTCGCGACCCCGTCCGCGGCGTCGCGCCGGTGCAGCGTGAGGCGAGCACGGACCGGTTCGGCGGACGCGATCCGCCCATGCCGGAGTAGCCGCTCCCGGACCGCGAGGTGTTGGTGCACGGCCATCACCGCCAGCGCCGCGTCGGGCGAATTGCGGTGCCTCCGCACGCCCAGGTCGACCTGAGCGAGCGCGTCGAGTTCGTAACATTCGTAGAGGTCGATGAGGATCCCCAGGTCGACGCCGTACGCGCCGGCGAAGGGGATGGATTCCAGGACCTCGCGGGTCCCGGCGTACTCGCCGGCGAGCGGCTGCACGAAGCCCCCGAGCTCCGGCCAGTGGGCTGCGAGCAGAGGGCGGGCCACGAGCTCTGTGACCCGGCCGCCGCCGGCGGGCAGGACGGTGCGGCCGTCGTCCAGGGGACGGTCGTAGGCGCCCTTGCAGAACACCACGCCCGGCTCGGTGAGCAGCGGGCCCAGCAGTCCCACGGCGTAGGAGGGGTCGAAATCGCGTAGATCGGCGTCGAGAAAGGCCAGCAGGTCGCCGTCGGTGGCGGCGAGAGATTTCCACAACGCCTCGCCCTTGCCGGGCACGTCGCCGTAGCCGGGGAGCACCGCGCCCTGGGCCACCACGTGGGCGCCGGCCGCACGCGCCACGGCGGCCGTGGCGTCGGTGCTGTGGGAGTCAACGACGACGAGCTGGTCGATCAGCGCGACCCGCTCCATCAGCTCGGTGCGCAGTGCGGCCACGATCGTTCCGACCGTCGCTTCCTCGTCGCGGGCGGGCAGCACCACAGAGATCCGCCGACCTGCTTTGGCCTTGACCAGATCGGCAGCCCGGAAGTCGCCTGCGCGGTACGAGCGCCGCGCGGCCCACTCGCGGACCCGGTCGAAGCGGTCCGCGAGTGGGCCGGCGGCATGTGGGTTCACGCCCGCGATCCTGCCAGAACGGCCGGGGCGGGGGCCGGCGGCGTCGCCGTTGCCCTCGGTGGGAGGTGGTCGCAGATGGTGAGCAGTCCGCGTCGCGTCGCACCACCCTGTGCCAGCATGGGGCCATGGATTTTTCCCCGTCCCCCCGGGCCGCCGAGATCACCGCCGCAGTCCGCGAGTTCATCGCCACCGAGATCGCCCCGGTCGAGCCCGAGATCCACGCCGACATCGCCCGCCGCCGACTGGCGGGTGAGGACTCGTGGGCCGTCGACCCCCGGGTCACCGAGCTCCAGCGCAGGGCCCGCGAGCAGGGCCTGTGGAACCTCTTCCTGCCCGCCGGGCACGAGGGTCCTTATGCCGAGCGGTACGGCACCCGCGGCGGCACCGGCCTGAGCAACCTCGACTACGCGCCCGTCGCCGAGGAGACCGGCCGGTCCTTCCTCGCTCCGCTGGTCTTCAACTGCAACGCCCCGGACACCGGGAACATGGAGGTCCTGCTCAAGTACGGCTCACAGGAGCAGAAGGACGAGTGGCTGGACCCGCTGCTCGACGGCCGCATCCGCAGCGCGTTCCTCATGACCGAACCCGCCGTGGCCTCCTCCGACGCCTCGACCATGGCCGCCACCGCGCGGATCGAGGGCGACGAGGTGGTACTGGACGGCCGCAAGTGGTGGTCCACCGGCGTCGGTCACCCGGACTGCCGGGTGGGCATCTTCATGGGCGTCACCGATCCCGACGCGCACCGCCACCAGCGCCACTCCATGGTGCTCGTGCCGATGGACGCGCCCGGCGTGACCGTCGACAGGATGCTCACCGCCCAGGGCGTCTACGACGAGCCGCTCGGCCACGGGGAAGTGACCCTCGAGGGGGTCCGCGTACCGGTCGGCAACATCATCGCCGGCCCCGGCCGCGCCGCCGAGATCGCCCAGGGCCGACTGGGCCCCGGCCGCGTCCACCACTGCATGCGGCTCATCGGGCTGGCAGAGATGGCGCTCGACCTCGCCTGCTCGCGCGCGTCGTCCCGCGTGGCCTTCAGCAAACCCATCGTCAACCTCGGCGGCAACCGGGAGCGGCTCGCCGAGGCCCGCATCGCGATCGACCAGGCCCGCCTGCTCGTCCTGCACGCCGCGTGGAAGCTGGACACGGAGGGCGCGGCGCCCGTCGAGGTGAGCGCCATCAAGGTGGCCGCCCCGCGCATGGCCCAGCAGGTCGTGGACATGGCCATCCAGCTCCACGGCGGCGGCGGGATGAGCGACGACTTCCCGCTCGCCGGCGCCTACGCCACCGCGCGTTCCCTGCGGCTGGCCGACGGCCCCGACGAGGTCCACCTCGGCGTGGTCGCCCGAGCGATGCTCGCCCCCTACCGCGACGCGGCCCGCGCCGCCGGGACCACGGAGGCCGCCCGATGAGCACCGAGCGCCGTACCGCCCCCTCTGACCGGGTGCCCGGCGCGCGCGGGGTTCGCGCGGAGGACGCGTTCGACGTGGCCGCCGTGGCCGCCTGGCTGCGCCGCGTCGCGCCCGAGGACCCCACGGTGCTGGCCGGGGTGGACCTGGGGACCGACGACGAGCCGGTCCTGCCCGAGGTCCGCCAGTTCTCCGGCGGGGCCTCCAACCTCACGTACCTCCTGCGCTATCCGGGCGTGGACCTCGTGCTGCGCCGCCCGCCCGGGGGGACCAAGGCCAAGAGCGCCCACGACATGCGGCGCGAGTACCGCGTCCAGTCGGCGCTGCGGCCGGTGTTCCCGCTCGTGCCGCGGATGGTCGGCTACTGCGACGACCCCGCGGTGATCGGCTCGGACTTCTACGTGATGGAGCGGCTCGAGGGCACGATCCTGCGCAAAGAGATCCCGCGCCAGCTGCGGATGGACGTGGTGGCCACGCGCCGGATGTGCGAGCGGGCCGTCGACGTGCTCGCCGAGCTGCACTCCGTGGACGTGGAGGCCGCCGGGCTCGGCGAGCTGGACCGGGGAGAGGGCTACGTGCGCCGCCAGGTCGAGGGATGGTCGGCCCGCTACCGCCGCGCCCGCACCCCTGACGTGCCCGACTTCGCGCCGGTGATGAGGTGGCTCGACGCGAACCAGCCGGAGGACGTGGCCCGCCGGCTCATCCACAACGACTACCGGCTCGATAACCTCGTCCTGGACCCGGACGACCCCACGCGGATCGTCGGGGTCCTGGACTGGGAGATGGCCACGGTCGGCGACCCGCTCATGGACCTCGGCAGCGCTCTGGCCTACTGGGTGGAGGACGGCGACAGCCCGCTGTTCAAGGCGTTCCGCCGCCAGCCCACCCACGCCCCGGGCATGCTCACCCGCGGCCAGGTGGTCCAGCGCTACGCCCGTCGTGCCGGGATCGAGATCACCGCCGAGCAGTGGCGCTTCTACGAGGTCTTCGGCCTGTTCCGGCTCGCCGTGATCGCCCAGCAGATCAACCATCGGCTCTACCACGGCCAGACCACCAACCCCGCCTTCCGCGCCTTCCGGCCCGCGGTGGTGCTCCTCGAGCAGCGCTGTCTGCGGCTCATCCGGACCGGGTCGGCGTCGTTCGAGCCGCGGAACCTCGGCCCGCGCGACGTGCTCCCGCGGACGCTCGAGGCCTCGCGGATCTGGGCGCCGCTCGTCACCGGCGCGGTCCACGACGTGCGTACCGGGGTGGCCCGACTCGTCCGCAAGGGGAGGCGGGGCTGATGGGAGCCATCCACCTGGTCCGCCACGGGCAGGCCTCCTTCGGTACCGGCGACTACGACCGGCTCTCCGAGCTGGGGCACGAGCAGGCCCGGCTGGCCGGCGAGGACATGGCCGCGCGCGGCCTCCGTCCCGACGTGGTGATCCACGGCGGTATGCGCCGCCAGCGCGAGACCGCGGAGGGGCTGCTCGCCGGAGCCGGCTGGGACTGCCCCGTCGAGGTGGACCCCCGGTGGGCGGAGTACGACGCGGACGCGGTTCTCGACGCTGCCCGCGAGGCCGGGCTCGCCTCGGACGCCGGGACGCTCGACACCGCCGGCTCCTCCGAAACGGCCAAGCGGGCCTTCCAGAGCCAGCTCGACGCCGCCCTCGGCCACTGGGCGGGGCTGCAGGCCTTCGCCGACTACCGGACGGACGCCGACGCCGCGCTGGCGGCGGCCGCCGAGCGCTCGGGCAGCGGCCGGACCACCGTCGTGGTGAGCTCGGCCGGGACCGTCTCCCTCGCCGTGGCGGGCCTGCTCGCCGACCCCGAGGGCGTGGTGGGGGTGTGGACCCGACTGCAGCGCGTCACCGTCAACACCGGCATCGCCCGCGTCGTCGTGGGGCGTGGCGGGATGACGTGCATCGCCGTCAACGAGCACCAGCACCTGGAGCGGGCCGCCGGGCCCGGGGACCGCAGTCGGCTCGTCACGCTGCGTTGAAGACGGTTGCCGACCGGCTCCGGTGTCCTACTGTGGTGACATGCCCACCTTCCAGCGCGGACACACCACGATCGCCTACACCGACACGGGCGCCCCCGCGGGCCGCGAGGACGCCCCTGTCGTGCTCTTCGCACACGGTCTGCTGTTCTCCGGCTGGATGTTCCAGCACCAGATCGCCGCGCTCCGTGAGCGCTTCCGCTGCGTGACCATCGACTTCCGCGGCCAGGGCGAGTCCCCGCGCGCGCTCGGGGGGTACGACATGGACACGCTCACCGTGGACGTGGCCGAACTGCTGCGCCACCTGCAGATCCCGGTTGTCAACTACGTGGGTCTGTCCATGGGCGGCTTCGTGGGCATGCGCCTGGCGGCCCGCAACCCCGAGAGCGTCCACACGCTCGCCCTGCTCGACACCGCGGCCACCGCCGAGGAACCCGCCAACCGCAGTAAGTACAAGACCCTCGCCAAGGTGTACCGTGTGGCCGGCATCAAGCCGCTGCGTTCGCGGGTCGCCCCGATCATGCTCGCGCAGCGCAACCTCGAGGCGCCGTGGGTCGACGAGTGGATGACGATGCTCGAGCGCACCGACCGCGCCGGCCTTGTCAAGGCGATCGAATCCGTGGCCGACCGTGACCCGTGCGAGGTCGAGGCCGGGCGGATCATCGCTCCGACCCTGGTCATGGTGGGCGCCGAGGATGCGGCCACCCCGCCCGAGAAAGCACGCCGCATCATCGACCTCATCCCGTCCGCGCGCCTCCACGAGATCCCCGGCGCCGGGCACTCGGCCACCATGGAGGCGCCCGAGGAGGTCAACGCCCTCCTCCTGCCCTTCCTCGAGGAGCACAACACCTGATGTCCAGGCCCTCCGGACCTGTCCGCATCCTCACGGGGAAGGTCTCGGCCTGGCTCACCCTGCTGGTCGTGCTGCTCTTCACCGGGGCCGTCATGGGCCTGAACTCGTCGGAGGGCTCCTCGGACGCCCCGTCGACTCTCCCGGACACCTCGGAGGCCGCCGAGGTCTCTCGCCTCCAACAGGAGTTCCCCGACTCGGGCACGGTCCCGGCCGTGCTCGTGGTGACCCGGGAGGACGGCGGAGCGTTGGGACCCGACGGTCTCGCCGCGGCGGCCGCCGCCGGGGGCCGGATAGCCGGGGTCGTGGGCTCGGCGCCCCAGGGGCCGATCCCGTCCGAGGACGGCGCCGCCGCGCTCGTGCTGGTGCCCGTGGACTCCGCGGTCCTCTCCCGCGAGGAGGGTCGCGACCTCGTCAAGGACATGCGCGCCGTCGCCTCCGAAGGCCTCGGTCCGGGCATGATGACGCAGCTCACCGGCGGTCCCGCCTTCGCCGCCGACACCGCCGCCGCCTTCGAGGGGGCCGACGTCCGCCTGCTCGCCGCCACGGCCGCCGTCGTGGCGATCCTGCTCGTCATCACCTACCGCTCGCCGGTCCTCTGGTTGGTACCGCTGCTCGTGGTGGCGCTCGCCGACCGGGTGGCCGCGCTGCTCGTCGAGCGCGCCGGTGAGCTCCTCGACGTCACCGTCGACGCGTCGACCTCCGGCATCGTCTCCGTCCTCGTGTTTGGCGCCGGCACCAATTACGCCCTGCTGCTCGTCTCCCGGTACCGCGAGGAGCTCCGCCGGACACCGGACCGTCGGCAGGCCCTACGCGACGCCTACCGCGGCGCCCTGCCCGCCATCCTGTCCAGCAACATCACCGTGGTGCTGGCGCTGCTCACACTCCTGCTCGCGGCGCTGCCCAACTACCGCTCCCTCGGCCTGTCCGCCGCGGTGGGGCTGCTCGTGGCGCTGGTCTACGCACTCGTGGCCCTGCCCGCCGCGCTCGCCGTGTGCGGACGCGGCCTGTTCTGGCCGTTCGTCCCGCGCCCCGGCGAGAGCAGGGCCACGGACGCGAGCACGGACGCGGAGGACGTGCCCGGGGTGTGGGGCCGCATCGCCCGCGCCGTCGCCGAGCGCCCCGTCCGCGTGCTCGTCTCGTGCGTCCTGCTGCTCGTGGTGCTGGCGTTCGGCCTGCTCGGTACCCGCGTGGGCCTGAGCCAGACCGAGCAGTTCCGCACCGCGTCCGAGTCCGCCACCGGCCTGGAGACCGCCGCCCGGCATTTCCCGGCCGGCGTCACCGACCCCGTCACCGTGCTCACGCGCACCGGCACCGAGGGCCCGGTCCTCGAGGCCGTCCGCGGCGTCGAGGGCGTGGTCCGGGCCCGGCCCGCGGGCGAGTCCGACACCGGCTGGTCGCGCGTCAGCGTGACCCTCGACGCCGCCCCCGCCACGGACCGCTCCGAGGAGAGCGTCACCTCCCTGCGCGAGGCCGTCCGCGAGGTCCCCGGGGCAGAAGCCAAAGTGGGCGGCTCGGTGGCCGAGGTCGTCGACACCACCGAGGGCAACCTCCACGACCTCCGGCTCATCGTCCCGTTGATCCTGCTCGTGGTGTTCGTCGTCCTCATCGTGGTGCTCCGCGCGCTCGTGGCCCCGGTGCTCGTCCTGCTCGCAACGATCCTGTCCTCGCTCGCGGCGCTCGGCATGGGCACGTTCGTCACCACCCGGATCCTCGACTTCCCGGGACTGGACGTCTCGGTGCCTCTGTTCAGTTTCCTGTTCCTCGTGGCGCTGGGCGTGGACTACTCGATCTTCCTCACCATCCGCGCCCGCGAGGAGGCGGCCACGCACCACACGCGCGAGGCGATGCTCCGCGCCGTGGCGCTCACCGGCGGCGTCATCACCTCGGCCGGCATCGTGCTGGCCTCGGTGTTCGTGGTGCTGGGCGTACTGCCGCTCATCGTGCTCACCCAGGTGGGCGTGATCGTCGCCCTGGGCGTTCTGCTCGACACCTTCGTCGTCCGCACGCTCGTCGTGCCGGCGCTGTTCACCCTCGTCGGGGACAGGGCATGGTGGCCCGCGCGGCTCGGCCACGCTCTCGACACCGGCCCCCGACCCGGAATCCACCGGAACGATAATCCCGAGGAGACCACCGCATGACCGCATCTCGCCGGACCACCGTCCGCTCCCTCGTCACCGTGCTCGCCGCGGCACCCCTGATCGCCGGGCTCGCCTCGGCGCCGGCCGCCGGCGGCCAGGACCTCACCGACGGCGGGCGCCTCGGCGGCGGCTCCTCCCAGCTCCTGCCCGAGGGCGTCGCGATCGGTTCGGTCGGTGGCCCCGAGCTCACTCAGGTGGACACCCTCGACCCCGCTCGCTACGCCGGAAAGTGGTACCAGGTCGCCGCGATTCCGCAGCCGTACACGCTGCAGTGCACCCACGGCACCACCGCGGAGTACGCCCTCACCTCGCCCACCACGATCTCGGTGCGCAACGCGTGCGGGTCGGCGATCAGCACCGACTCCGTGATCGAGGGGGAGGCGACGATCCGGGACACGGCGACCAACGCCTCGCTCCGGGTGAACTTCCCCGGCGTCCCTTTCCAGAATCCGAACGGTCCCGTCAACTACCGGATCACCTACCTCGCCGAGGACTACTCGCTGGCCGTGGTGGGGGACCCGACCCGCTCGTCGGGCTTCGTCCTGAGCCGGACGCCGGCCCTCACCGCCGAGCAGTGGTCGACCGTGCACCGTGTGGTCGAGCAGCGCGGCTGGTGGCCATGCGCCTTCCTCACCGTGCCGATGGACGGCGGACGCGGCGACGCGACCCCGGTGTGCCTGATGCCGCGATGAGCATCGAGTTGAGCTGCGCAGTCCGGGCCGACGCGGTCGAGGCCTGGCGGTACCTCGCCTCGCCCGGGGCGTTCCGCCGGCTCTCCCCGCCGTTCATGCCCCTGCGACCCGTGTCGGAAGCGGACTCGTTGCGCGACGGCCGCGCTGTCCTGGCCCCGCGCTCGGCGCTGCCCGGCCCGCTGGGAACGACGCTCGGTCCCCCCTGGGTCGCCCGGCACGAGCCGGACGGGTTCGTGGAGGGCGAGCGGTTCCGCGACCGCTGCGTCTCCCAGCCCTACGCCGCCCTCACCGGATGGGTACACGAGCACACCGTGGTCGACGGCCCCGGCGGCGCGGTGCTCGGCGACCGGGTGCGGGCGAGGGTGCCGGCTCGGATGCTGGAGCCGGTCTTCGCGTACCGCTACCGCCACATGGACGCCGACCTCGCGCGGCTGCGCGAGCTGGCCGGCCACGGCGGGGACGTGCCGCTCACGGTGGCGGTGACCGGGGCGTCAGGGCTCATCGGCACGGCGCTCACCGCTCTGCTCGGGGTGGCCGGCCACCGGGTGGTGCGGCTGGTGCGCGGCACCGCGGACGGCGTAGACGAGCGTCGGTGGGACCCGGACGCCCCCTCGCCGGACCTGCTCGACAGCGTAGACGTGCTCGTCCACCTGGCCGGCGCCCCGGTCGTCGGGCGGTTCACCGACGAGCACGTCGCCCGGGTCCGCGACAGCCGGGTCGATCCCACCCGTCGCCTGGCGGAGCTGGTGGCCGCCCGCGGCGGACGCACCACGCTGGTGTGCGCCTCGGCGATCGGCTACTACGGTCCGGACCGCGGCGACGAACCGCTCGACGAGCAGGCCGATGCGGGCGGTGGCGTGCTCGCCGGGATCGTCACCGATTGGGAGAACGCCTGCGCACCGGCTCGCGACACCGGGGCGCGGGTGGTCTCGATGCGCACCGGACTCGTGCTCTCCGGAGCGGGCGGGTTGCTGCCGCCGCTGGCCGCCGTCGTGCGCTCCGGACTGGGTGGCCGCATCGGTTCGGGGAGGCAGTGGATGTCGTGGATCTCGCTCGACGATCTCGCGGACCTCTACCTTCGCGCGGTCGTCGACCCGGACGTGGCGGGCCCGATCAACGCGGTCGCGCCCGGTCCGGTCCGCAATGACGAGTTCGTCGAGGCGCTCGGGTCGGTGCTGCGGCGACCCACACCGCTGCCGGTCCCCGGGTGGGCGCCGGGGGTGGCGCTCCGCCGGGACGGCGCACGCGAGACCGTGCTCGCCGATCAGCGGGTCGAGCCCGGGTGGGCAGTGTCCACCGGGCACCGGTTCCGCCATCTGGACCTGAGCAGCGCGTTCGCCGTCGAGCTCGGCAGGCAGTCCGTGCCCGGCCCCACCGAATTGCTCGGCGCCGGAGCGTGAGGCGAGGGGGCGTACGCATGAGCGAGCGGAGCAGCCGTCGGCCGTCGGTGCTGTGGGTACGCCGCGACCTGCGACTAGGCGATCATCCCGCGCTCGCGGTGGCAGCCACCACGGGCCCGGTGCTGCCGCTGTTCGTCGCAGATCCGGCGCTGTTGCGACGTGCCGGAGCACCCCGTCTGGCCGCGTTGCGCGGCGCGCTCGAGGCGCTGGACCGCGCGTTGGACGGGCGACTGTGTGTGGTTTCGGGTACCCCCACCACGGTGGTGCCGGCGGTGGCGCGGGCCGTCGATGCCGACACCGTCCACGTCTCCGAGGACTTCGCCCCCTACGGAGCGGCCCGCGATCGCCGAGTCGAACGGGCACTGGCGCAGGACGGCCGCGCGTTGGTGCGGACGGGGTCGCCCTACGCGGTCTCCCCGGGCCGTGTCCGCACCCGGCTGGGGGAGCCGTATAAGGTCTTCACCCCGTTTCGGCGGGCGTGGTACGAGCACGGCTGGCCCGCGCCGGCCCACGTGGACGCCGGTGTTGTGGGTTGGTGTCCGGCTCCGTCTGAACGGAACGCCACGCCGGTGCCCGTCGCCGAGGCGATCCCGGTCGAGGATCCGCACGCTCACCTGCGCGAGGGTGATCTCGGGCCCTTCGGTGAGGGCGCCGCCCTCGACCGGTGGGTGAGCTTTCGCGCCGAGCGGCTGGCCGGGTATGCCGCGGACCGTGACCGCCCCGACCTCGACGCCACCTCCCGCCTGGGCGTGGATCTCAAGTTCGGCACGATCCACCCTCGCACCCTGCTCGCCGACCTCGCCTCCCTCGGGGCCACCGATTCCCTGCCGGAGGACCTGGCGTCCGGGCGCGACGCCTTCGCCTCCGAGTTGGCGTGGCGCGAGTTCTATGCCGACGTCCTGCACCATCGCCCACGTTCGGCTCGCGAGGAGGTGGACCTGCGCTTCGCCGGGGTGGCGTGGGCGACCGGCGCCGAGGCGGAGGCGGACTTCGAGGCATGGAAGGCCGGGCGTACCGGGTACCCGATCGTCGACGCCGGGATGCGGCAACTCCTCGCCGAGGGATGGATGCACAACCGGCTACGTATGATCACCGCGTCCTTCCTCACCAAGGACCTGCACGTGGACTGGCGCCGTGGCGCCGCGCACTTCCTCGACCATCTCGTTGACGGTGATCTGGCCTCCAACCAGCACGGATGGCAGTGGACGGCAGGTACGGGTACCGATGCCGCCCCGTACTTCCGGGTGTTCAACCCCGTCGCCCAGGGGCGACGCTTCGACCCGGAGGGTGACTACGTGCGCCGCTGGGTTCCCGAGCTCCGCGGGGTAGCCGGTCCAAAGGTCCATGAACCGCGGACCGACGGTGAGGGTGGCTACCCGGCGCCTCTCGTCGACCACGCACAGGAGCGGCGCGTGGCCATAGCCCGCTACGAGGCCGCGCGCGATGCCGCGACCTAGCGGCCGCGGTCAGCGCTGCAGGATCATCGGCACGAGGGCGCGCCGGGCCAGTGCCCGTATCTGCTCCTCGGACTCCACAACCGGTGGCCCGTCCGGCATCACCACGAGTGAGTGGAGAAAGCGGCCGACCACGGCGCCGATCTCTCTGGACAGCCGCTGCACCTCGTCGTCCCCTATCGGCCGCGTGTGCACGTCGGCGTCCCACGTGTTGCGGAGGAACTCGGCGACGAGCTCGGTGATCGCGCCGAGCACCGAGTCCGACTGCGTGGCGAGCATGGCCATGGCCTCGGCGCGGTCCATCTCGACGAGGCGGCGCAACAGTTCGCTGTCGCGGATGTCGAACACCGTCCCCACGAGCAGGTCCTCGACGTGCCGGACGGCGTCCCACTCGAGGGACTCGAAGGGGATGAAGCGGTCGTTGAGCGACATCATGAGCCGCTGCGTCTCGTGCGCGTACATCGCGCGCAGCACCTCGTCGCGCGTGCCCAGCCGGCGGTACAGGGTCACGCGGGTGACGCCGGCGGCCTTGGCGATGTCGTCGGTGCTCGTGCCCTTGATGCCCCGCGAGGCGAACACCGCGGCCGCCGTCTCGATGAGGCGGATGTCCTCGGCGTCGAACTCCCGACCGGCGGTGGTCGCCTCGCTGGCGTCACTCACGGCCGGTGGTGCTGCCCGTACTCGTCGGCCTCCCGATGCGTGGGGTACGCGTCCGCCGGGCCCGGGGCCGGGCCGGAGGGCAGGCCCTGCGGCGGGCCGCCGAGGGCGTCCCTCTGGTCGTGCCCGGCGCCGGCGGTGTCGGGGGCCGCGCCGCCCTCGGACTCGGGGACCATGTCGAACACGTCCGGCTTGGGCTTGGGCCGGCGGCGCCCCTCGTCCTCCGTCGTCGACGACCCGGCCCCGCGGGCGGCGGCCTCGGCGGCGGCCACGGACTGCGCGATCTCGGGGTCGGTCGAGGTGTCGAACCAGCTCTCGGGCGCCGAGGGCAGCTCGGCGTCGTCGGCGTCACCGCTCGGCTCGTAGCGGAACACGCCCTCCTCGTCCTTCTTGGCCATCGCCTTGGCGAACGTCTCCAGCGAGTCGCCGAACTGCGAGGGGATCATCCACATCGTGGCGGCGTCGCCCTTGGCCATCTCCGGCAGGTTCTGCACGTACTGGTAGGCGAGCATCTCCGGCGTGGGCTTGGAGGACTTGACCGCGGCGTTGACGCGGGCGATCGCGGCGGCCTGGCCCTCGGCGACGAGGTAACGGGCGGCCCGCTCACCCTGGGCGCGGAGCATCCGCGACTGGCGCTCGGCCTCGGCGGAGAGGATCGAGGCCTGCTTGTTGCCCTCGGCGTCGAGGATCGCGGCCTGCTTGGCGCCCTGCGCGGTGGTGATGGCGGCCTCGCGCTGGCCCTCGGCGGTGAGGATGATGGCCCGCTTCTCGCGGTCGGCCTTCATCTGCTTCTCCATCGACTCCTGGATCGAGGGCGGCGGGTCGATCGAGCGCAATTCGACCCGGGCCACGCGCAGGCCCCAGCGGCCGGTCTCGGAGTCGAGTACGCCGCGCAGCTGCTTGTTGATCATGTCGCGGCTCGTCAGCGTCTGCTCCAGCGTGAGCCCGCCGACGACGTTGCGCAGCGTCGTGGTGGCCAGCTGCTCCACGGCCACGATGTAGTTGTTGATCTCGTAGACCGCCGACTTGGGGTCGGTGACCTGGAAGTAGACGACCGTGTCGATGCTCAGCGTGAGGTTGTCCTCGGTGATCATCGACTGCGGCGGGAAGGTCACGACGCGCTCGCGGAGGTCCACCTTGGCGCGGACGCGGTCGATGAACGGGATGATCAGTGTGAGCTGGCCGCTCACGGTGCGCTGGTAGCGGCCGAGCCGCTCGATGACGGCCGCCTCGGCCTGGGGGATGAGCTTCACCGAGCTCACCACCACCGAGACGATCAAGACGACGAGGAAGGCGAGGAAGATCAAGCCACCCATGGTTCTCCTAGCGGTTCGGTCGTTCTGGCGGTCTGCTAGACGCCGCGCACGACGATCGCCGTGGCGCCTTCGATCTGGTGCACGAGGACCTTCTCTCCGGCGGCGAACGTGTCGCCGTCGAGCAGCGGTCGCGCTGTCCAGGTGTCGCCGCCGATCTCCACCAGGCCCCCGCCGGGGCCGACGGCCTCGACGACGGTACCCCCGCGGCCGGTGAGCGCAGCCGTGTTGGTGTCGTGCTCCGGGAGCGCGGAGAGTATGCGGCGGCGGACCACCGGGCGGACGCCCACGACGAGGATGATCGAGACCAGAGCGAACGCCAGCGCCTGCCCCCACACCGGGGCGCCGAGGAAGGCCGCCGCGGAGCCGCCCAACGCGCCGCCGGCGAGCATGAGGAGGAAGAGTTCTCCACTCACGGACTCGCCGGCCGCGAGCAGTACCGCCGCGCCCAGCCAGATCAGCCCTACGTGCATGCCTCCGACAGTACCGATTTCGGGCGCCCCGCAGTGGCTCACCTCACCGCGGACCGTGCGGGAGTCCGCGGGCGGCAGGCGTCCGGGTTCTCAGCGGTTGTTAAGCTCGCGCCATGCGCAACCCCGGCCGGGCGACCGGCATTCTCGCCCTGGCGCTCGCCGTCTCGGTCGCCGGGACCGGCGTTCCCGCGGCGACGGCCGCCCCCACCGTCCTGCCGCACGAGATCTTCTCGCCGCCCGTGGTGGACTCCGTGCTCGACGGCCGGCTCGCCACGCCGGAGGAGTGGTTCCCGACCCCGCCGCAGGAGGACCCGTTCTACGCGGACCCCGAGGTGGGCCCGGACATGCCCGCCGGAACGCTGCTGCGCTCGCGCAGGGTGCAGCCGCAGAACGTGCTCATCCGCTTCGGCGGTCTCGACGCCTGGCAGGTTCTCTACGCCAGTACCGGGCTCGACGGCGGGTCCCGCGTGGTGAGCGGCATCGTGCTGGTCCCGCACGCCTTCGGGGAGCACGGCGAGAAGCGCGTGGTGAGCTACCTCGAGGCCAATGACAACCTCGCCCCCGGGTGCGGGCCCAGCTACCGCTGGGTGGGCGGGAACACCGCCGACCTCGCGCAGGTCTCCCTGGGGCCGATCCCACAGATGCTCGCCCGCGGCTGGGCCGTGGCCATGACCGACTTCGGAAACAACGGAGCACCCGGCGTGCACCCCTTCTCGGTGGGCGCGCTCTCCGGCCCGGCCGCGCTGGACATCCTCCGCGCGATCGAGCAGGTGCCCGACGCCCCGATCGAGCCGGACCTGCCGGCCGCGATATTCGGGCTGGCGGGCGGCGGCGTCGCCGGCACCACGGCCGCCGAGATGGCGGGCTCCTACGCCCCCGAGCGGCGGATCGTGGGCTCGGTCCTCCAGGGCATGGTCGTGGACTCGACGAGCTTCGAACACTTCGCCGGCGGCGAGCTCGCCGCCGGCTTCGTGGTGGCCAACGCCCTGGGCTATGCCGCCGCGTACCCCGAGATCGACCTCGACTCCCGGCTCACGCCGCTCGGCCGGCAGGTGGCCGATGTGTTCCACACCAGCTGCCAGCTCGTCTACGGGCTCACCCCGGGGCTACCACTGCAGGCGGTGTTCGCCGGCGGCCTGCCCAGCGACGACCCGGCCTTCCGTCGCCGCTACGACGAGGGGCGACTGGGTAAGCAGACCCCCAACGCGCCTGTGTACCTCAGCTCGTGCCCCACCGACTGCCTCGTGCCGTATTCCGACGTGCTGTGGCTGGCCGACCGGTACGCCGAGGGCGGGGCGAGCGTGACGATCGACCCCACCGAGTGTGGCTTCCAGGACTTCGTCCGCGACGCCTGGCGCGCGAGCACCGAGCTGGTGGGGATCCAGGGCGTGCCGTGGCTCGAGCAGCGTTTCGACGCCGCCGCGTGGGGCGACGCTGGCGTGCCGGGGATCCACCGAGTGATCGAGCAGACCGACGGCGGCGCGGCTGCGGGCAGCCGGGCGGCCGGCGTGGGCAGCGAGGGCTCGTAGCGGCGGGCGGGTGGCCGCGGGCGGGCGGCGGCCGACCTCCTAGTCGTCGTCCTCCGGGTCCTCGCCGGCGAGAGCGCGCGCGGCGAGGGTCTCGGACTCCGCGACCTCCCACACTTCCTTGGCGGCGGCCAGGTTGAGCAGGATGATCACCACGCCCAGGACGATGTCCGGCCAGCCGCTCATCGTCCACGCGGTGACGCCGGCCATGGCGATGATGACGACGTTGATGATGACGTCGTTGCGCGCGGCGAGGAACGCGGCGGTGGTCATGGAGCCGCCGTGGGACCGGATCCGCGCGAGGATGAGCGCGCAGGTGAGGTTGACGACGGCGGCGCCGCCGGCCGTGATCGCGAGCAGTGGCACGTCGGGCGGGGACGGGTCGCCGGCCTTGACGAAGGCCTGCCACGCGGCCGCCACGGCGGGCGCGCAGATGATCACCGCCATGATCTTCCCGGCCGTCGCCCGCTTGGCCAGGGGGAGCCCGAGCGCCAGCGCGATGATGACGTTGACGGCGGTGTCCTCGAGGAAGTCCACCGAGTCGGCGAGCAGCGCCACCGAGCCGATCGCCAGCGCGACCGACACCTCGACGAAGAAGTAGGCCAGGTTGAGCGCGGCCACCACGAGCACGATCGTGCGCAGCTTCGCGGGCGTGGTGACGGGGGCGCCGACGTCGGTCATGGAGCAGACGCTAGCCGAGCGCCGAGGGGCGGATCTCGGAGGTGGGGCCTAGGCTTACCGCGTGTCCGTGCTCAAGAAGTTCGCGTGGCTGTCCGTCGCGACGGCCGTCGTCACCATCGCCCTCAAGGTGGGCGCGTGGTGGGTGACCGGCTCGGTCGGTCTCCTCTCGGACGCCGCGGAGTCCGTCGTCAACCTCGTGGCGGCGGTCATCGCGCTCATCGCCATCACCGTGGCCGAGCGGCCGGCGGACGACGACCACCAGTACGGCCACTCCAAGGCCGAGTACTTCTCGGCCGGGGCCGAGGGGGCGATGATCCTGGTGGCCGCGGCGTTCATCGTCTATACGGCCGTCGAGCGCATCATCAACCCGCGGCCCCTGGAGTCCCTCGGTCTGGGTCTGCTCATCTCGGTGGTGGCGGCCGTGATCAACGCCGTGGTGGGGCTCATCCTGGTGCGGGCCGGCGCCCGACACCGCTCGCGCACGCTCGAGGCGGACGGCAAGCACCTGCTCACCGACGTCGTGACCTCGATCGGCGTGGTGGTGGGCGTGGCCCTGGTCTGGCTCACCGGCTGGGAGGTGCTCGACCCCGTCGTCGCGATCCTGGTGGGCCTCAACATCCTCTACGTGGGCTACCGACTGGTCCACGTCTCCGGGATGGGGCTCATGGACGCCACGCTGCCCGACGAGGACAACCGGGCGATCGAGGAGGTGCTCGCACGGCACCGCGTGCCCGGCGAGGTGGACTTCCACGAGCTGCGCACCCGGGAGTCGGGACGGTGGCGGTTCGTCGAGTTCCACGCGCTCGTCCCCGGTGAGTGGAGTGTGGACCGCGGCCACGACCTCGTGGAACTGGTCGAGCAGGAGATCCACGACGCGCTTCCCCACAGTCACATCACGTCCCACCTCGAACCGATCGAGGACGAGCGCGCGTACAACGACGTACACCTGTAGGGCACCGGCCAGTGAGCCGCGTCACATAGACTGCGGTCGTCCCTCGTTCTCACCCTCGGAGGCCCCACATGCCGTTCACCAGCCCCCTACCCGACGTCGAGATCCCGGCGAAGAGCGTGTACGACTTCCTCTTCGGCGACATCGCCGAGGCCGACCTCGACAGGCTGGCCTTTGTCGATAGCCGCGACGGCTCCGAGACCACCTACCGTTCGCTCATCGAGCAGATCGACCTGGTCGCCGGCGCGCTGCGACACCGCGGGATCGAGCAGGGCGACGTGGTGGCGCTGCACTGCCCCAACGTCCCGGCGTTCGGCGCCGTCTTCCACGGCATTCTGCGCTCGGGCGCCATCGCCACCACCGTCAACTCGCTGTTCACCGGCGACGAGATCGCCAAGCAGCTCCGCGACTCCGGGGCGAAGATGCTCGTCACGGTCTCGCCGCTCATGGAGGCGGCCAAGGCCGGTGCGGCCCGCGTGGGGCTCGACGACGCCCACGTCGTCGTCCTCGACGGCGCCGAGGGGCACCCCAACCTCCTCGACCTCTTCGCCGACGGCGCCGCGCCGCCGGAGGTCGACTTCGACCCGGCCACGCACCTCGCCGTCCTGCCCTACTCCTCCGGTACCACGGGCAACCCCAAGGGGGTCATGCTCACGCACCGCAACCTCGTGGCCAACGTGTGCCAGACGCGGCCCATGATCGACGTGCGCCACGATGACCGCCTGCTCGCGGTCCTGCCGTTCTTCCACATCTACGGTATGACCGTCCTGCTGAACGCCGCGCTCTACAACCGCGGGTGCCTGGTGACGATGCCGCGGTTCGACCTCCAGGATTTCCTCCGCACGGTCTCCGAGTTCCGCTGCACCTACGTGTTCATCGCACCCCCCGTCGCGGTGGCACTGGCCAAGCACCCGATGGTCGACGAGTACGACCTGTCCAGCGTTACCACCATCTTCTCCGGCGCTGCCGCGCTGGACGCCGAGCTCGGCAACGCGGTCGCCGCGCGTCTGGGCTGCCACGTCAAGCAGGGCTTCGGCATGAGCGAGATGAGCCCGGTGAGCCACGCTCACCGCCCCGACGTCGCGGCCCCCCTGGACTCCGTGGGGGTCACCCTGCCCAACATGACGTGCAAAATCGTCGAGCCCGGAACCTCTGACGAGGTGGCGTACCCGGCGGCCGGAGAGGTCGACGACGAGGGTGGCGTCGCGCTCAGCGAGCCCGGCGAGCTCTGGTGCGCCGGCCCCAACGTCATGGTGGGGTACCTGAACAACGAGCAGGCCACCCGCGATTCGCTCGATGACGAGGGCTACCTGCACACCGGCGACATCGCGCGCGTGGACGCGGACGGCAACGTCTACATCGTGGATCGGCTCAAGGAGCTCATCAAGTACAAGGGCTACCAGGTGCCGCCGGCCGAGCTGGAGGCGCTGCTGCTCACCAACCCGCAGATCGCCGACGCGGCGGTGGTGGGGGTGCGCGACGCCGACGGCGAGGAGGTGCCCAAGGCGTTCGTCGTGCGGCAACAGGGCGCGGAACTGGACGAGCAGGGCGTCATGGACTTCGTCGCCGAGCGCGTGGCCCCGTACAAGAAGGTCCGTGCCGTGCAGTTCATCGACGAGGTGCCCAAGTCGGCCGCGGGCAAGATCCTGCGCAAGGACCTGCGCGCCGGCGCCTGAGCCGACGCCGGAGCCCGCCGTCCGCCTAGGATCAGGGCATGGTGTTCCGATCCAGGGGTGAGTCCGTTCGGCGCGGCGGCGGGGCCTCCGGAGGTATGGACCTGGGCACCCGGGCACTCGTGCTCGGGTCCTGCGCGCTGGCCGGTTCGTGGATCCCGCTGCTCAACATCGTGGCGTTTGTCGCCGCCCTCATGGCGATCGGCTTCGGGGCGCTCGCCAAGTGGCCCACGGGCTGGATCACCAACGAGGAGCCCGACCCGCGGCGCGCGGTGTGGGGGATAGCGCTGGGAGGCCTCGCGGTCGCCGTGTTCGCGGTGACCGCCTACCTCTACTCGCGTGGTGGCGGGGGCGGGTTGGCGATACCGTAGCGGTGACGTCCCGCTGTTCCAGCGGGTGCGTAGTGGCCCGCGAGCTGGAACTCTGGCGGTCGATCGCGCGTCCCCGCGCGGTCGAAGAATCCACGTTCCCCACAACGGAGGCGAGATGAACCGCAGGAACGACCCCCACAATCTCCCCATGGACGACGGCCGCGGCGCCTACGCTGGCGAGCCGGCGGTGCGGCGGAAGGGCGGCGCCGGGTTGGGCATCGCGGCGCTGCTGCTCGGCCTCCTGGCCCTCGCTGTGTCCTGGATCCCGGTCCTCGGCGTCGCCGGCATCGTCCTGGGCCTCATCGCCATCATCGTGGGCCTCGTCGCCCGCGGCCGCTCCAAGCGGATCAACGGCTCGGGCCGGGGTTCGGGTGTGGCCGGCGCGATCCTGGGCCTGCTCGCCGTGATCATCGGCGGACTCATCACGTTCGGCATCGCCTCGCTGGTCCAGAACACCGACGCCGGCCAGTGTCTACAGGACGCCGGGACCGACCAGGCCAAGATCGAGCAGTGTCTCCAGGAGTACGGGGACGAGGCGCGCGACCGCCTGGACGAAGCCACGACGAACAACTGACCGGCCCTTGGCGGCCCGGCCCCCTCACCGCCGGCCCGCCGGGCTCACCCGGCGTTGGACACCACCCAGCCGATGGCGGTGCGCATACGCCGGGCGAACGTGCCCGGGTGCGTGGCGCACACTGCGTGACCGGCGGTGATGGGGAACACCGCGCTGTGCGGCAGCAGGTCGGCCATCTCGTCCTGGATCCAGCGCGGGAACGCCACGTCGCGCATCGTCTTGATGATCGCCACCGGCAGGTCGAGCTGATACAGCCACTCGGTGGAGTTGAACTTGGCGACCTCGCCGATCACAGTGCGGTGGGTGGTAAACGAGACGGAGGAGAGCTCCCGCATCGCCCAGCGGTGGGCGTTGAGCGGGTCGTCGTCCTCCTCCAACTCCTCCGCGAACTCCATGGGCACCGTGTTGAGCAGCGGGCTCGTGCGCAGGAATCCACCCATGGTGAGCTTCTCCAGGGCGTTGCGCTCGGCGCCGGTGCCGGTGGCCGCCAGGACGAGCCCCCCGAGCCGGGACGGGTCGCGGCGGGCCGCGAGCTGCGAGATGAGACCGCCCATCGAGTAGCCGCCGAGGACCGGCTTCTCGAGCTCGAGGTGGTCGATGACGCGCAGGACGTCGTCGGTCAGGGTGTCGAACCCGAAGTCACCCTTGAAGCCCTTGCCGTGCCAGCGCTGGTCAAAGGAGATGAGACGGTACTCACCCCGCAGGCGCTGGAAGGTCTGGTACCAGTTGAGCATCCCGGTGGCGGCCATTCCGTGAAGCAACACGACCGGGGTGAGGTGCTCCTCGCCGGTGTCGTACAGCCGGGTCCGCACGTCGTCGGTGAGGGTGACGAACCTGCCCTTGGGGAGCTGGGACAGGTCGGGGGCCATCTTGGGCAGCCGCGCGGCCGCGCGGGGGAGCCCGCTCACCACCGCGAACGGATTCCTGGGCATGCATACCTCCTGGGGTGCCTGCGTCCGATTGTCCTCCACGGCCGGCTCCGGCGCAGAATCACCCCGTGCTGACGAGCCGGCGCTCCACGAGGAAATCCCTCGCGACCTGCGCGGGGTCCTCTCCGTCCACGTCGACGCGCATGTTGAGGTCCACCATGACCTCGTTGGTGAGCACGTCCTCGAGCGGGGCCAGGACCTCCTCGATCTCCGGGTGCTTGTCCAGGACCTCGCCGCGGATCACCGTGGCGAGGTTGTAGACGGGGAAGAAGCGCTTGTCGTCCTCGAGCACCACCAGATCGAGCCCCTTGACCCGGCCGTCGGTGACGTACACCTCGCCGAACGTGCACTCCCGGCCCACCGCGGTCGCCTGGTAGATGATGCCCGGTTGCATGATCGGGACCGGGACCGTCTGCGCGTCGAAGCCGTAGGTGTCCGCGAGGCCGGGCCAGCCGTCGCGGCGCACGGAGAACTCGGTCTCCATGCAGGTCACGGCAGCGGACGGGTCAGACCGGACGAGGTCGGCGTAGTCCGAGAGCGTCCGTACCCCGGTCCGCTCGGCGGCCTCGCGGTTGAGCGCGAAGGAGTAGGTGTTGTCCACGGTGGTGGGCGGCATCCAGCGGATGTCGTTCTCCTCGAGATCGGCATCACGGACCGCCTCCCACTGGCCCTGCGGGTCGCGGATGGGTTCCTCCTGGCCCATGTAGCTCATCCAGGCGGTGCCCGTGTACTCCATACCGATGTCCACCTGCCCGGTGATCATCGCCTGCCGGAAGCTGTTGGACCCGGCCAGCGACGACATGTCGGAGACGTCCATCCCGGCGGCGGCGAGGAGGAACTCCACTAAGTAGCTGGCCAGGACGCCCTCGGTGAAGTCCTTGCCGCCCACCGCGATGCGCACGCCCTCGAGCTCGGCCACGGTCCCGTCCGGTCCGGGGCCCACCGGCAGCGGGACGGACCCGCCGTCGCTGAGCCCGCAGCCCGTGGCCACGAGCACCGTGGCCAGTCCGGCGGCGAGGGACCGGGTCAGCGCCCGGAGGGGGCGGCGTCGCGTGGCGGTCATCGGAGCCCCCTGGGGTTGAAGAGCCGCTCGCCTACGCCGCCGAGCCAGTCGACGAACAACGCGAGGCACACGGCGAGGACGGAGCCCACCACGAGGGTGCGGTGGTCCTGGAGGCGGTAGCCGGTGTCGATGAAGATCCCCAGGCCGCCGGCATCCACGAGGAAGCTCAGGGTGGCCGTCCCCACCGCCAGCACGAGGGTGGTGCGCAGGCCGGCGAGGATGAACGGCACGGCCAGCGGCAGCTCCACCGAGCGCAGGACCCTCCTCGCCGTCATCCCCTGGCCCCGGGCCGCCTCGAGCAGGGCGGGGTCCACGTTCCGGATCCCGACGATGGTGTTGCGCAGCACCGGCAGCAGCGCGTACGCCGCCACGGGCAGGACCCCGATCCAGAACCCGGTGCGGTTGGTGGCCAGGAAGAGCAGCACGATGAGCCCGATGGCCGGGGCCGCCTGACCGATGTTGGCGATCCCGATCGCAACGGGGGCGAAAAAGCCCATGCGGGGGCGGGTGAGCAGGATCCCCAGTGGCACGCCGATCGCCACCACGATGAGCGTCACCGCGATCGTGATCTGGATGTGCTCGAGGATCCGCTGCGAGATCGACGCGGCGTTGAGGGAGGCCTGCTGCGTCTCGCTGAGGTCCCCGGTGAGCGCCCACCACAGCACGGCCGCGCCCACGACCAGCACGAGCACCGGCTGCACGAACAGCCGGATCTTCTCCGCGCGCGACTCGGTGGAGGCGGTGGCGGTGCTCACGCCGGCCCCGAACCCTGCTCGGCCCCGGCGTGGTGGTGCTTGATCCGGCGGAGCTCGTCCACGAGGTCGTCGATGCTGATCGTTCCGCGGTACGCGCCGGAGGAGTCCACGACGACCGTGGTGGCGCTGGCGGTGGAGAGCAGGCCGTCGAGCGCCTCCTGGAGCGTCGAGTCCACGGTCACGTGGCCGCCCACCGGCTGGCCGCCCGACCGCAGGTCCGGCATCGACTCCACGCGGTCGCCGCGCACCCAGCGGGCCGGGCGGCCGGCGTCGTCGAGCACCACGCCCCACTCGTCGGGGCTCGCGCGGAGCCGGCCGGCGAATGCGTGCGGCGACTCGGACTCCCTCGCCGTGGGCGCCTCGCCCAGCGCCACGTCGCCGACGGTGCGGAGGGTGAGCGTCTTGAGCGCGGCGTCGTCGCCGATGAAGCCCGCGACCGTGTCGTCGGCCGGGTGGGAGAGGATCGACTCCGGGGTGTCGAACTGCAGAACCGACGAGCCGGGGCCGAGCACGGCGATCCGGTCACCGATCTTGACCGCCTCGTTGAAGTCGTGGGTGACAAAGACGATGGTCTTGTGCAGATCGTCCTGCAGCCGGATGAGTTCGTCCTGGAGCGCGGCCCGCGTGATGGGGTCCACCGCGCCGAACGGCTCGTCCATGAGCAGGACCGGCGGGTCGGCGGCGAGCGCCCGGGCCACGCCGACGCGCTGTTGCTGGCCGCCGGAGAGCTGGGCCGGGTAGCGGTCGCGGAAGTCCGCCGGGTCCAGGCCGACGAGCGTCAGCATCTCGTCCACGCGCTCGGCGATCCGGCGCTTCTTCCACTTGAGCAGCTTCGGGACGGTTGCGATGTTCTGGGCCACGGTCATGTGCGGGAACAGGCCGGAGGCCTGGATGGCGTAGCCGATCTCGCGGCGGAGGGCGTCAGGGTCCAGCTCCCGGTTGTCGCGACCGTCGATCGTGATGGTGCCGGAGGTGGGCTCGATGAGCCGGTTGATCATCCGCATGGTGGTGGTCTTGCCGCAGCCCGACGGGCCCACGAACACGGTGGTCCGCCCGGCGGGCAGTTCGAGGGAGACGCGGTCCACGGCCGGCGTGTCCTGGCCGGGGAAGATCTTGGTGACCTCGTCGAGGACGATCGGCACTCCGGAGACACCGGCATCGGCGTTTCGGGTCGGCGCGGCGGGTTCGGTCACTGGATCCCCCTGGCAGTGAGGCGTCCGAGTAGGACGAGGAGCCCGTCGAGGACGAGCGCGAGGACGACGATGAGGACGGTGGCGGTGAGGGCCATGGGTACCGCGGTGGGCGTACCCACTCGGGACAGGCCCGCAAAGATGAGGTTGCCCAGGCCCGGGCCCTTGGCGTAGGCGGCGATCGCGAGGATGCCCATGGACATCTGCGTGGAGACCCGGATGCCGGCGAGGATCGACGGCCACGCCAGCGGCAGCTCCACCCGCCCGAGGACACCCATCCGGCTCATCCCCACGCCGCGGGCGGCGTCCACCGTGGCGGCCGGCACCGCGTCGAGCCCGACGATGGTGTTGCGCAGGATCGGCAGCACCGCGTAGATCACGAGAGCCACCATGGTCGGCAACACTCCCAGCCCGAGGACCGGGATGAGCAGGCCGAGTAGTGCGAAGGACGGCACCGTGAGGGCCGTCGAGGCCAGGCCCGTGGCCACGGCGGAGCCCGCCCGGCTGCGGTACACCGCCACACCGACCAGCAGCGAGAGCGCCGTGGCCAGGAGCACGGCCTGGACCGTGGCACTCACGTGCTGCCACGAGTCCACCGCGAGCTGGGTGCGACGCGTGGAGAGGAAGTCGAGGAGGGCGTTCACGGCATGGGGCCTCCCGTCCGGATCGGTTGTCCCCCACGCTAGTGCGCGGGCCCGACCAGTACCCGCTACTTCGACATCTGTGGTGCACTGTGGGCATGAACCAGCGGTATGCGCACCCCCTCGAGGACGAGGCCCTCGAGCACCTCGACGAGCTCCTGGCCGCCTCGGGCCGCATCGCCCTCCGGCACTTCCACGGCGACCTGGAGTCAATGGGAGCCGCCGACAAGAGCGGTGGGCGCGACTACGACCCCGTGACCGAGGCGGACCGGTCGATCGAGGCGCTGCTGCGCGCGGGGATCTCCGCGATGTCGCCGGGTGACCGCGTGGTGGGGGAGGAGAACGGCGCCTCCGGGCCCGACGACGCCCGGCGCACCTGGTACCTCGACCCGATCGACGGCACCAAGGCGTTCCTCACCGGCATGACGGGCTGGGGCACGCTCGTCGGAGTGGTCGAGGACGGCCGCGCCGTCGCGGGCTTCATGGACCAGCCGGTTCTGGGTGAGACCTTCGGCGCCGTGCACGGCCGCGCCGTCGTGCGACGCCGCCCCGATTCCACGAGCCCCGACGGGCCATCCCTTGTCGAACTACGTACCTCCGGCTGCCGGGAGCTGTCCGAGGCGATCATGTACACCACCCACCCGTCGATGTTCGGCGAGTCCGGCGAGACCCGCGAGAGATACGACGACCTCGGTCGACGCGTCCGCCTCCAACGCTTCGGCGGGGACTGCTACGCGTACTGCATGGTGGCCGCGGGACGGGTCGACCTCGTCGTCGAAGCCGACCTCAAGCCCTACGACATCGTGGCCCTCATCCCCATCGTCGAGGCCGCCGGCGGTGTGGTCACCGGACCCGACGGCGAGCAGCCCCTCGGGGGCGGCACCGTGGTGGCCGCGGCGACCCCCGAGCTCGCCGAGCAGGCGTGGGCGGTGCTGCGCGGAGAAGGCTGACCAGGGGTAAAACCACGTCGTGGCGCGATCGTCACACGGATCGGATGCGGACCGGGGACGAGCGGGTTAGAACCGATTCATGGGCGACAGGGCGAAACACGAACGGTCAATGAAGACCATCGAGACCAAGGTGCCAGCGCGGATGGACCGGCTCCCCTGGGCCGGGATCCACTGGAAGGTGATCATCGGCCTCGGCACGGTGTGGATCCTCGACGGCCTCGAGGTCACGCTCATCGGCTCCCTCGCCGCGCGGCTCGTCGAGCCGGGCTCGGGTCTGCCCATCACCGAGGGGCAGATCGGCCTGGCGGCCTCGATCTACATACTCGGTGCGGTGCTCGGCGCCCTGTTCTTCGGGCGACTCACCGACAAGTGGGGTCGCAAGAAGCTCTTCATCATCACCCTTGTCGTGTACTGCCTCGCGACGCTGGCCACGGCATTCTCCGTGGCGCCGTGGATGTTCTTCGTCTGCCGGTTCTTCACCGGCGCAGGTATCGGGGGCGAGTACGCGGCCATCAACTCGGCGGTCGATGAGCTCATCCCCGCTTCGTACCGCGGCCGCGTCGACATCCTCATCAACGGCACCTATTGGCTGGGTGCGGCGTTCGGTTCGTTCTACTCGCTGTTCTTCCTCAACACGGCGATGTTCAGCGAGAACATGGGGTGGCGGTACGCGCTGGGCGTGGGCGCCGCCCTGGGAGTGGTGATCATCTTCGTTCGCCGCCACGTCCCGGAGAGCCCGCGGTGGCTGTTCATCCACGGCCGGGAGGACCAAGCGGAGAAGATCGTCGGCGAGATCGAGGAGTCGGTCGAGGAGGAGAAGGACGAACCCCTCGAGCGGGTCCCGGACGACGAAGCGCTCACCATCCACCAGCGCGAGTCCATCACCCTCACCGAGATCGCCAAGACGGCGTTCGGGAAGTATCCCAAGCGCGCGATCCTCGGGCTGGCTCTGTTCGTCGGCCAGGCGTTCCTCTACAACGGCATCACCTTCAACCTCGGCACGCTCTACCAGAACTTCTACGGCGTCTCCTCGGACAGTGCCCCGCTGCTCCTGGCGCTGTTCGCGGGCGTGAACTTCGCCGGTGCACTGATCCTGGGGCCGCTGTTCGACAAGGTCGGGCGCAAGAAGATGATCTCCGGCACCTACCTCGGTTCCGCGCTGGCCACCGTGCCCCTGTACGTCGTCTTTATGTCCGAGGCGGGCGGGCTGTGGGGCTTCGTTGCCCTGCTCTCGCTGACGTTCTTCATCGCGACCGCCGGCGCCTCGGCCGCCTACCTCACGGTGAGCGAGATCTTCCCCATGGAGACGCGCGCCCTGGCGATCGCGTTCTTCTACGCGATCGGCACGGGACTCGGTGGAGTCATCGGCCCGTTCCTGTTCGGCAACTTCGTCGAGAGCGGTGAGCGCGGTCTCGTCGGCCTGGGCTTCCTCATCGCCGCCGGCATCATGGCGATCGGCGGTATCGCCGAGATCGTCCTCGGCGTGGACGCGGAGGGGCAGTCGCTCGAGGACGTCGCCGCGCCCATCACCTCGCAGGACCCGGCCGGCGGCGGCGATTCCGGGGTCGCACAATCGAAGAGTGGCTGACGCGCTCTTCCCGCTCGACCGCCCGCCCGCGGTCCTCGGGTCCGGCGCCGTCCACCTGCCGGGCTGGATGGGGCGCGACCAGCAGGAGTACCTCCTCCGCGCGTGCGCCGGCTGGGCCGCCGATCGCGCCCCACGCACCGTCGTGCTGCCGGGCGGGGGCCGGATGTCGGTGCGTACGTTCAGCCTGGGGCGGGGGTGGACGCCCTACCGGTACGACGACGACGAGGTCGTTCCGCCTCTACCGGTGTGGCTGCTCCGGGCGGCCCGGTCCGCGCTCGCCGCGGCGGCCGGCGTCTGCCCGGAGGTCCTGTCCGGCGGCGTCGACCCCACCGCCTACACCCCCGACGCCGCCCTGGTGAACCTCTACGGCCGTGGGTCCACGATGGGGCTGCACCAGGATCGCGACGAGGCCAGCGACGCCCCCGTGGTCTCGTTGAGCCTGGGCGACGCCTGCACCTTCCGCTTCGGCACCCCCGAGCACCGAGGTCGCCCCTACAGGGACGTCCGGCTGGAGTCGGGCGACCTCGTGGTGTTCGGCGGGCCATCCCGGCTCGCGTTCCACGGCGTGCCCAAGGTGTTCGACGGTACGGCGCCGTCCTGGTGCGCCGACGTCCTGGGCGCCCCGCCCGGGCGGGTCAACCTCACGCTGCGGCGGACCCGGCCCGACGACTGACGCCGGCCGGGTCAGGGGCGCATTCGCCGGAAGCCCACGACGGGGCGGCCGTCGGCCAGGCCCTCGCGGGGAGCGCAGACGTTCTCCACCTGGGTCCGGGCCTGGTCGCGCACGGGCGTGTCGGGGTCGAGGACCGAGAGGTACTCGAAGTGCTCGGCCAACGCGTCGACGGCGGTCTCGACGAACCCGTCCACCACCACGTAGTGCGTGGGGTCGGGGGTGGACTCGAACCAGAACAGCGGCCGGGCCTCCCCGGACTCCACGCCGGCGGCCGCGGCGAGGTCGTCGAACACGGTGCCCACGGCGGCGCCGAACTCCATGTGGTCGCTCTGATTGGGGGCGCCGGGCGCCCACTCGGGGCCGGAGTAGAGCGAGACCACCACGTCGGGACGGTGGCGGCGGATCGCGTCGGCCACGGCGTCGCGCAGGTCGGGGCCGTCGACGATCCGGCTGTCCGGGAAGCCGAGGAACTCGACCTCGGTCACCCCCACTATCGCCGACGAGCGGCGCTGCTCCTCCTCGCGGACCGGCCCGGCGACCTCGGGGGCCATGCCCTCGATACCGGCCTCGCCGCTGGAGGCCAGGACGTACACCACGTGCCGGCCCTCGGCGGTCCAGCGGGCCACGGCGGCGGACATGCCGTACTCGGGGTCGTCCGGGTGCGCCACCAGGACGAGGCAGCGGGTCCAGTCGGTGGGGAACGGCTCGGGCGCGGGGGTGGTCTCGGATCCGGATGCGGTCATGGCACGAGTATGACCGGCGCGGTCAGGACGGCGACCGGATTCCGGCCGTGGCGAGCGCCTGCGCGATCGGCTCCGGCAGGGGCGGCGGGGTCGGCGCGGGGAGGTGGACCGGCAGGTGGTCGGCGACCTCGCGGGGGACCTCGATCCCGGCGGGCAGGGGCACCTCGGCGCTGCCGGTGACGAGCATCGGCTGCGCGGGCACGTCGACGAGGGCGCCGGCGAGATCGGCGTTCTGGTCGGCGGGCGTGCCGTAGGTGATCGCCGCGATCGAGAAGTCGCGGCCGAAGGAGGCGGACGCCACCACGCTCGGTCCGTGGTCGCTCCAGCCCCACTTGGTGCCCTCGACGCCGGACAGCCGGGAGGTGCCCCAGTTCTGGGGGGTGCCGTCGGCGGCCATGGGCTCGGCGGTCCGCATCCAGTGCAAGAGCGGCGACCCCGGGTCGTGCTCGCGCTTGGCGTCGAGGAACCGCGTGAGGTCGGCGGCCGAGGTCCGGGACGTCCCCCAGGTCGGGCCGGGCCGGGTCGCGGTGAGCCCGTAGTGGGCGGCGGGCGAGGAGACGGTGACAGGCCCGTATTTGTTCCACAGTTCCTGCGCGGCGGCGTCGTCGCTGGCCCGGATCATGCGCTCGCACAACCACCGGTCGTGCGCGGAGCCGTCGCCCCGGGTGAGCACCCAGTCGGCCATGAGGAGCTTGACCTCGGACAGCGCCGGGCGGGACTCGTGGCGGTTGCCGGTGCCCACCTCGCCGATCGGCGTGGACAGGGAGATCGAGGTGCGGGCGGGGGCCGTGACGCCGCCGGGTCCGGGGGCGGGGGCGGCCGCGGCCAGGGCGGGCGGCCCGAGGAGGAGGACCGCGGCCGCCGCGGTGGCGGCGGGCAGGGTGCGGGTGAGGTGCATGGTGTGGTTTTTTCGCCGGGTGGATGAGAGTCGAGAGAACTTTAACCGCCCGTACCCCGACCCGAGTGGGGTTTCCCGGTGCGAGCCCGGCCGCGATCGCGGACTCCTTCGCGGGTGCGGTCGTAGGCTGACGGCAGTCCTCGTCGTCGTCGACCCCCAGGAGGCCCCTCGTGTCCGCACTCTTCCCCGACTACCGTCCCACCTGGGAGTCCGACGACCACCGGCTGCTCCGCGAGCACGCGCGGGCGTTCTTCGCCAAGGAGATGACGCCCAACCAGGCAAGGTGGGCCCAGCAGAAGTTCGTGGACCGCGAGACCTGGCGGCGCACCGGAGAGGCCGGCCTGCTGCTGCTCGACGTGCCGGAGGAGTACGGCGGGCAGGGCGGCGACGCGGCCATGGAGTACCTCGTCACCGAGGAGCTCATCTACAGCCTCGACACGGCGTTCGGGATGGGCGTCGGCTCCACCATCACGCCGCACTACGTGATGAACTACGGCAGCGAGGAGCAGAAGAAGGCGTGGCTGCCCAAGATTGCCTCGGGCGAGTGGATCGCTGCGATCGCCATGACCGAGCCCGGCGCCGGCTCGGACCTGCAGGGCGTGCGCACCACCGCCAGGCGTGACGGCGACGAGTACGTGATCAACGGCTCCAAGACCTTCATCTCCAACGGCGGCTCGGCCGACTTCGTGGTGGTGGTGGCCAAGACCGACCCCGAGGCCGGGCACAGGGGGATGAGCCTGTTCGCCGTCACCGCCGACACCCCCGGCTTCGAGCGCGGCCGCGTGCTGGAGAAGATCGGCCGCCACGGCGCGGACACCGCCGAGCTGTTCTTCAACGACATGCGCGTGCCGGCCGCCAACCTGCTCGGCGGCGAGGAGGGGCAGGGCTTCTACCAGCTCATGAACCAGCTGCCGCGCGAGCGCCTGGCGATCGCCGTGGACGCGGTGTCCATGGCCGAGGCCGCGGTGCTGCAGACGATCGACTACGTCAAGGAGCGCGGCGCCTTTGGCAAGACCATCTTTGACTTCCAGAACACCAAGCACGAGCTCGCGTACTGCAAGACCGAGGTCTACACGGCCAAGGTGTTCGTGGACCACTGCGTGCAGCTCGACGTGGACGGCCGGCTCGACGCGACCACGGCCTCGATGGCCAAGCTCAAGGCCACCGAGATGCTCGACGACGTGGTGGACCGCTGCCTGCAACTCTTCGGCGGCTACGGCTACATGATGGAGTACCCCATCGCGCAGATGTACGCCGCGGCCCGCGTCATGCGGATCTACGGTGGCACCAACGAGATCATGAAGGAGCTCATCGCCCGCTCCCTCTGACGGGAGCATCGACAGGTATCGGTACCTTCGCGGGTAGGAACCACGATGACCGACCGCCCCTCTGCCCTCTACAA
The DNA here is from genome assembly GCF_045369825.1 of Dietzia sp. 179-F 9C3 NHS. Lineage (NCBI taxonomy): Bacteria > Bacillati > Actinomycetota > Actinomycetes > Mycobacteriales > Dietziaceae > Dietzia > Dietzia sp. 179-F 9C3 NHS. The sequence continues at coordinate 215,358 of NZ_JBIQES010000003.1, forward strand.
CTGTGTGCCCAACGCGGGCGATCGGGGCACGGTGGCCGAGCGCGACGTCGTGGTGATCGGCGGCGGACAGTCAGGTCTCGCCGCCGGCTTCTACCTCACCCGCGCGGGCGCGGACTTCGAGATCCTCGACGCCGCCCACGCCCCGGGCGGGGCGTGGCCGCACACGTGGCCCTCGCTCCGGCTGTTCTCGCCGGCCGAGTACTCCTCGCTGCCCGGCAAGCGGATGCCGGCGACCGACGGCGCCGGGTCGGGCGGCGAGAACCCCGACGCCGATCACGTGGTGGAGTACCTGCGGGCGTACGAGGAGCGCTACGACCTGCCCGTGCGCCGCGAGGTCCGGGTGGCGCGCGTCGAACACGCCGACGGCGGCGGGTTCCTGATCCACACCGACGACGGCCGCACGTGGCGCTCCCGCGTGGTGATCAGCGTGACCGGCACCTGGTCGCGGCCGTTCGTGCCCGCCGTCCCGGGCGCCGCCGGCTTCCGAGGCGAGCAGGTCCACAGCGCGCACTACCGCGGTCCGGACCGCTTCGCCGGCCGCCGGGTCGTGGTGGTGGGCGGCGCCAACTCGGGCGCTCAGATCGCCGCCGACCTCGCCGGGCACTGCGACCTCACCTGGTGCACGCTCGGGCCGCCCCGGTACCTGCCTCAGGACGTCGACGGTCGCGAACTGTTCCGCGTGGCGAGCGCCGCCGTGCGCGGCCAGGGCGGGGGCGGGGTCGCGGAGCTCGGCGACATCGTCGTCGTCCCCCCGGTCCGCGCCGCGCGCGACGCCGGGCTGCTCCGGGCGACCCCCATGTTCACCCGGTTCTCGGGGGACGGGGTGGAATGGGACGGGGTGGAATGGGACGACGGCGAGGCCGTGCGGGTCGACGCCGTGATCTGGTGCACCGGGTTCCGACCCGCCCTCGGGCACCTGTCCGGGCTAGGCCTGCCGCGGCGCCGCGGCCGGATCGTCACGGACGGTCCCCGGGTGCCGGACGTGCCGGGGCTGTACCTGCTCGGCTACGGCGACTGGTGCGGCGCCGCGTCGGCCACGCTCATCGGGGTGGGGCAGTGGGCCAGGGGTGCCGTGGGGGACGCGCTCGGGGATTGATACCGCTGCTCGTGATCCAAGGCAGAGTCGCGCCGGTCAGAGGCCCTCGACGATCTCGAGGAACTCCTCCGCGTAGGCCAGGTGCTTACGCAGGCGCGCGAGGCGCTCGGCGGTCTCGCCGCGGATCTCGGCGATCGTGGCGGTCGCCGCCTCCGGGGCGCTTGCGCGGGCGTCGAGCGCCGCGCAGAAATCCCGCATGCGCTCGAGCGGGAAGCCCAGCGGCTTCATCCGGCGGATGAGCAGGATCCGCTCGACGTCGGCCTCGGTGTACAGCCGGAACCCGCCGGGGGAGTGGGCTGACGGACTCGCCAGGCCCAGTTCGTCGTAGTGGCGCAGGCTGCGGATCGAGAGCTCGGTGCGCTCGGCCACCTCGCCGATCTTCATCGTCTGCTCGCCCTCGATTGGCCCGCCCACAACTCTCCCGTTACGGTAGCTTTCTACTCTCACGTGGCGTGAGAGTCCCGACGACGACTGTAGGTGATCCGTGAGCGACGCGACCCCGACCGGCGTGCTGCCCTCGTTCCGCGAGGCGTTCTCCTCGCCCGCCCGCCTCCGGACCGAGGTGCTCGCCGGTCTCGTCGTGGCGCTGGCGCTCATCCCCGAGGCCATCTCGTTCTCGATCCTCGCCGGCGTGGACCCGCGCGTGGGGCTCTTCGCCTCGGTGACGATGGCCGTCACGATCGCCTTCACCGGCGGCCGGCCCGCCATGATCTCGGCCGCCACCGGCGCCGTCGCGCTGGTGATCGCTCCCGTGATGGCCGAACACGGCCTCGAGTACCTCATCGCCACCGTGCTGCTCGCCGGCGCGATCCAGGTGGCGCTGAGCCTGGTGGGCGTGGCCCGGCTCATGCGGTTCATCCCGCGCTCGGTGATGGTCGGCTTCGTCAACGCGCTGGCCATCCTCATCTTTGCAGCCCAGATCCCGCACCTCGTCGGCGTGCCGTGGCTCGTGTACCCGCTCGTCGCGGCGGGGATCGCGATCATGGTCTTCTTTCCGCGCCTGACCACCGTCATCCCGGCGCCGCTCGTCGCGATCATCGCCACCACGGTCGTGGTCGTGGCCGTCGGCTGGTCGGTCCCGGACGTGAGCGACCAGGGCGAGCTGCCGACCACCTTGCCGTCACTGATGTTTCCCGACGTGCCCCTCGCGCTGGACACGCTGCGGATCATCGGGCCCTACGCCCTGGCCATGGCGCTCGTGGGGCTCATGGAGTCCCTGATGACGGCGAAGTTGGTCGATGACATCACGGAGACCCACTCCGACAAGACCCGCGAGGGCTGGGGGCAGGGCGTGGCCAACCTCGTCACCGGGTTCTTCGGCGGCATGGGCGGCTGCGCGATGATCGGCCAGACGATGATCAACGTCAAGGAGTCCCGCGCCCGGACGCGCCTGTCCACGCTGCTCGCCGGCGTGTTCCTGCTGATCCTGGTGGTGGCGCTCGGCGACATCGTGGGGCTCATCCCCATGGCCGCCCTGGTCGCGGTGATGGTCATGGTCTCCGTCGGCACCATGGACTGGCACTCCGTCCACCCGCGCACGCTGCGGCTCATGCCGTTCCCCGAGACCCTCGTCATGCTCGTCACGGTGGCCGCGACCGTGTGGACGAGCAACCTCGCGATCGGCGTGATCCTCGGCGTGGTCACCGCGATGGTGATGTTCGCCCGGCGCGTGGCGCACATGACGACCATCGAGAAGGTCGCCGAGCTCGACACCAACCACGACGGGTCGGTGGACACGCGCACCTACCGGGTCCGCGGCGAGCTGTTCTGGGCCTCGAGCAACGACCTCGTTTACCAGTTCGACTACGCCGACGACCCGGAGCACGTCGTGCTGGACCTCTCCGAGGCCGACATCTGGGATGCCTCCACCGTGGCCACGCTCGACGCCGTGCAGCACAAGTACGCGGCCAAGGGGAAGACGCTGACGGTGGTCGGGCTCGACGGCGCGAGCCAGGAGCGGCTCGAGCGGCTCTCGGGGAGACTCAACGCCACCGGCGCTAGCTGATCGTCACGCCGCCGGTGGGGGCGAGTTCGCCCTCGGCGCCCTCGAGCCACCACATCTCGATCTCGATCTCGCGCTTGGTGCCACCGCGACGCTTCGGTTCGTCCTCGATCTCGATGTCCACGCGGAGCGACTCCGGGATCGGGATCTCGAGGCTGTTGCCGGCCTGGTCGAACGTCACGGTGCCGGCGCGGATCTTCTCGGCGAGGGTGGCGAGGAGGTCGGCGAGCGCCTCTCGTGAGTAGGTGTCCTTGCTCTTGAGGAGCTGGGTGGAGCGGGCCATGGTGATCACCTTCTTGGGTCGAAATCGGCCGCTGACCTCCATTGTCTCACATTCTGAAACGTTCGTCGGGGTATCAGGTGGGTCGGACGTCGACGATCGCGCGGATCTCCTCGAACGCCTCCGGCACGATGCTGTAGTGCGCCATCCGGCCGCGCTGCTCGCGGGTGACCAGGCCGGTCTCGACGAGCTTCTTCATGTGATGACTCACCGTGGGCTGGCTGATCCCCAGCGGCTCGGTGAGCGTGCACACGCACACGTCGTGGCAGTCCGCCGCGGCGATGTGGGAGAGCAGACGCAGGCGCATCGGGTCGGCCAGGGCCTTGAACCGCGCCGCCGCAGCCTCCGCCTCGGCGCGCCCCAGGGGTCCGTGGGCGCCGGCGATGCAGCAGGAGGGGTCGAGCGCGGTCATGCGGCCAGGGTACGCGGCGGGGGCCCCTCGCCGTCTCCACATATTGACCAATGTCGATACAAAGCCTACCGTCGTGCCGTGAGCACCCACACCACTGCGCGGGCGACCGAACCCGTCGCGCAGAAGATGTCCTTCCTCGACCGCTACCTCGCCGTGTGGATTCTCGTGGCGATGGCGGCGGGGCTGCTCATCGGCCGGCTCGTGCCGGGTGTTGCGGCCGCGCTCGACTCGGTCAAGGTCGCGGACGTCTCCCTGCCCATCGCGCTGGGTCTGCTCGTCATGATGTACCCGGTCCTGGCCAAGGTGCGCTACGACGAGACCGACCGCGTCACCGGGGACCGGAAGCTCCTCGTCATGTCGCTGGTGCTCAACTGGGTGGTCGGCCCGGCGCTGATGTTCGCGCTCGCGTGGCTCATGCTGCCCGACCTGCCCGAGTACCGGACCGGCCTCATCGTGGTGGGGCTCGCGCGCTGCATCGCCATGGTCTTCGTGTGGAACGACCTCGCGTGCGGCGACCGTGAGGCGGCGGCCGTCCTCGTGGCCATCAACTCGGTGTTCCAGGTGATCGCCTACGCCGGCCTCGGCTGGTTCTACCTCCAGACGCTGCCCGGCTGGCTCGGGCTGGAGACCACGAGTGCCGAGTTCTCCGTGGGGGCCATCGCGCTCAGTGTGGTCGTGTTTCTCGGCGTGCCGCTCGTCGCGGGTTTCCTCACGCGGCACGTCGGGGAACGCGCGCGGGGTCGGCAGTGGTACGAGGAGACCTTCCTGCCGCGGATCGGCCCGTGGGCGCTCTATGGCCTGCTCTTCACCGTCGTCGTCCTCTTCGCCTTCCAGGGCGAGGCCATCACCACCCGGCCGCTCGACGTGGCCCGGATGGCGCTGCCCCTGTTGGCCTACTTCGTCCTCATGTTCGGCGGCTCGCTGTTCGCGGCCCGCGCAGCAGGGCTGAACTACGCCAAGTCCACGGCGGTCGCCTTCACCGCCGCCGGTAACAACTTCGAGCTCGCGATCGCGGTGGCGATCGGCACCTGGGGCGTCACCTCCGGCCAGGCGCTCGCCGGCGTGGTCGGGCCGCTCATCGAGGTGCCGGTGCTCGTCGGTTTGGTGTACGTGGCCCTCTGGGCGGGCCGGCGCTTCTTCCCCAGCGACCCGACGGTGCCGGGCGCGCTGCGCCAGGATCCGCGTGCCGGCAGGACCGCGGCCGTCGCGCCGACGAACCCGCATGCGGCCTCGGCGGACCCGTACGCCGGGGAGGCGGGGCGATGAGCGCGCGCCCCGTCGTCCTCTTTGTATGCAGGTCCAACCGCGGTAAGTCGCAGATGGCCGAGGCGCTGCTGCGCCGGGTGGCCGGCGAGAGTGTCGAGGTCCACTCCGCCGGCACCGAGCCCGCCCTGGGCAAGGACCCCAACGCCGAGTCCGTGGCCTCCCTCGCCGAGGTGGGAGCCGACATGTCGGCGGGAACTGTCGAGGGTGTCGACGACGAGGTGCTCCGTCGCGCCGACCGGGTCGTCGTCCTGGGAACCGCCGCCCGCCTCGTACCGGTGGACGGGATGCGCACGGCGATCGAGGTCTGGGAGACCGACGAGCCGAGTGCGCGAGGCATCGAGGGCGCGGAGCGCATGGCGCTCATCCGCGACGACATCGCGACACGCGTCGAGGCGCTGTGGGCGGAGCTGAGAGGGGCGGTCCGGGCTCAGTAGCCGGTGTAGCGCTCCGGCTCCTCGCCGAAGGTGAAGCCGCGGCCGCCGAGCTGCTCGGGGGTGATCTCCACGAAGTTGTACTTGAGGGTGGGGATCCACGGCTTGAGGTCGAGTTCCTCGGCCTGGTTGATCTCGGTAAAGGAGTCGAGCCGGCGGGCGGTACCGCGGGCGACGATCGGCCACGCCGAATCGCCCTCGATGTGGTCGACCTGGAACAGCACGTCCGGGTGGACGGTGATGTCGGCCAGCTTGGTGCCCTCGGCCGTGCGGAAGAGAATCTTCCCGTCGGCGGACAGGGCGTAGTTGACGGGGAAGATCTCGGCCCGGCCGTCGTGCACGGTGACGAGGCGGCCCAGGGACTCGGTGGCGAGCAGCTCGAGTGCGCGCTCGCGGTCGATCTCGGTGATCGGGGTGTCGGTGGAATCGCTCATACCACGAGTCTTCCACGGCACCACCTTTCCCGCGCCGTGCTCGTCCCGGATACCCCTACCGTGACCAGCTTCACTCGCCCCGCGCCACCTGCGGACTCGACAGGGTTTCACCACCCGTTTCTCCGGTACGGATGTTCGTGCGGGTGAGGATGACCTACGGTGGGAGATGCTTATGAGCCCAGGAGAACGAGAAGTACCCCGTACCCATCCTTCCCCCGAGAACGCCGGTGAGACTCCGGTGTTCCGCGAGCCGACCGCGGCCGACGGCCAGCGGATGTGGGAGATCGCCCGCGACAGCGGCGTCCTGGACCTCAACTCCTCGTACGCCTACGTGTTGTGGGGCGCCGAGTTCGCCGGCTCGTCCGTGGTGGTCGAGTCCGAGGGCCGGGTCGTCGGCTTCGTCACCGGTTTTCTCCGGCCGTCCGAGCCGGACTCGATCTTCGTCTGGCAGGTCGGCGTGGACGCCGACCAGCGGGGCAAGGGCCTGGCGGCCCGCATGCTCCACGCGCTGCTCGACCGCCTGGCCGAGCGCGGGGTGGTGAGACTGCGCACCACCATCAGCCCGGACAACGAGGCCTCGCAGCGCACCTTCGGTGCCGTCGCCCGCGACCGGGGCATGACCCTGAGCAGCGAGGACTACCTCTCCGCCGACCTCCTGGGGGAGGGCCACGAGCCCGAGGACCTCTACACCATCGCGTGACCCCGGCGGGTCACCCCGAATTTCCACCGATATACGGAAGTGATCACAATGACCGTCCACACCAACGACGCCTCCATGGATCCCACCATCGAGATCAACGGAACGCCGGACGACAGCATGGACACCACGATCTTCACCGAGCGTGAGTCCGAGGTGCGCAGCTACTCGCGCAACTGGCCGGTGGTGTTCGACACGGCGAAGGGCGCCACCCTCAAGACCGTCGACGGCGAGGAGTACCTCGACTTCTTCGGCGGCGCCGGCGCCCTGAACTACGGCCACAACGACGAGGGGATGAAGACCGCGCTGCTCGACTACATCGCGCGCGACGGCATCAGCCACTCGCTCGACAAGTTCACCGTGGCCAAGCGCCGCTTCCTCGAGACGTTCACCTCGACGATCCTCGAGCCGCGCGGCCTGGACTACAAGGTCATGTTCCCCGGGCCCACCGGCACCAACGCCGTCGAGTCAGCGCTCAAGCTGGCCCGCAAGGTGACCGGCCGCGAGGCTGTGCTCAACTTCACCAACTCCTTCCACGGCATGACCCTCGGGTCGCTCTCGGTGACCGGTAACTCGATGAAGCGCGCCGGCGCCGGCGTCCCGCTGGTGCACGCCACGCCGATGCCGTACGACAACTACTTCGGCGGCGTCACCGAGGACTTCCAGTGGATGGATCGCGTCCTCGAGGACTCGGGCTCGGGCATGAACCGCCCGGCCGCCGTCATCGTGGAGTGCGTCCAGGGCGAGGGCGGCATCAACGCCGCGCGCGCCGAGTGGCTGCAGGCGCTGCGCGAGCTGTGCGACCGCCACGACATCCTGCTCATCGTGGACGACGTCCAGATGGGCTGCGGCCGCACCGGCGAGTTCTTCTCCTTCGAGTTCGCGGGCATCAAGCCGGACATCGTCACGCTGTCCAAGTCGATCGGCGGCTACGGCCTGCCGCTCGCGCTCACCCTGTTCCGCTCCGACCTCGACGAGTGGACCCCGGGCGAGCACAACGGCACGTTCCGCGGCAACAACCTGGCCTTTGTGACCGCCGAGGTCGCGCTGCGCACGTTCTGGAAGGACGACGCCCTCCAGCTGCGCACCCTCGAGAACGGCCGCGTGCTGCGCGAGAAGTTCGCGCCGCTGGTCTACAAGTACCCGGACCAGCTCGAGTTGCGCGGCCGCGGCATGGCCTTCGGCATCGCGTTTCTGCAGAACCCCGAATTCGCCGAGAAGGTCATGCAGCGCTGCTTCGACAACAAGCTCCTCGTGGAGACGGCCGGCCCGAGCGACGAGGTGGTCAAGTTCCTCGCCCCGCTCACGCTCTCGGACGCCGAGCGCGACCGCGGCATCGAGATCTGCTACGAGGCCGTGGACCACGTCCTGTCCTCGCAGTACGAGTCCTGAGCCCCGGCCGCTACATCTGAAGAGGAGTATCGCATGATCGTCCGTACCACCGCCGAGATCACCGACACCGACCGCCACATCAAGGGCAACAACGGCAACTGGGAGTCCAAGCGCATCGTCCTGGCCGACGACCGCGTGGGGTTCTCGTTCCACGAGACCACCATCGCCGCCGGCACGACCAATGACTTCCACTACGCCAACCACATCGAGGCCGTCTGGCTGACCCGGGGCAAGGGCACGCTCCGCGATCTGACCAACAACAAGGAGTACCCGCTCGAGGCCGGGTCGATGTACCTGCTCGACGGGCACGAGAAGCACCAGGTGATCGTGGAGGAGGAGATGCAGATGCTCTGCGTCTTCAACCCGCCGGTCGTCGGCGACGAGAACCACGACGAGAACGGCGTCTACCCCCTACTCGAGTTGCAGGACGACGGCTCGGTGAAGCGCGTCAAGTAACGGGGTCAGCGACCGGCAGCGGTCGCCTCGAGTTCCCTGCGCAGGACGTCGACAGCCCACCGGCTGTCGGCGTCCTGCTCTGTTGTGAGCAGGTGGAGGGCCAGTCCGTCGACGAGGGCGTGGAGGCGGTCGGCCGCGATGTCGTCGACCGCCTCCGGCCCGGTGCCGCGGAGGAAGCCGACGAGGGTGCGGCACAGCTCGCGGAGCTGGCGGTGGGCGTCGTCGCGGATCTCCGCGAGGCGGGGGATCGCGGGAGCCTCGGCGATGAGCGCGAGGTTGACCATGACCTCGGCCCGGCTGTCCGCGTCGAGGGGGAGCAGGGCGGTGCACACGTCCAGGGCGTACCGGACCGGGTCGTCCGACGCGGGCAGCGACCGGAGCCGCTCGGTCGTCCGCAGGATCATGAGCTCGGCCGAGAACTCCACGAGCTCGTCACGCGTGGGGAACACGTGGCGGAGCGAACCGACGGCGATCTCGGCGCGGGCGGCCACCGAGCGGACCGACACTGCGGCGACGCCCTCCTCGACGATGACGGACCACACGGCTTCCGCGATCTCCTCACGCCGGGCGTTCTGATCGATCTTCCTGGGCATGTGGCCATGGTAGTACAGCCGTGCTACTTTGTTTTTGGTAGCACAGTCGTACTAGGTAAAGAGGTGGGGTCGATGTCCGTCGTCGTCTGGGTGATCGTCGCGTGCGAGATCGGATTCTGGGTGCTGCTGGCCGCGGGACTCGGCGCGCGCTATGTGCTCCGCCGCCCGCGGGTGGGGATGGTGCTCCTCGCGTCCACCCCGGTCGTGGACCTCGTCCTCCTCGCCGCCACGGTGGTGGACCTCCGTGCCGGCGCCACCGCGGGACTCGCGCACGGGCTCGCCGCGCTCTACATCGGCTTCTCGCTCGCGCACGGTCACCGGCTCATCGCCTGGGCGGACGGCTGGGCGGCACACCGGTTCGACGGGGCGGCGCGGCCCGCGCGCCTCCACGGCGCCGAGTACGCCGCCCGCCAGTGGGCGGGTGCGGCGCGCACGCTGGTCGCCGTGCTGATCGCGGGCGTGCTGCTCCGGGTCGTGGGACTGGCGGCCGTCGAGCCGGAGCGAGCGGAGACGCTCACGGGGATGTACCGGGTCCTGGGGATCGTCCTCGCCGCGGACGTCCTGTGGGCGCTGAGCTACTCCGTGTGGCCGCGCCGGGCACGCGCCGCGGCGGCCGCCTGACGCCTACGGTTACCACGCCGACAACCCTGTACCGCTCACCGAGGACCAGCCGGTCCGCGGCACCGAGGCGTTCGACCGCTGGCTCGCCGGGCACCCTGACGCGCGGGGCTGAGCGGGCACCGGCAGCCGCGGTCAGAACGGCCGGGCGCGGCGCATCGGCTGGTCGCTTCCGGGCTCGACCAGGTACTCGGTGCCGAACGCCAGTGCGTAAATGTTCTCCGGCAGCGCGAGCATCAGGCCGATGTCGCTGGTCTGGCTGGCGTGGCAGGCCATCGCCTCGCGTTTGAGCGCGATCACGTCGTCGGGCAGGTCGATCGCCCACGCGATGTCGGCCTCGGGCACGCCGACGATCTGCCGGTCGTCACCCTTGAGGATCATCTCGCGCAGCTCGGCCACGTCCGAGCCCGCGGCCGCGAACTGGGCGAACAGCTCGCTCACCTCGGGCCGGCCCAGCATTGCGACCTGCGCGTCCTGGTTCTGCGTGGCCTCGAGTAGCCGTGGCCTGCGGGCTGCCAGCTCGACCGCGCGGGCGCCGATCCGATGGACCGCGATGTGGTCGGGGTGGCCGTAGATGCCGTGGTGGTCGTAGCCGATGAGCACGTCGGCGTCCTCGCGGTCGAGGATCCGCGCGAGCCGACCCGCCGCCTCGTCGACGTCCGCGCGGTGCAGGCAGCGGGGGTCGTCGTTCTGCGGCCAGCCGGTCATTCCCGAGTCGCGGTAGCCCAACCAGTCGATGCGGGCCGTGCCCAGGACGCGTGCCGAGCACCGCGCCTCGCCACGCCGGTGCTCCACGAGGTCGCCGTCCGGGCCGAGGTCCTCGGGACGCTGGCCGTGGTCGCCGTCGGTCGCGAACACCACGACGACGCGGTGGCCGGCCCGCGCCGCGAGGGCCATCAACCCGGCGGTCTGGGAGGTCTCGTCGTCGGGATGGGCGTGGAGCACGACGATCGTCAGGGGCGGGGTTGCGGATGTGGGCGCGGCTGCAGAAGAGGTCACGGCCGCCAGTCTGCCCGGCCGCCAGTCTGTCCGGCCGGTGTCGCGGACGCCGCAGCCCCCCCCCCCGGGTTGCGCTTCCGTTATGTCGCACGACCCGGGGGTTGTGCTTCATCGTGGTGACCGAACGGATGCACACCCGGGCGTCCGGGCGACCATGATGATGCGCAACCGGGGTACTGCCGGGCGCGCGGCGGGCGGGGGGCCTGCCGGGCGCGGCCTCAGTCCGGTTCGAGTGCGCGGACCCAGTCGCCGTGGCCGTGGGCGGTGGCGAGCGGCCGGCCGTTGACGGCGACGACGAAGATGCCCTTGTGTCGACGGATCGCCGCGGGGACCTGCGAGGCGACGTCCGGCAGGAGGGTCACGCCCTCCACGGAGATCCACACGGCTCCGGCGTCCCGGACGAGCGTCTGGACACGGCGGACGAACTCGGCGCGGGCGGGCGACTCGAGGTAGCCGAGCACCGCGGTGTGGAAGACGACCGGGGTGGCGTCGGGGGCGGCGGCGCGGGCGGCGTCCACGGCGCCGGCGACGCGGTCGACCAGGTCGCCCTGCAGGACGTGCGGTGGGTCGGCGGCCGCGATGTCGAGGGCTGCGTCCAAGCGCGGCACGCGCTCGGCCTGCTGGCCGGGCCAGACGAGGCTGCGCAGCCAGGCGCGGGACTCGGGGTCGGCCGGATCGATGGGGGCCAGGTCCACGCCGCCGCGGTGCAGCACCTCGGGCAAGGCGGCCGGGACGGGGATGCCGTCGCGGAGCGAGCAGCCCAGGACGGGGGTGCGTTCGACGCCGGCCGCGGCGACGGAGGACGGGCGGAGGTCGCGCACCTCGCCGTCGTCCAGGGTGTAGCGGTAGGCGTACCGGTCCGGGTACAGGCAGAGGCCGGCGGCGGCACCCACCTCGATCAACGACAGCGGGCGGCGCAGCATCGCGAGGAAGGGCAGGAGCACGGCGCAGCGCTTGGCCTCGTTGGTCTGCGTGGAGTGGGTGCGGGCGACGTGGGCGACCTCGTCCCAGCGCGCATGGAGGAAGTCCCGGAACTCGGCGTAGTCCTCGGTCTCGGGCGCGCCGACGTGGCGGGCGGCGGCGAACACCAACACGGGCTGGCGCTTGATGCGCGGGAGCGAGGCGATGAGTTCGCAGGTGGCGGGGTCGTCGGCGACGCCGCGGGCCCAGGCGAGGTAGACCGGGGTGCGGTCGCGGACCTCGTACTGCGCGAACTCGGCGTAGCGGAGGGGGACGTCGTCGACGTGCGCGGAGTCCATGCGCCCAGGGTGGCACAGCGCGCCCCAGGGTGGCACAGCGCGGACCGCGGGGCACGGCGGCGTGAGGGGTGGCGGGAACCCCGACCACGGCGTATATTGGTGACGTATCAACCAGGTGATGTGTCCTCAAACCCGAGACCGAGCGAAGGAGCACGCCATGTCGACCGACACGGACTTCGTCCCCGCCCGCAACGCGTCGACCGACGGCGAGTTCGTCCGCGACGCCACCTACATCGACGACCGCGTGGTCGCGGGTCTCGAGCCGGGCTCGGGCCCGGTGGGCGAGAAGATCGGCGAGATGCGCTGGCCCGTGGAGGCCGGCCGCTATCGGCTCATGGTGGCCCGCGCGTGCCCGTGGGCCAGCCGCTCGATCATCACGCGCCGCCTGCTCGGGCTCGAGGGTGCCATCTCGATGGGCCTGGCCGGCCCGACGCACGACATCAACTCGTGGACCTTCGACCTCGACCCCGACGGTCGCGACCCGGTCACCGGGCTCGAGCGCCTGCAGGAGGCGTACTTCAACCGCATCCCCGAGTACCCGCGCGGGATAACGGTTCCGGCGCTGGTGGACGTGCCCACCAGGGCCGTGGTGACCAACGCCTTCCAGAAGCTCAACGTTGACCTCTGCACCGAGTGGACCGCCTTCCACCGCGACGGCGCGCCGGACCTCTACCCCGCCGAGCATCGCGACGAGATCGACGAGCTGGACTCGTGGATCTACCCCACGGTCAACAACGGCGTGTACCGCTGCGGGTTCGCCTCCGACCAGGGGGCCTACGAGCAGGCCTACGACGAACTGTGGGCCTCCCTCGACCGGCTCGAGGAGCGCCTGGCCACCCGCCGCTACCTCGTGGGCGACACCATCACGGCCGCCGACATCCGGCTGTTCACCACCCTCGTGCGCTTCGACGCCGTCTATCACGGCCACTTCAAGGCCAACCGCTCCAAGATCACCGAGATGCCCGCCCTGTGGGGGTACCTGCGCGACCTGTTCCAGACCCCCGGCTTCGGCGACACCTGCGACTTCCCGCAGATCAAGGCGCACTACTACGTGGTGCACCACGAGGTGAACCCCACCGGCGTCGTCCCCAAGGGTCCGGACCTGCGGGGGCTGCTCTCGGCCCACCACCGCGAGGAGCTGGGTGGCCGGCCGTTCGGCGACGGTACCGCCCCCGGCCCGATCGCCGATCCGGCCGAAAGGGTACCCGCCGGCCACGGCGCGGAATAGGCCATCCGGGCCCGGGTGGGCCTACACTCGGTCGGATGAACCCGGCCCCGTCCGCTCTCGGCCGCTACCGCAACAGCGCCCGACAGTTCCTCATGTTCGGCATCGTGGGCGGGTCCGGGATGATCGTCAACATGATCGTCACGATCATCATGAACCGGGCCAACGGCGGCACCCAGAACGCCCAGAACATCCTGTTCCCCATCGGCTCGACCGACTACAACTTCCGGTTCACCACCCTCGTGTGGATCGTCGCCTTTCTCGTGGCCAACCTCTACAACTTCCTGCTCAACCGGCACTGGACGTTCGGCAGGGGCCACAAGGCGCCGTTCTGGCACGAGTTCTGGCCGTTCCTGCTGGTGGGCTCGGTGGCGGCCGGCGCCGGCATCTTTGTCAAACTCGCCTTTACCAACCCCACCTCGCCGCTGTACCTGCCGGAGCCGCTGTTCCACGAGGACGCGGGGATCAACTCCCGCGAGTACTGGGGCCAGCTGTTGACGATCATCATCACGATGCCGATCAACTTCGTCGTCAACAAGCTCTGGACCTTCCGCGCGGTGCGTCTCCGTCACCACCGCCGCACCACCCCGGCCCCGGTTCCCACCGAGTAGGGGCCGACCCGTGGACATCCCTCCGCTGCTGCTGGCCCTGGACCTGGTGGGCGTGTTCTTCTTTGCGATCTCCGGGAACCTGCTGGCCGCGCGCAAGAACATCGACATCACCGGCGGCCTGGTCCTGGGCCTGCTCGCGGGCCTGGGCGGCGGGCTCGTCCGCGACGTCCTGCTCGGCGTCACCCCGCTCGCGCTCGCCGAGCCGGTCTACCTCGTGCCCCCGTTCCTCGCGGCCGCCGTGGTGTACCTCGTGGGGCCGCATCTGCACCGGGTCCGGCTGCTCATCGTGGGCTTCGACGCCGGCGGACTGGGTCTGTTCTGCACGTTCGGCACGGTCCGCGCTCTCGACCACGGCATGCCCGTCGCCTCGGCACTGCTGCTCGGCGTGATCACGGCGACGGGCGGCGGGCTCATGCGCGACGTGGTGGCCAACGAGATCCCGGCGGTGTTCAACGGCTCGGACCTCTACGTGATCCCCGCGACGACCGGTGCCGCGCTCACCGTGCTCGCCGTCTCCACGGAGGTGTGGGGCTCCTCGGACATCTGGGGGCCGGTGGTGGCGGTGGCAATCCCCACGTTCGCCTTCGCCTTCCGGATGGTGGCGTGGCAGCTCCAGTGGCACGTGCCGGCGCCGATGCGCGGCTGGAGCTTCCGCGGGGTCGATTTCCGCCTACGCCGGGGCCGGTCGGTGTTCGGCCGCCCGGGGCCGGACGAGTGGGTCCCGGGGGAGGAGGACGACGACGAGGTCGACGAGCGCGACGACGACGTCGGCCGCCGCAGCGGACGCTCCCCGCGTCCACGCCGGTAGTGTTCTGCCGACGGCCCGCGATCCCGCGCGCCGACCGTCCACGCGACCGGGAGGGGTGAGCAGGTGCAGTACTACCTCAGCCTGCTCGGCTTCGCGGCGATCGACTCGCTCAACCTGCTCGCCTTTGCCGTGATCGCCGGGCTCTGGCTCGCGGCGGGGGGCCGGGCTCCGGAGTTCGCCCCGCGCGCGGTGCGGTTCACCGGCGGCGCCTTCTGTGGCATCGTGCTGCTCTCCTTGGTGTCGGTGTGGATCATCGGCAACAACCAGGAGTTCGTCCGCGGGCTCTTCGGCAACCTGTGGGCGATGGCGGTGCTGGGCGTGATCGGCCTGGTCATCACGGTGATGGGCCTGCGCCGGCCTGCCGAGGCCAAGGAGGAGGAGGTCGATGCGCCGCTGGCGACATCGGTGCTGCAGCGCTTCGGCATCGCCGCCACCGGCGTCTCGCTGGGGGTGATCCAGTCCGGGACCTCGGCGCCGTTCGCCGCCGGCATGGTGCTCATCTCCTTTGCCGACGAACCGTGGTGGGCCAAGCTCCTCCAGATCGTCTTCTTTGCCGTCATCGCGATCCTGCCGAGCGCCGCGCTCATCGCCACCCTTGCCCGCGTGCGCGCGGCCGGCGTCGCCGCGGCCACCGAGAAGATCAACCGCTTCCTCGCCCGTGGCCGCGTCGCCGGACGCGTGCTCACGCTGGCCGTGGGTGTGGCGCTCCTGCTGCTCGCGGCGGTGCGGATCCTGCAGCTCACCGGCGTCGTCTGAGCCGGTGTCCGAGTCGCGCGCTACAGTCCGGCCGACTATTCGAACAGGTGGTCGATCGAGGCGAGGGGGAGAGATGAGCGAGACGGACGGCACGGTGCTCTGCGAGGACGGGCTGCGGCGCCCGCCGTGGGCGGCGCGGGACCCGCTGCTGCGGGAGTACTACGACACGGAGTGGGGGATGCCGGTCCACGGGGAGGCCGAGCTGTTCGAGCGGCTCGTCCTCGAGGGTTTCCAGGCCGGCCTGAGCTGGGCCACCATCCTACGCAAGCGGCCCGCCTTCCGGGAGGCGTTCGCGGGGTTCGACCCCGACGCGGTGGCGGCCTTCGGCGCCCCGGACGTGGATCGGCTCATGGCCGACGCCCGGATCATCCGGAACCGCCGCAAGATCGACGCTGCGATCGGCAACGCCCGCGCGACCGTGGACCTGCGCGCCGAGGGCGGGCTGCCGCAGCTCATCTGGTCGCACCGGCCCGAGCGGACCCCGGAGCCGCGGACGGTGGACGAGGTGCCGAGCCGGTCGCCGGAATCCGAGGCGCTGGCCGCCGAGCTCAAGCGGCGCGGGTTCCGCTTCGTGGGGCCTGTGACCGTGTTCGCGCTCATGGAGGCCGTCGGCGTGGTGGACACCCACCTGGTGGGCTCGCACCGGCGCGGCTCGTCGGGGGTGTGGGAGAGCCCGCGGTGATACTCCGTCAGCCCGGCAGGTGCGGGAGACCGAGCGCCGGGGGGCGGCCGGTCGCGAGGTCGGTGCCGCCGAGGGCCCCGGCCCCCGGCACCCCGCCGGAGGTCGGCGCGCCCACGCACCCGGGGACGCCGCGCAGGCGCGCCATCCGGGCGAGTGAGGCGTCGAGCCGCTCCCGCGTGAGGTAGCCGTCCGCCACGGCGCGCTCTACCGCGTCGAGGGCCTGGCCGAGCTGCGCGGTGGAGATCCACAGCGGGGAGTCGGCGCCCGCGACGAGCGACTCCACCACGGCCTGGGGCAGGGGGAAGTCGTCGGTCACGGCCCGCATTCCGGAGAGGTCGTCGGTGAAGATCGCGCCGTCGAACGGCGACGCCCCGTAGGGGGTGCCGTCCCGCAGCAGGCGGTACGCGGCGGGGGAGAGGGAGGCCGGCCGGTCGACCCCGGTGAGCCCCGGTACACGGGGGTGGCCGACCATCATGCCGGCGCCCGGGGTGCTGGCGAGCTCGGCGAACGGCCGCAGGTCGTGGGGGACCAGGTGGTCCAGCGGCGGGACGGACACCGACTCGTGGTGGCTGTCCCCCGAGGACCGCCCGTGCCCGGGGAAGTGCTTGAACACCGGGGTCACCCCGGAATCGAGCAGACCCTGCGAGAAGGCGCGCGCGTAGCGGATCACCTGATCCGGGTCGGGGGAGAAGGAGCGGTCGCCGATCACGGCACCGTCCGGCTGGTCGGAGACGTCCACGGAGGGGGCGAAGTCCACGGTCACGCCCATCCCCGCGAGGAATTCGCCGCGCGCCCGCGCCGCGGCCCGGACCTCCTCGGGGCTCATCGTGGCGGCCATGACGCGCGCCGAGGGGAGCGGGCCGGCGTACGGCGAGACCCGCGAGACCCGGCCGCCCTCCTCGTCGATCGCCACGAGTAGCGGAAGCGGCGAGTCCTGCTTGAGCCGGGCCAGCCCGTCCCCGGAGACCACCTCCCCCACGACGCCACCGCCCAGGAAGATGCCGCCCACCCGGGTCTCGAGCACCGCCCGGCGGGCGTCCGCCATGGAGCTCACGCCCACGGTGAACAGCTGCGCGATGCGCTCCCGCTGCGTGAGCGAGTCGAGCGGGGACTCGCACGGGGGAGCCGGGGCGGCGTGTGCGGGGGTGTCGCCCGCGGGGGCGGTCGCGGCGGGTCCCGCGGCCGGAGCGTCGTGCGGGGCGTCGCCGCCGGTGGGGGACCCGTCCGAGCCGCACGCGGCGAGGGCGACGGTGGCCACGAGGGCGGAGGCCGTCAGCCCGAACCGACGTCTAAGGTGCACGAGAAACGATGGTAGTCGTCCCGCCGGTCCGCACCCCCGCCGCAGCGTTCACCTTCTCGTCATCCGGTCGTGCCAGCGTCGGGCGCGTGACCAACTCGCTCGCCCGCAGTCTGGGGCTCACCGACGCCGTCGTGGTGGGCCTGGGCGCCATGGTCGGTGCCGGCGTCTTTGTGGCCTTTGCCCCCGCCGCGGACCGCGCCGGCTCGCTCGTCTGGGCGGCGCTGGCCGTGGCCGCCGTCGTGGCCGCGTGCAACGCCCTGTCCTCCGCCCGCCTCGCCGCCCGCTTCCCCTCCGCGGGCGGCACCTACGTCTACGGCCGCGAGCTCCTGGGGCCCCTGCCCGGATTCCTCGCCGGTTGGGGCTTTGTCGTGGGCAAGACCGCCTCGGCCGCCGCCATGGCGCTCACCGCGGGCCTGTACATCTGGCCGGCCCACGCCAACGTCGTGGCCGCCGCCTCGGTGCTCGTGCTCACGGTGCTCAACGTGCTCGGCGTACAGCGGTCGGCCGCCGCCGCGAAGGTCCTGGTGGCGATCGTGCTCGTGGTGCTGGCCGTGGTCGTGGTGACGGCGTGGGTGGGCCCGGTCGAGGCCCCCGAGACCCCGTTCGCCGCGCCCAGCGTCGACGGCGAGGGCTGGCCCGCCCGCCTGCTCGGCGTCCTGGGCGGCGCCGGGTTCTGCTTCTTCGCCTTTGCCGGCTACGCCCGCATCGCCACGATGGGCGAGGAGGTACGCGAGCCGGAGCGGACTATCCCCAAGGCCGTCGTGGTGGCGCTGACGATCGTGATCGCCGTCTACGCCGCCGTCCTGGCCACCACGATCCACGTCCTCGGGGTGGGCGGCGTCGCCGCGGGCGAGGCGCCGGTGCTCGAGGCGGCCGAGCAGATCGCCGGCGGCGCGCTGTCGCCGGTCGTGCGGGTCGCGGCCGGTGTCGCGGCGCTGGGCGCGCTGCTCGCGGGGATCCTCGGCGTCTCGCGCACCACCCTAGCCATGGCCCGGGACCGCCACCTGCCCGGCGTGCTGGCCACGGTCCACGCCACCGCGCGGACGCCGTACGTGGCGGAGATCGTCGTGGGCGTGATCGTGGCCGGCGTCGTGCTGGTGGCCGACGTGCGGCAGGCGATCGGATTCTCCTCGTTCGCGGTGCTCATCTACTACCTCGTGGCCAACTCGGCGGCGCTGCGGCTCGGCCGCGAAGAGCGGCGCCTGCCCGCCTGGGTGCCCGTGCTCGGGGCCGTGGGCTGCGTGGCCGTGGCCGGCAGCCTGCCGTGGCAGTCGGTGGTCGGCGGTCTGGTCGTCTTTGCGATCGGCGGCCTCGTCTACGCCGCCACCCGTCGCCGGGCCGTGCCGCCGGGCGTAGCGTCGGAGGCATGACCGACCGCCCGACCGAAAACCCGACCGCCGGCCCGTCGTCCCGGCTCCGACCCGCCGACCTGCGCCGCGCCGTCATCGGCGCCCCGATGGCGGGCGGCCCCACGACGCCGGAGCTCATCGCCGCCGTCGCCGAGGCGGGCGGGCTCGGGATGATCGGCTCGGGCTACCTCGACGCCGCCGCCACCCGCGAGGAGATCGCGCGCGTGCGGGCCGCGACGGACGCGCCGTTCGGCGTCAACGTGTTTCTCGTCGACCGGGCGGACAGCGACGCCGCCCTGGCTGCCGACCCGGGTGCGCTCGCCCGCTACGCGGAGGCGCTGACGCCCGTTGCCGAACGGTTGGGCATCACGCTTGCCGAGAACCCGGAGTTCTCCGACTTCGACCAGGAGGCGACCCTCGCCGCGCTCGTGGCGGACCCCGTCGCCGTCGTCTCCTTTACCTTTGGCATCCCCGACCCCGACACGGTCCGCGCCCTGCAGGCGGCCGGTACGGCGGTGGTGGTGACGGTGGCGACCGTCGAGGACGCCCGGCGCGCCGTCGCGGCCGGCGCCGACTGGCTGTCGGTGCAGAGCGCCGAGGCGGGCGGGCACCGGTCCACCACGACGATCGGCGAGACCCCCGACGGCGCCACGACCGTCGAGCTGGTCGGGGCGGTCCGCGCGGCCCTGCCGGAGGTGCCGTTCGTGGCCGCGGGCGGGATCTGCTCGTCGCAGGCGGTCGCGGCCGCGCTCGAGGCGGGCGCGGACGGCGTCCAGCTGGGCACCGTGCTCCTGCGTACGCCGGAGGCCGGGACGTCGACGCTGCACCGGGCGGCGCTCGGGGACCCGCGGTTCGGCGAATCGCGACCCACCCGCTGTTACACGGGCCGCTACGCGCGGGCGCTGGTCAACGACTTCGTGGCGCGGTACGACCCGATCGCGCCCGCCGCGTATCCGCACCTGCACGTGCTCACCGGACCGATGCGCCGGGCCGCCGCGCAGGCCGGGGACAGGGACATTCCGCCGCTGTGGGCGGGCTCGGCGTGGCGCGAGGCGGACGCCTACGCCGACCGGCCCGCCGCCGAGGTCGTGGCCGAGCTCTGGGACGGCGCCCGCGGCTGATCCCGGCGGGAGCCTCAGCCGGCGCGGCGTTCGGCCTCGGCCGCGATGTCGGCGAGGTCCTGCTCGATCGCCTTGCGCGAGGCATTCTTGGCGATCCCGCCGAACAGCGCCGTCGCCACCCGCGCCGCGGCGGGCGCGTGGGCGGTCTCGGCGGCGAACGTCATGCGGAGGGTGGAGCCGCCCTCGGCGTCGGGGGTCACGGTGAAGACGGTCGTGTACTCGGTGCCGCCGTTCTCGGCCACGATCGTGGTGGTGTGGGGCGGCTCAGCCACGGTCACCATCATCTCCTCGGTGGCCTTCATGCCGAACATCTTCCGCGTCTCGCGCCAGCGGAGGCCGGGCTCGTAGGGCACGGCGGTGAGGATCTCGACGGACAGGACGCCGGACAGCGTCCGGGGCGCGTTCGGGATGTCGGTGAGTACCGACCACACGGTGTCCGGGTTGGCGTTGACGTGGCGGGAGACGTCGAGCTGCATGGGCCAGACAGTAGCGCGATGACCGGCGTCGACAAACACTGGTTCCGCGTTGTCGGAAATGCACGACGCCGGTATCCGTCCGAAGAAGGATACCGGCGTCGAGATCACACTGCTGGGCGTAGGTGCCCAGGCCGGATCAGCCGAAGATGTTGCCGAGCGAGCCGGCCACAGCGGCGAAGCCGTCCTTGGCAGCGGTGGAGCCGACCCCGCCGATCTGGTTGATGAACGCAACGATGCCGTTGAAGATGTCGCTGATCATGGTAGTGATCCTTTCACTCGAGTGACGACGCGTCTGCGCCGCTTACTTGTGCGGTCCGTGATGGACTCGTGAAGTACATCTTGGACTCGCAGTGGAACGTTACGTCGGATGTCCGACATTTCCACCCCGGGGGGGCGCCGGACACCCCTTCTCGTGCGTGGTGATCACTATTGGCGCAGGTAGTCGGGCCGGAGCCGAACGTGTATGGTGCATGTCACATTCCGGAATCCGCGTGTGCACAGCGTGCGCATCGGCCTTCCGCGCCGCCTGCCGGGTCCCCGGGGGACAATGGTCGTATGACTGCGCACCCGCCCACCTCACCCGCGACCGCCCCACTGCCGGCCGGCTTCCGAGCCCACGCCGGCGCCGCAGGTCTGCGTGAGGAAGGTGACGATGTCGTCGTCGTCCTCGCCGACGGCCCGGCCGTGGCCTCCTCCGCCGTCTTCACCCGCTCCCTCTTCGCCGGCCCCTCGGTGGTGCTCAGTCGCGAGAACGCTGCCGCGGGCCGGGCACGCGGGATCGTGGTGGTGGCCAAGAACGCCAACGTCGCCACCGGCGAGCAGGGCATGGCCAATGCGCGCGAGGTGCTCGACCGGGCGGCGGCCGCGGTGGGCGCAGAGCCGGCCGAGCTGCTCCTCGCCTCGACCGGCGTGATCGGCCGGCAGTACCCCATGGACCTGCTGCGTACGCACCTCGACGGGCTGGCCGAGGCGGAGTTCGATGCCGACGCGCTCGCCCTGGCCGCCGCCATGATGACCACGGACACACACCCCAAGACGGCGGCCGTCGAGGTCCCGACGACGGACGGCGGCACCGCCCGGGTGGTGGGCATCGCCAAGGGCGTCGGGATGATCGAGCCCGACATGGCCACGATGATCGCGGTGGTGCTCACCGACGCCGCGGTCGGGTCCGACGAGCTGGACGCCGCGTTCCGGGGCGCGGTCGACGAGACCTTCAACTGCCTGTCCGTGGACACCGACACCTCGACGTCGGACACCGCGGTCGCGCTGGCCAGCGGCGCGGCCGGCCCGGTGGAGCCGGCCGTGCTGCGGGAGGCGCTCGAGTCGGTCTGCCTGGACCTCACCCGGCAGCTCGCCCGCGACGGCGAGGGCGCCACCAAGCTGCTCACCGTGGAGGTCACCGGCGGCCGGGACCGCGACCAGGCCAAGCGGGTGGCCAAGGCGATCCTCAACTCGCCGCTGGTCAAGACCGCGGTGCACGGCGCGGACCCCAACTGGGGCCGGGTGGCCATGGCGATCGGCAAGTGTCACGAGGACACGGACATCGACCCGGAGCGTGTCCGCATCGTCTTTGGCGACCTCGAGACCTACCCCGCCTTTCCCGGCGAGGCCGAGCTCGCCCGGCTCACCGAGATCATGCGGGCGGAGAACGTCACCATCGCGGTCGACCTGGGTGTGGCCGACGGCGCGTGCACGGTCTACGGCTGCGACCTCACCCGCGAGTACATCGCGATCAACGCCGACTACACCACGTGAGCACCGGCCCGGGCCCCTCCGATCTGCACCCCTGCCGCCGCCCGGAGCGGGTCACGGTCGAGCAGGGTTGATCACGGTCGAGCGGGGCTGACCGGCGGTTCAGCCGGGGCCCGGGGAGTGCGCACCATTGCCAGCAGGGGTTCACGGGTGCGGTGCCACCCGTCGCCGGAGATGTCGCCCCACGGATCGTGCTCGCCGTCCAGGATCATCAGCCGGGCGTCGTCGCCCGACTGTCGGGCCATCCGGACGTAGTGCTCGGACTGTTCTGGGAGTACCACCTTGTCGTCACGACCATGGGCGCAGAGCACCGGGACTCCGGTGGGCAGGTGCGAGGTCGGGGAGGCGTCCACGTAGCGCTGCCGCCGGTCGTCGGGCGCGCCTCCGAGCAGGTCGTGCACATAGCGGTCGCCCGCTCGCTCGGCCATGAGCAGGTCGGCGACCCCCGCCAGGGAGACGCACCCCGCCACGGGGACCGTCGGTCGCGCCCCCGGCAGCGACGAGGGCAGGCGCGCCCGCCCGGCCACCCACAGGGCGAGGTGGCCGCCGGCGGAGTGGCCGGCGACCACGACCCGGGACAGGTCCAGGCGGTCCCCGGTCAGGGCGGAGATCTCAGTGAGGTGGTCCACCGCCCGGCAGACGTCCGCGACGGTGGTGGGCCAGCCGCCGCCCGAGTCCACCCGCCGGTACTCGATGTTCCACACCGCCACGTCGAACGAGGCCAGGTCGCGGGCGTGGTTCTCGAGGTAGGTCAGCCCCAGCGCGTCCTTCCATCCGCCACCGTGGATGAGCACCACCACCGGCAGGGCCGGGTTCGCAGAGTCCGGCAGGTACAAGTCGCCGAACGTCTGGCCGTCCGTGTCGCCCGGCTCGTCGTAGAAGTGGCGGCGGGGCTCGAGAACCCGGACCGTGCCTTCGGGGGGCGTGTACGGGCGCTCGGCGATCGACTCCGCGGACTGGCCGCGCCGTGGGCGCTCGGGGCCCGAGCCCAGCCGTTCTGTCAACACCCAGCCCGCAGCGGCGCCACCGCCGGCCGAGAGGCCGATGAGCAGCGCACGGCGCGTGATGTCCGCGGACGAGCGGCGGGGCATGCGGCAGCCGGACCTTTCGGGGAGGGTCGTGCGATGAGGGGGCGGCCTGCCCGGGTGGGCTCAGGCCGAGCCGGAGACGACGTCGTTCTCCGCACCCTCGTAGTACTCGACGTAGCCCTTGTCGGAGGTCAGCACGTACAGCGGGTCGTCGAACTTCTCCGTGTTGTACGCCTGGTCGCGCAGCTCGGTCTTGCGGCTCTTGTACGTGGACGTCTGCTCGAGCTCCTGGGACAGGCGGATGAACAGCGGCACCGCGTACGACGGCAGGGCCTCGCGCAGGTGCTCGGCGAGGGCGGCGCCGTCGAAGTCACCCTTGTGGTGCAGGCGCACCGCGGCCATGCCCGCCTTGCCGTCGGCCCCCGGCATGGCGACGCCGTACACCACGGCCTGGTCCACCTCGTCGCGGGCGCTGATCGCGCCCTCGACCTGGGTGGTGGCCACGTTCTCGCCCTTCCAGCGGAAGGTGTCGCCGAGGCGGTCCACAAAGGAGGCGTGGCTCAGGCCCTGGTCCAGCATGAGGTCGCCGGAGATGAACCACGCGTCGCCGTCGGAGAACGCGTCGCGGATGATCTTCTTCTCGGTGGCCTCGGCGTCGGTGTAGCCGTCGAAGGGCTGCGAGTCGGAGATCCCGGACAGCAGCAGGCCCACGCTGCCCTTGCCGACCCTGCGGAGCTTGCCGTCGGGGCCGCGCTTCGGCTCGCCCGTGTCGTCGTCGTACTCCACGAGCGCGTAGTTCATCGGGCAGTAGCCGGTGGTCTTGTCCACGTCGAAGGCGTTGACAAAGGCGATGTTGCACTCGCTGGCCGCGTAGAACTCGCAGATCCGCTCGATTCCGAAGCGCTCGCGGAACGCCTCCCAGATCTCCGGGCGCAGGCCGTTGCCCACCACGATGCGGACCGCGTGGTCGCGGTCGCCGGGCCCGGGGTCCTGGTTGAGCAGGTAGCGGCAGATCTCGCCGATGTAGATGGCGGCGGTGGCTCCGGCGGCGCGGGCCTGGTCCCAGAATTTCGACGCCGAGAAGTGTTCCTCGATCGCCAGGCACGCCCCGGACGCGAGCACGCAGCCGAGCCCCACCGTGAGCGCGTTGTTGTGGTACATCGGCAGCGGGCAGAGCAGGACATCGTCCTTCTTGAGCCGGACCCCCGAGAGTCCGAACCCGGCGAGGGCCCGGTACCAGCGGTGGTGGGTCATGGTCGAGGCCTTGGGCAGGCCCGTGGTGCCGGAGGTGAAGACGTAGTAGGCCTTCTCCCTGCCGACCGTCTCGGCGGCCTCCGGCGGGTTCTCCCGGCCGACGTCCTCGCCGAGGGCCGCCAACTCGTCGTCCAGCCACGGCAGGTCGGCGAGCGCGTCGGGCCGGGTGCCGGCGGCGAAGTCGCGGTACGGCAGGTCCTGCGGGGCGTCGACGGCGAGGATCTCGCCTCCCCAGTCCTCGCGCGGGATCGAGGTGTACGCCTCGGCGCACTCGGCGCCCAGGAGCACGACCCGCGACTCGATGATCTTCTGCGAGTGGTCCAGGACCTCGCCGCGCTGGTGGTGGTTGAGCAGCCCCACCGTGGCGCCGAGCTTGGTGGCGCCGAGGATGCACAGCATCACCTCGGTCCGGTTGACCATGCAGATCCCCACCGTGTCGCCGCGGGTGACGCCGCGGGCGCGGAGCACCTCGGCGATCCGGTTGGCCCGCCGGTTGGCCTCACCGTAGCTGAGCTCGGTGCCGAGGAAGCGCAAAAACGGTGCGTCCGGCTGCTTTACGGCCCACTCCTGGAAGGTCCGGCCGATCGAGTTGTGGTGGGAGCTCTTGGAGAACCGGACGATCCGCAGGCCCCGGAGGACCTGGGGCAGGTCGGCGACGAGCGCCGGCAGCCCCTTGGCGAGGTCGAGCGGGGTGACGGTCCGGGCGCCACCGTGTGCCTGGTGCCCGGCGGTGGCTGCGGAATTCTCGGTCACGGTTACTCCTCCGGAGGGGTGGCGGACGGGTGGGTGGGAGTCGTGGCGCGGTGCCCGGAGAGGCCCCGCCAGGCGAGGTCGACGACGACGGCGGCGGCCTCGGGCCGGGGCGTCGACCGGAGTGCCACCCGGTCGGCCACGGCCTCGCCGGCCCCGACGAGCGCGGTGGCCACCACTTCGAGCAGGCCGCGGTCGCGCCGCTCCCGCGAGTTCTGTTCGAGCAGGTCGGTGGTGAGGTCGACGAGCACCGACCGGGTCTTGTCGACCTCGGCGCGGAAGCGGGGCTCGGCGGCGGCCTGGCGGTACACGACGTTCCACGAGTCGGTGTGCTCGTCCACGTACTCGAGGAACGCCTCGACCAACCCCTCGAGGCTGCGGCGCGCGCCCTCGCCGCCGGTGGCGACCGAGGTGAGGTGGTCGATGAGCCTGCCGGACTCGCGGGTGACGCACGCGGCGAACAGCTCTTCCTTGGAGCCGTAGTAGAGGTAGAGCATCGGCTTGGAGATCGCCGCGTCCCGCGCGATGGCGTCCATCGAGGCCGAGTGGTAGCCGAGGTCGGCGAACACGCGGATCGCCGAGTCGAGCATCTGTTGCTCGCGGATCGCGCGGGGGATGCGCTTGGTGCCGGTGGCCACGGTCCTCCCTCCGGCGGGTGTGGGTGGCGGTGATGTGCCACACTAACTTACCGGCCGGTAAGGAAGGGCGGGAAGAGTTCGGCTCCCTTGATTGAAGTCCTCTGGATGCTGCTGGGCCGCGCTGCAGGTCGGGCGGGGCCTCGTCTTGTCGACGTGTCGGGTTTGACCGGCGTACCTACCAGGCAACGAGGGAGGTCGTCATGGACAGCACGGAAGACAACAACAGCACGGAGCAGGTGCTGGTGTACCTGCGTATCTCTGAAGATCGTACCGGCGCGGAGGCCGGGGTCGAGCGGCAGCGCCAGGACTGCCTAGAGATGTGTGCCCGCCTGGGGATCACCGATCCGGCGATCTTCATGGACAACGACATCTCCGCCTACTCGGGCAAGAAGCGCCCCGGCTACCTCGACCTGCTGGAGCGGGTGAAGCTCGGGCCGTCAAGGATCGTGGCGTGGCATGTGGATCGCCTCTACCGCCGCCCCCGCGAACTGGAAGACCTCATCGACCTCGTGGAGACACACCCGATTCGTATTGAGACGGTCAAGGGCGGCGCGTTTGATCTGAACACCCACGAGGGCAGGCTGATGGCGCGTCAGCTCGTCGCGATCGCCTCCTACGAGTCCGGGCACAAGGCCGACCGCATCAGACGGGCGAACCAGCAGAAAGCCGAGCGCGGCGACTGGCACGGCAGCGCGAAGTACGGGTACGGCATCGGCGGCGTCCTAATCCCCGAAGAAGCGGCCGTGATCCGGGAGATGGCCGACCGGTTCCTCGCCGGGCAGTCGGTGCGGCAGATCACGAGGTGGCTCAACCGCGACGACGGCCCCGAACCACCCAGCAAGGGCAAGAGCCGGTTGAACGTGTGGCACGAGAGCACCGTTGGCTCGATCCTCTGCTCAGCCAGGATTTCCGGGCAACGCGCCTACGAGCCCGCATCGAAGACGACAGCGACGTGGGAACGCCGCGACCGGGCGATCCTCGGGCCGGGGAACTGGGAAGCGATCATCACCCCCGAGGAGACGATGCGTATCCGGGCGGTGTTCAACCATCCCGACCGGCGGGTGGGCCGATCCTCCAAGAGCCTGCTGGCCGGGCTGATCACCTGCGCCAAGTGCGGCGACACCCTCGTCTCCTCGGGGCTGCACCGAGGCGAGACCTCGATCGGGAAACGACGCTTCTACCGCTGCCTCCCGCTCCCCGGTCGCCCGGAGCGTGGCGGGCTCGCCGTGTCCGCCCACGGCATCGAAACCCTCGTGGGCGAGGCGATGATCACCCGCCTAGCCGCGACCACTCTGCCGACCGCCGCGCCGGGTGAAGATGCGGGAGTGTCGGCGGCGATGGAGCAGATCACCGCCGCACGACAGCGTATGGAGGACATGGCCCGCGACTACGGCGCAGGGCTGCTCTCCCGCACCGAGCTCCACGCCGCGAAGACCGCTGCCGCCGCGACGATCAGCAACGCCGAACTCGTCCTGGGGCGTAACGCGAAGTCGTCCGCGTTGAAAGGCATCCCGATCGGTAACGAGCAAGCACTACGAGCGGCATGGGAGACCGAGTGGTCGATCCCGCAGAAGCGAGCGATCATCGCTGCCCTGGTCGACACCCTCGTAGTCAAGCCCGCAGAACCCGGCAAGACCGGGGCGAGGTTCCGGCCCGAGCGCGTGGACCTCACTTTCAAAGCCTGACGCGCCACCGACGCACGAGCGTCGCTGTCCCAAAGAATGACGGCGGCGCTCGTGTGCTCGGGTCAGTTCTCAGGGCGGGTCAGGACGCGGAGCTTGGCCAGCACCACCGGGTCGCTCACCCCGACCGGCACCCCGGAATGCTCGCACGCCTCCCTCGTCCATGCGCCCACGTCGAAGCCCGGCGGCAGACCACTGCGTGCCTGGCCCCGCCGCTCACGAGCCGCTGGGGTTACCGACGTTCTGGGTGCGCTGGGTGCTGCTGTGTTCGCCTTCATACCCGACAGGTACGCACCCGATACCACAACATGTAGTAGCCGCATCCACCAAGTGGCACTACATGTAGTTTCTCTTTTGGGTTCACCGTTCAGGTGTCGGTTCGGGGCTTGGCGGCCCAGATCGCAGCCAACAGGCCACTGTCGCACCGCAGCGAATCGAGAGGTTCCCCGTCGAGGAGGCGCAGGAGAACCCCGTCGCCGGTCGGGGTGCCCGCGTGCTTGCGGTCAGGATGACCCAGGACGATTCGCAGCAGCGCCGCCCATGACCTCGGCGGTATCCCCAGCAGTGCCGAGATAGCGCGGTCGCGGCGTAGCACCTCCACCGCGTTCGGCCGGGAAGTCAGATCACCGGCCCGGTAAACGACATGCTCGATGCAGTCGGTCACGAGCATGGCATCCCAGCCCGCCGAAGCAAACAGCCCGACGATCTCCGACGAGACGGCAGCGACCCGAGCACGGCCGCCGGAGTCTTCCTCATCGTCGGTCGCGGAGTTCACGGCGAACGCGGGATCATAGTCAGCCAGGTTCTCTCGGTCAGCGAACCGGATGGCGTCGTGGAACCCGACGATCCTAGCCGTGTGGCGCACCTGGCCCGGCGAGACCAGCATCCCTGCCGCCCGCACCTCGACGCCACAAGTGATCTTCATAGCGCGAGTGACCACCGCCCACGGGTTATCGGCGTTCCTGGTCGAGGGGGCGAGCATGACCTCGAACGCTGCCGAGGCGATCTCCCACTCATCCAGCCCGTACTTCCGGGCCAGGCGTCGATACCTCTCCGCGGTGTATCGCATGAGTTCCGCTGCTTCGCGGTCACTGCGCCAGGCCCCAGGCCCGGCCTCGTGCAAGCGGATCAGCAGGGCACGCAAGCCCTCCGGCGTCTCGAACCCGTGGCGCGGCGAGCCATCCGGGGCTGCGGCATCGTCGCCTGCTGTGGGTGGAGTGTGTTCGGTCACGGTGGCACCTCCCGTGAAGGAGGTGCGCCACCAGCACCCACACCAAGACGCGCACCAGAACGCCCCTACATCCGCCGCCTATTGGCAGGTGCTCCGCCTATCCCGCGCTCGGATCACGCCTGGCGACCACGACGCGGCGGATCGTCACTCACGGCTGTGGTGCGCCCTCGCGCTGAGGCTCTGTGCGAGTCGGGATCGCGGGGGCCGCGACCAGCCATGCCGCCACGAGAGCGATAGCACCAACAATGGGGATCGCTGATGCTCCGAGGTGGTCGAGGGTGAGTCCGCCGATGGCTCCGGCGACGGCGGTGCCGAGGTAGAGGCCGGAGATGTTGAGTGAGACGGCGGTCATTGCCGCTGAAGCCCTGACCTCCTGACACCGCGCAGTCATCACCTGACCCGCTCAAACTTGATGCACGGATGCCACGGCGGGGCCGTGGTGCGCACCTCTCTCATGAGACGACGCATGAGAGAGGTGGTGGCAGGCGTGAAAGGCGGTGTGATCCCGTTCCACGGCAACGGTGCTGCCGCTCGCCGGTACGTCGAGGCCGACCGATCCGGCACGGATGAGTACTACCTCGGCGCAGACAACGCCATCGCCGAGTACGTCGCGCTCGACGGCAAGGGCGAGGTCACCGCCGTCCGGTCGCTGTCACCGGATGAGTACGAGGGCTGGGTGGACTGGACAGACCCCGTCACGGGCGAGTCGATGGGTACCCCGCGCAAGCCCGCTGAGGGCACTAAGGGGTCGCCGTTGTTCTGTGAGATGACGATCAACAGCCCCAAGAGCCTGTCGGTCGCCGCCGCCCTCCACCCCGAAGTCTCCGACGCCCTCGACCACGCGCAGCAGGATGCGCTGGGCGAGATTCGCCGGTGGCTGGGTCAGCACTCCGTGACAAGGGTCGGCCCGAGGGATGCACGAGAGGTCGTGCCTATCGAGCAGATGCAGGTGGTCGGCATCGGCCATAAGACTTCGCGTGCTGGTGATCCGCACCGGCATATCCACATGCAGATTGGCACCCGCATCTTTGCCGCCGGGAAGTGGCGGGCACTCGATACTGCCGCGTTGTTCAAGCAGCAGGGCGCGATCCGGGCGATGGGCGCGGCGGTGATCGCCGCACACCCGCAGCTCGCGGCCACGCTCGCGGAGCACGGCTTGACTCTCGACCCTGTATCAGGCGAGGTCGCGGAGTTGGAGCCGTTCAATGCGGTGATGTCGAAGCGCTCAGCGCAGATCAATCGGAACCTTGACCGGCTCGAAGCCGAATGGGAGGCCACGCATCCCGGCGAGGAGCCCGGCCCGGTGATAACCGCGCGGATGCAGGGCATCGCGTGGGCGCACCAGCGGCCCGGCAAGAAGCCTGCCGATCTCAAGAACGAGCAGTGGTGGCAGCAAGAACTCGCAGACGCCGGATACGACCCCGAGAACCTTGGCCGTCGCGCCGCGCAACCACTGATTGCACTCGATGAGTTGCCGGTGCAGGAGGTCGCCTCTCGTGCGCTGGATCGTTGCACCGCCGCATCCTCAGCGTGGACACCGCACACCGTGCAGGAGCAGGTGACGAGGATCGTCACCGAGGCGGGCGTGCAGGCGACACCGGACGAGTTGCGGGAGTTCATCAACACGGCGTCCGAGGTTGCGGTCTCGGATTGCTTCTCGATCCTGCCCCCAGGCTCGGCGACGCCCGAGCATGTCGCGCACCTGACCAGACTCGGCGTGGTCGCCGCCGAGACCGCGCTACGCGACCAACTCACTGCCAGCACCCCCGAGCAGGAGCCGCAGCACCCCGAGGTCACCGAGGCGGCACAAGCCGCCGGACTCGACGCCGGGCAGACGACAGCGGCGGCAGCAGTCGCCTCGACCGATCCGCTCGTGATCGTCGAGGGAGCAGCAGGTAGCGGGAAGACCACCATGCTCCGCACCGCTATCGAGGTCGCCGCCGAGCACGGCAGAAGTACGCGGGTGGTCGCGCCGACGAAGCGGGCGGCGCAGGTCGCGCACGACGAACTCGGCGTACCCGCCACCTCGGTTGCGGCACTGGTGTACGCGCACGGGTGGCGGTGGAACGACGATGGCGTATGGACTCGCCTGAACCCCGGCGACTCCGACCCCGAGACCGGGCACACGTTCACAGGCCCGCCGCGAGAAACCGTGTTGCAGCGGGGTGAGCGGGTGATCGTGGATGAGGCCGGGATGCTCGACCAAGACACCGCCCACGCGCTGCTGACCGTGACCGCTGAGGCTGGTGCGACGGTCGCGCTCGTCGGTGACCGCGCCCAACTCCCGGCCGTGGGCAGGGGCGGGGTGCTCGATATGGCCGCCCAGATCAGAGGCCGCACCTACGACATGAGCGAACTGCACCGCTTCACCGATCCCGAGTTCGCAGCCCTCACGTTGGTGATGCGTGACCGTGAGAACCCCGGCGCGGTGTTCGACCGGCTCGCCGCCATGCACCTCGTCACCCTGCACGCTGATGATGAGCAGGCCCGTGAGCACATCACTGAGAGCGCCCGCGATGGCGAGGCGATCACGGTGGCGACCAACGACGAGGCCACCGCCCTGAATGAGCGCATCCGCGCCGGGAGAGTCGAGGCGGGCGAGGTCAACGACGCGATCACGGCGACCGGCAGCGACGGGCTGAGCATCGGAGCCGGTGACCTCATCCAAACCCGCCGCAACGACAACGATCTCGGAGTCGCCAACCGACAGCAATGGCTCGTCCAGCACGTCAACGCCGAGGACAGCAGTGTCTATGCACGCGAGATCGGCAGCGGGCGCAAGAACCCCCGCACCGTCGCCTTGCCTGCTGAGTATGTGGGTGAGCACGCGCACCTGTCCTACGCCGCGACCGCCTACGGCGTCCAAGGCGCAACCGTGGACGGCTCGCACACCACGCTCAGCGAAGCAACGAGCGCGGCAGGCGTCTACGTCGGCATGACCCGAGGCCGCGGGACCAACCGGCTGCACGTCGTCGCCGAGGACATGGCGGATGCGCGGGCGCAATTCATCGAGGCGATGAAGCGAGACCCGGCAGACCGTGGCCTCGACCACGCCACTCGGCACGCCGCCGAAGCGGTGCGCGGATTCGTCGCAGACGGCCCGGTACGACTGGTCACCGAAGAACTCGCCCGCCTCGACCACGAGACCGAGCGTGCAGAACGGGCGGCGGAGCGGTGGGAGCAGACCGCCGCGAGGTTCGACGCCCAACGCGCCACCCACCAGGCTGAGGACGAGGACAGCGCCGCTGTGCTCCGACGAGCCGAGGACGCCGCCGAGCAGGTCCGTGCCGAGGTCGCCGGGCCGCTGACGGTGCAGGCCGAGACTGATGGTGCCGCCTACCTCGATGCCGTCGCAAACGAGGCCGCCGCCAGCGGTCGCCTCGCCACCGTAGGCAGGTTCGGCAGACGCAAGGCCCGTACCGAGCAGCAGGCCGCGACCGAACGCACCCAGACGTTGCGCGGGCAGGTCAGCCAGGAGTGGGGCACCACACCGGCAAACCCTGATCGTCTCCCCGACTGGGCGGGCAGAGTCGCCGCGAACCGCGCCGAGAGTGACCCCCGCGTGACCGAGGCCGCCCAGACCCTCGAAGCCGCCACCGCCGACCGCGACACGATGCGGAAGCGACACCAGCAAGAGCGCACAGCGTTGCTCGTCAACGAGTACGGGACCGAGCACGCCCAGGCCGCCCGATACGGGATGCGCCGCACCACCAACCCCCGCCGTCAAGCGCACGACGCCAAGAACCGGGCCGCGCTCCTACGGTCAGAGGCCGAAGAACTCCGCGCCCTCCCCGTCAACGACGCCGCCCATCTGATCGAAGCGAAACAGGCCGAGCGGGAGAACCAGAACCGGCGGACAGCAGAACGAGCGCGGCAACTCCATGACCCGTTCGAGCATGACCCCCACCGCAGAGACCCGAGTCGCGAGGGGACGACACGACGCCTCTAGATCGCAAAAGGCACCCCGTGCGGTCGTGAAAGTAGCTGTAACTCTGATCTGCGGTTTTCAGCGGTTCTGAGCCTAACGCGCCAAAGATACGACTTGCTGACGCTCGGGCACCCCGGTATCCGCGGCTGCTGCTTCCGAACGGAGCATTATCAGCTGCATGTCGCCTGTGCAAATTCAGATGGGGGCAGCTTCTCCGTCCTTTAAGGGCCGGACACGAAGTGCTGACAGGGTTTCACTGTAGGCAACCTGGGAGACCGCTTTCCACCCGTATTCTGCGAGTTGTATCCACAGTGTGTCGCGGTTCATATCGGTCTGGTTGCCTTTCGCGTAGACGATCCATACGGCGCGAGTCGTAGCGAGGGCACTTACGTGCTCTGCCAGCACGGTATCGACTTCCTGCCTATCGGCTGCGAAGATCACCGCGACGTCAGCATCATCGATACCCGAACGCTCGACACCGGCCTCACCGTGAAGCATCTCTGCTGCGGCTGCGTCATCCGGCCAAACCCAGAGATGACTACTGGTTTTGAGCTGCAATTTCCGAGCTAGCGGTGACAGGTCGTTCACTGTTCTCTCCCTACGTGTTCGAGTGTTCTCACGACAGCGCCAAGGAGCGGCGCAAGTTTGCGCCAGCCTCCCCGCAGGAAGAATCGCGCGAACTCTGCACGCGGGCCCTGGAACCCGTCCTGGAGGAACTCGAAGCGACACGAGTTCGGGCCAAGCTCGGTGACCGTGAAGGTCACGGTCGTGTCGATGGGGCCGCCCCGCCACGACCAGACCATCCTGTGTGGTGGGTCGATTGCCAGTACTTCTAGATGTACTGTGCCGTCGAACATCGGTGCCGGATCGGTCGTCATTGTGAATCGATGCCCGACTTCAGCTCGGAAGTCGTTCGGCATCAACCAGGTGGATAGCAGTTCTCTCTCGGTGAGCGCGCGCCACAGCGTGGTCGCGGGAACGTCGAAGTCGGCGGTTCGGTAGATGCTGCTCACAGGTCTTTCTCCTTGTCCATCGCCTCAAGTGTTCGGCCGAGTCGCTCGAACCGCCCGTCCCAGAACACCTCGAGAGCGGCGATCCACTCCGTGATGTCCTGCAAGGGGGCGGTGTCGAGGCGATACAGGCGCTTTTTCCCGCGTTTGGTGCAGGTGACCAACCCCACCGAGCGCAACTGCGCCAGGTGTTGGGAGACTGTGGGCTGCGAGACCCCGACCGCATCGACCAGTTCGGACACCACCCTGCCCTCTCCGGCGAGTGCGTTCATGATCGCTCGACGTCGAGGATGTCCGATCGCACTGAACACATCGAGAACTGCGGGGGGCCTAGTCATACTCCCATCATAGATAGGCAATTACCGATATGTCTATCCTAGGAATGAGATGCCCTCACACAGCAGGGATCGGTGCCAGCAACTACATAGCATTGGGAACCCCTCTCAGCCGGTGGTGGCTGAGGTTCGTACTGGCGTCAAACTCGACATGTGGTATTGAGGGCGACACAGCGGAGGTCACAGCGCCTGATCCGGTTGAGGAGTCCTCTCGACGGCGATCTTGAGTAGTTCGCCCGCCGGTCCTGGGGGACGCCTTGGCCCGGTCCAGACAGCGCGCAGTAGGCGCCGCAGGTCCAGGTTCTCGACCGCGACCTCCCGCAGGTCGCCCGATCGGAGCTGATCTGAGACCGCGAGTGTGCTCAGCACCGCGGGCCCAACACCTTCGAGAGCGCTCGTCCGTACGGCTGCAGAACTTCCTAATTCGAGAAGCGGGTGGACGGTACCGATGCCGCTCAGTGCGGTCTCCAGGGTTGTCCGGGTCCCCGAACCGGGCTCCCGTACCAAGAGTGGTGTCGCCGCCAACTCGTCGGCCGTGATCGGAGTCCGCCGGCGCGTCCACGTGTGGCCGGGCGCCACCACGACGACCAGGCGGTCCGAGGCCACGACGGCCTCCCGGAGTTTTCGCGGGATCGTCGGAGATTCGACGAAGCCTATGTCGCACTCGCCGCCTAGGACCTTCTCGGCCACCTTGGCGGAGTTCTGGACGTCCAGGTGGACGCCAGTCTCAGTCCGCTCGCATCGGAGTTCCCCGAGCCATGCTGGTAAGAGGTGTTCCGCCACCGTCATGCTGGCCGACACCGACAATCGGGTGGCCGACTCAGCTCGCAGACCGTTGACGGCGCGGGTGAGTTGCAACGAGTTTTCCAGGACAGTGCGGGCCCAGTGGACGACGACCGTGCCCTCGGGAGTCAGAGTCGACCCCGTCGGCCGGCGGACGAGCAGAGAAAAGCCGAAGTGCTTCTCGAGGTTCCGTATCGCCCTGCTCGCGTTGGGTTGCGCGATGCCCGCTCGTCGACTCGCCAACCCGAGACTGCCCAGGTCGTCCACCCCGACGAGGAGTTCTAGAGCTCCGAGATCTGGCCACTCCCCTGGCATGCCCTGATGGTAGGTGCTGGCGCAGAGGCATATCAATGAGATATGTAGGGGTGTCTAAACCGGCCCTAGCCGGGGGTGAACGGATCGGCGAGGCTCGGGGTATGCCACAGAACACAGCGCCCGTCACGACCGGGAAGTCCTCCGCGGCGCGCGGGTGGTTCCGGGCCGCTCGCGAGTTGGTTCCGGGCCTCGGGGTCGTTCTCGTCGTCACCATTGCGGCGATGGTTGCGGCGGCCCCGTTTGGTTCGCTGAGCCCACTCATGCTGGCGATCATCACAGGTGCGATCCTCACCAATCTGGTGCGATTGCCGGACAGTCTGAGCCCGGGGATCGCCTTTTCTGCCACGAAGCTTCTGCGCGTCGGCATCGCAATGCTCGGACTTCAACTCCTGCTTGGCGACATTCTCGGACTCGGCTGGCAGATTTTGGCCGCCGTTGTCCTGATCGTCGCCGGCGGTGTCGCCGGAACTATGGCGATCGGGGCAATGCTGGGGCTTGGCTGGACTCAGCGCCTGCTGATTGCCTGTGGCTTTTCGATATGTGGAGCGGCGGCGGTGGCGGCCGTGGACGGTGTCACCGACGCTGACGAGGAGGAAGTGTTCACCGCAGTGGCCCTCGTCGTGATTTTCGGAACCCTCATGATCCCCCTGGTCCCCGCGTTGTCCGCCGCCTTCGGCCTGTCCGAGGCCGACGCGGGGGTCTGGGCCGGAGGTGCAATTCACGAAGTTGCCCAGGTAGTCGCGGCCGGAGGCGCGCTCGGTGAAACCGCGCTCGGTATCGCGGTCATGGTGAAGCTTGCCCGTGTGCTCATGCTCGCCCCGCTGATCATTGGCATCGGGCTATATCTCCGGCGTCAAGGGGGCGGCGGCCGTAATCGGTCCCGCCCGCCCCTGGTGCCGTTCTTCGTACTGGCGTTCCTCGCGTGCGTCACGCTCCGGTCGACCGGGATGGTTCCGGACACGGCGATCGCTGTCGGCGCGCAGATCCAGGTTTCCCTACTCACGGCGGCTATGTTCGCCCTCGGGACGGGTGTGCGGGTCGCAACACTTCAACAGGTGGGGCCGCGACCGTTTCTCCTAGCGACCGCATCCACCGTGCTCGTTGCCGGGTTGGCAATCGTGGGGGTGCTGGTCTCCGACATCGAGATTGCGACGTCGCCGTCAAGCTGACGGCGAATCAGGGGTGGTAGTCTGCTCCAGACGGCGTGCCCGGCGGCACGTCCACCCAGTCCATGTTCCTGAACTGCAGGGAGAACCCGATGGCCTTCGGTACCGGAGCCCTCGCCAGCGCGGTCGGCGGCATCGTCCTCGGCGGCATCGTCGCCTTTGGTGCGAACACCGCGATGGCCGAGAACTCCATCCCCGAGGTGGAGCAGCCGCCCGCCGACCAGGCCCTCCTGGGTCAGGTCGAGTACGGCGCCCGCTAACTCTCCCCCCTTTCCGCCCGAGGTGGTCCGCGGGATCGGTCGTGGCGGTGGTGCACGCGACGCGGTCGTCGCGTTTCTCGCCTTTTTCCTGCTCTCCTGCCTGCAGGCGCCGGGCCTGGTCGTCCCGGACACCAAGTACGACCTCGTCGCCGACCCGCTGCGGTTCCTCGCGCAGGCCACCCACCTGTGGACGGGCCTGTCGTTCTCCGGCCAGGTCCAGAACCAGGCCTACGGATACCTCTTCCCGCAGGGGCCCTTCTTCGCGCTCTTCGACCTCGCCGGCCTGCCCGACTGGCTGACCCAGCGCCTGTGGTGGGCCGTGCTGCTCACCGTGGCCTACGTGGGCACGGTCCGCGTCGCGGCGGCTCTGCGGATCGGCACGCGCGGCACCCGTGCGGTGGCGGGCGTCGCGTACGCGCTCGCGCCCCGCATGCTCGGCGACCTGGGCTCGATCTCGTCGGAGATCTGGCCGGTCGCGCTGGCTCCGTGGGTGTTGCTCCCGGTGGTCCGTGTCCTGCAGGGCCGGATGTCGCCGCGCCGCGGCGGTGCGGGGGCGGCGCTCGCCCTGGCGCTCATGGGGGCGGTCAACGCGGTGGCCACGGCCGCGGCGTGTCTGCCCGCGATCCTGTGGTGGGCGATGCACCGGCCGAGCCGCACCTGGGCGCGGCTGGCCGCCTGGTGGGTGCCGCTCTCGCTGGCGGTGTGCGCGTGGTGGGCGGTGCCGCTGGTCCTGCTCGGTCGGGTGTCGCCCCCGTTCCTCGACCACATCGAGTCGGCGTCGGTCACCACCCGGTGGTCCTCGGTCACGGAGGTGCTGCGCGGCGCCGCCACGTGGGTGCCGTTCGTCTCGGTGGACCGGGTCGCCGGCGCGGCCCTGTCCAGCGAGCCGGCGTTCGTGCTGGCGACCGGTGTCCTCGCCGCGGCCGGGGTGGTGGGCCTGCTGCGGGCGGGGATGCCCGCGCGGGGCAGGCTGCTCGTGATCGCCGCCGTGGGCCTGGTCGCCATGGCGGCGCCGTGGGTCGGGCCGGCCGGCGGCAGCTGGGCGGAGGGGCTACGCGCCCTGCTCGACGGCCCGGCGGCGGCCCTGCGCAACGTCCACAAGTTCGAGCCGCTGCTGCGCCTGCCGCTCGTGCTGGGGCTGGCGCACCTGCTCGCCGTTGTGTGCCGGAACGGCACCCGGACCGGCGGCGCCCCGACGGTGGGCCGGGCCGGCGGCGCGCCCGGTGCCGGCGCGCGCGGACTCGCGGCACTCGCCCACCCCGAGCGCGACCGGTCGGTGGCGGTGGCGATGGTCGTGGTGCTGGCCGGCGCCGTCGCGGTGGCACCGGCGTGGCAGGGCCGCCTGGCACCAGTGGGCGGGCACGAGGCGATGCCCGACCACTGGCACGAGGCGGCCGACTGGCTCTCGGAGAATGCCCCGATATCCGTCGCCGCCCCCGACCCCGACGCCGACGACCACGATCCCGCCGCCACGACGCGCGCCCTCGTCGTCCCCGGATCGTCCTTCGGCCGCCAACTCTGGGGGGTGACGCGGGACGAGCCGCTGCAGCCCCTGGCCACGACGCCGTGGGCGGTCCGGGACTCGGTGCCGCTCCAGCCCGCCCCGGCCATCCGGGCGCTCGACGCGGTACAGCGGCGCCTGGCCGACGGCCGGCCGGCGCCCGGGCTCGCGGCCACCCTCGCCTCGCTCGGCGTGGGCTACCTCGTGGTCCGCAACGACCTCGCCCCGGACTCCGGGGCACCGCGGCCGGTGCTCGTGCACCAGACGCTCGACTCCTCGCCCGGGCTCGTGCGGGTGGCGACCTTCGGCGAGCCGAGCGGCCTGGACGAGGGAGCCGACGAGGCCGGCGTGGGGGCGACCGACGGCGAGGCCGTCGTGGTGGAGGACGGGGGCCTGCGCCCCGACTACCCGGCGGTCGAGATCTACCGGGTGGACTCGCGCCTCGGCGCCGACGTGGGCGAGACGGGCCCGCCGGTGTCGGCGACCGCCCCGTACACGGTGGAGTTGCGGGACATGCCCGTGGTGGCCGGGGGCCCGGAGGCGCTCTCCCGGCTCGACGACCTGCTGGCCGTCCACGACACGGTGGGCTCGTCCTCACGGGTGACCCGCCTACTCGCCGCCGACGCCGCGGCGGCCGACGTGAGCCCGGCCGACGACCCGTTCCCGCGGCCCCGACCGGTCGCGCCGACCGGGCCGGTGCTCACCGACACCCCGGGCGACCGGGAGACCGACTTCGGCCGCGTCGACCACAACTCCTCGGCCCTGCGCGCTCCCGACGACCCGCGCCGCAGCCGCGGGACGGTGCCCGACTACGCGGCCACCGTGGGCGACGTGGCCGACCCGGACACCGCCGACGTGGACCGTGCCCGGGTCCGCTGGTGGGGGGCGCAGCTGCGGGCCTCGTCGTCGGCGTCGGACTCCAGCCAGACCGGCCCCGTCCTGCCGGGCCGGTCCACCGCGGCCGCGATCGACGGCGACCCGGCCACGGCGTGGCGCTCGGGCGGGTACGGGTCGGCCTTCGGGGAGTGGCTGGAGATCGAGCTGCCCGAGCCGGCCGACCGCGCGATGCTCCGCCTGACCGTGCCCGAGCCGTCGTCGGGGCCGGCGCTCACCGCGCTGCGCATCCAGACGGACACCGGCACCACCACGGCCCACCCGTCGCCGGGCAACGAGCTGACCGTGGCGCTGCCGCCCGGACCCACCTCCACGGTCCGGATCACCGCCACCGGGTTCGCCGACGGCGGCCGCGGCACGGTGTTCGAGGTGTCCGACATCGGCTTGCGGGCCGGCGGCGAGGAGGTGCCACTGCGGCAGGACGTCATGCTGCCGCCGGCGCCCGAGGGCGGCCCCGCGCCGTCGGGCTGGCTCCTCACCCAGGGGCTGGGCGGACGCTCGGCCTGCGTCGGCGGGAGCGGCTGGGTCGACGGCCTGGCCGGCGCCCGGGAGGAGACAGGCGCCGTCCGCTGCGCCCCCGAGCTGGAGATCGGGGCCGAGGAGCCCGGCCGGTTCACCCGCCAGCTCGACGTGCCCGAGCCCGCCGCGGTGGCGCCCGAGCTGCTCGTGCGGCCGCGGGCCGGGGCGGCGCTCGAGCAGCTCCTCCGCGGCGACGAGGCCACCCGCGCCCGCCAGGTGCGCGCCGAGGGAGACGCTCTCGTGGACGACCCGCGGGGCGGGCCGTCCGCGGCGGTCGACGGCGACCGGTCCACGAGCTGGTACGCGCCCGACGTGCCGTCACCGACCCTGGACCTGCGGCTACCCCGCCACCACCTCATCGGTTCTCTACGCCTGTGGTGGCCGCGGGCGACGGCTCCGGCGGCCCCGCGGGTGGTGACCGTGGACACCGGGCTGCAGAGCACGCGCGTCGACCTGGACGCCCTCGAACGGCAGGAGGACGGCTCCGTGGTGGTGCCCCTCCCGCCCGACTACACCGACCGGGTGAGCGTGCGCCTCGACGCGACCGCCGACGTGCGCACCCCCTCCGGCTCGGCCGTGCCCGCCGGCCTCGCCGAGGCGTGGGTGCAGGACGCCGCGGGCGCCCGGATCGGTGCGCTGCCCGCCGCCAACGACGCCCTCGTGCGCGTGGGCTGCGACGACGGCCCCGTGGTGACGATCGACGGTCGGCCCGTCCGCACCAGCCTCACCACCACTCGACAGGAGCTGCTCGAGGACCGCGCGATCCCGGTCCGACCCTGCGACGACGCGCCGCTCGCGATGCCCTCCGGGGAGGTGGAGGTCTCGGTCGACCCGGGACCGGCCTTCTCGGTGGACACGGTGGGCCTCGTCGTCGTCGACCCGGGGGCCGGGAGCGGCGACCCCACGCCGCTCCTGGGCGGTGCCTCCCAGCCCACGCGCGGGGTCGCGACGGTGACGTGGGAGCAGTCGCGGCGGGAACTGCGCGTGCCGCCGTCGCCGCGCGAGCGGGTGCTCGTGGTCCCGGAGTCCGTCACGCCCGCGTGGCGGGCCCGGCTCGTGGCCGACGACGGCACGGAGGCGCCCGCGCCGCGGCCGGTGACGGTGGACGGCTGGAAGCAGGGCTGGGTGCTGCCGGCGTCCGACGCGGCCACGACGCTCGTGCTCACCGTCCCGCTCGACCGCCCCTACCGGGCCGCGCTGCTCACCGGCCCGGTCGCCCTGCTCGTGGTGCTGCTGCTCTTCCTCCTCCCGGGCCGGGACCGGGCGGGCGCGCGGGCGCGGGCGTGGCGCTCGCGCGGTGCGGTCGCGGCGGCGGCGACGGCCGCGGTGGCCGTGGCGGTGGCCGGTCCGACGGGGCTCGGGCTGTCCGTGGCGTCGCTCGCCCTCGCGTTGGCGGCGAGCCGCCGGTGGGGTGCCGGCCGGGCCCGTCGACTCCTCGTGGCGGGCGCGGGCGCCGGGATCGTCGTGGGGGCGGCCCTGCTCGCCCGGGCGCCGTGGCCGGACCCGCTCGGCTACGCCGGCGACGAGCTGGCCACTCAGGTGGCGACGGTGTCCGGGCTGGTGTGCGCGGGGCTGGCGGCGGGCTGGCCGGCCGGTACGCCGCGGCGCCACCCGGAGGCGCCGGGGGAGAAGGCTCGCCGCGACGGCTCCTCGACGAGTGCGTAGCTCACCGCCGCCACGACGGTCGAGACGGCCACGGTGACGAGCCAGATCGTGAACATCCGCCCGGAGAACATGGGGACAAAGGCGATCTGGAACGCGAAGTGCAGCACGAGCACGTGCCACAGGAACACCCCGTAGGACCAGCGGCCGAGCGTGCCG
The DNA here is from genome assembly GCF_045369825.1 of Dietzia sp. 179-F 9C3 NHS. Taxonomy (NCBI): domain Bacteria; kingdom Bacillati; phylum Actinomycetota; class Actinomycetes; order Mycobacteriales; family Dietziaceae; genus Dietzia; species Dietzia sp. 179-F 9C3 NHS. Next base: position 256,488 of record NZ_JBIQES010000003.1, read on the forward strand.
AGCGGCGCCGAGCCCAGGATGCGGAACCGCTGCCCCCGCGGCGCCAGCGCGACCGGCGCCAGCAGGCAGAACGCCACCACGGCGCCGAGGGCCGTGCGGGCCGCGAACTCCGGGCCGGACGGGTGGACGAACCCCTCGGTGAACCACTGCGGCATTGTGGTGGCGCCGAACGCCGCGGCCGCCGCGGCCCACCAACCCCAGCGCGCGTGCCGGTGCCGGGCCAGCGCGGCGACGCGCCCGGGCGGCGCCGCGGCCAGCTCGGCGAGGATCATCCCCGCGGCGAACCACGAGGCGAAGGCCGGGGGGAGGATGTGGTCGTTGAGCCCGTCGGGCAGGCCGAGGTCATGCCACGGCACCAACGCCCAGCCCAGGCTCATCACGCCGACGGCCGCGATCGCCGGGATCCGCCACCGTGCCCGCGGGCCGCGCAGCCCGGCCAGCGCCCACCACAGCAGCGGCAGGACCAGATAGAAGGCCATCTCCACGGACAGCGACCACGCGTGCGTGAGCCCCTCGACCAACGAGTCGGGCACGAAGACCTGGGTGAGGGTGAGGTTGGCCAGCCACACCTGCACGTCGGCGCGCGCGTTCTGCGGCAGCAGCAGGAACGCCGCCGCCACCAGCGCGAGGTAGGCGGGCATGATGCGGACGACCCGGGAGCGCAGGTAGGTGCGCGCGCCCCGGGCGGTGCCCGGGGCGCCGCGCCGCGCGTGCAGCGCGTGGGTACGCCACAACAGGAACCCGGAGAGTGCGAAGAACACGGCGACGGCGAGATCCATCCGGCCCCAGATCCGGTGGATCGCCGATCCCGTGGAGGATCCGGTCTGGAACGCGACGTGGGTGGTCAGCACGCCGTAGGCGGCCACGGCACGCAGGCCCTCGAGCGCGGGGACGAAGCCGCGCGCGGAGGGCAGAGTGCCGACGTGTCCGTCGGTGATGTCCGATGAGGTGTGCATCACTGTTAATCTTCTCCTGATCACGGTCCGGTGTGGCGACCGACCCGGGAAACGGACCCGGGCGGGGCGAACGGATCGGTAGAAGGTGAGACCAGGAGGAAGCGGCGATGGCAGGACAGAGCAGCACCACGGGGAGGAAGACGTCGCTACCGGCGATCATCCTCATCGGACTCGGTGCCTTCCTGATCACCTTGGCCCTGGCCCTGGTGTTCTTTGTGGTCCCCTCCCAGAAGAAGACCCCGCTGGACATCAACTCCACCACGGTGACCGAGACCGTCGACGGCACGGTGCTCGTCGGTCGGGCCCTTGCCTCCGGCACCCCGACCGACATGAACGCGGACAAGCCCGAGTGCCGGCCCGCCGGCGGCGAGGAGGGCGAGGGCGCTGAGGGCGAGGGCGCTGAGGGCGAGGCCGCTGAGGGCGAGGAGGGCGAGGGCGCCGAGGGTGGCGCCGCCGACGCGGAGATCCCCGTGAGCTGCTTTATCGACGCCGGCATCCCGATGTACTCGCAGCGCCGCGTGCAGGCCGTCGAGCCGTCGGACGGCGACGTCATCACCCTGCAGGCCGCCCAGTCGCTCATGCGCGAGGACATCGCCGGCTCGGACGGCGTCGAGGGCCTCATCAACGCCAGCGTCGACCGCATCACCCTGGACCGCGTCTCGTCCGAGCCCGTGGACGAGCCCACCTCCACACTGCAGATGACCACGACCGGCGACCCGGAGGCGGACGCGCCGACCGGCTTCGTCCGTGAGGGCCTGCAGTACAAGTTCCCGTTCGACGCGGAGCAGAAGGACTACGACTACTTCGACGCCAGCACCTTCACCACCAACCCGATCTCGTTCGTCGGCGAGACGGAGATCAAGGGCATCAAGGCGTACGAGTACCGCCAGGACCTCGGCCCGATCGACATGTGGTCCTCGATCCGTGACCACTTCTCGTCGATCTCCACCGGCTATGACCAGCGCGTCGAGTCGATCCTCGCCAGCTACCGTCGCGAGGGCCAGAAGGCCGGCGTCTGGGGCCTCGAGGGCGACCCGGAGCGCGACGTCGACATGCGCCGCTACTACACCAACACGCGCCAGATCTGGGTGAACCCCGAGACGGGCCAGATCATCGACGGCAAGGAGGACATCTTCCAGTTCTTCGCCCCGAGCCAGGAGGAGGCGGACGAGTTCTTCGCCGACAAGGCCGCGGTCGAGGAGGAGATCGCCAACCCGACCCGCACGGCCGTCCGCTTCCAGTCCGGCTGGAACGAGGAGACCCACGAGGCCACCGGCGCCGCCGCGCAGCAGACGCAGGACACGCTCAACACCTTCGGCCGCATCGTTCCGATCGTGCTCGGCGTGCTCGGTGTGCTCTCGCTGGTGATCGGCCTGGTTCTGGGGATGCGCGGCGGCCGAGGTGGCCGCACCGCCCGCGCCTGATCTCCGCGCCGCACGCACGCCGCACCCGCGCCCCCGGGGACCCGCAGACGAGCGGGTCCCCCGGGGGCGCGGTCGTGTGCGGGCACCGGGTGGGTGGCGCCGGCGTCAGGGCCGGCGGGCGCGAAAGGCGCGGAGCCCGGCGATGAGGGTGGTGAGGGCGACGACGACGAGGGTGGCGCCGAGGACGGCCGTCACCTCGCGGGGCGCCGCCCACACGGCCAGCGCGACGAGCGGCAGCCCGGCCCAGGCGATCCCCGCCTCGGCGGTCCGGTCGGCGGCGATGGTGGACAGCAGCAGCGCCTGCAGCACGCTGAGCGTCACGCCGAGCGCGGCGAACCCCCAGAGCAGGCCGGCGACGGGACGGTAGGCCTCGCCCACGACGGCCGGCACCAGCGGCGTGGCCAGGGCGGCGGCGGTCACCACGACCGCGCCGATCCCGAGCAGCACGCCGACTGCGGAGCGGAGCGCCCCGCGGTGCCCGGCGGGGTCGGCCATCCGCGGGTAGAGGACCGTCCCCACTGCCTGCGGCAGCCAGAACGCGGCCTTGGCGGCCACGGCGCCGAGCGCGTACCGGCCGGCGTCCTCGGGCGCGAGCAGTGTGCGGGCGAGCAGGAGGTCCACCGAGGTGAGCGCCATCATCGCGAGCTGGACCTGCCCGGCGGCGAGCACTGCCGCGACGCCCGGCGAGGACGGCCGGACCGCTCCCGGCGTGGCCCCGGCCCCGCCGCCCGGACCGGCCCCCGACCCGGCGGTGAGCGCGCGGGCGTACACCCACGCGAGCGCCACCCCGGCCGCGCCGGCGACGAGCGCGGCCCCGACCCCGCCCCCGGCGGCGAGGACCGCGACCGCCGGGACCACCTTCCCGAGCCCGGCCGCGGCGAGCACCACCGCGAGCGCCCGGAACCGCTCGGTGCCCTGGAGCAGGCCCTGCTCGGTGGCGAGGAGGCAGAGGACGGGGCCGGGGGCGAGCGCCGCCGCGGTCGCGGCCACGGGCGTGTCGAGCAGCGCGGACACCGGGGCCACGGCGAGCGCGGCCACCACTGCGACGAGCGCGGCGACGCGGGTGCCCAGGGCGCGCAGCGCGAGCAGTGGCACGCCGCGGACGCGTTCGCGGGCCACCACGGCCTGGAGCGCGAGCGAGGGCACGGCCACGAGCAGCTGCGCGGAGAGCAGCGCGGCGAAGGCGCCGTAGCCCTCCGGTCCGAGCCACCGCGAGGCGGGCAGGTGCAGCAGGTACGCGGCGATGTTGGCCAGGAGCGAGCCGAGCGTCACCGCCCCGGCCCCGGAGATCACGCGCCCGGTGGCGGACCCGCGCGCCGCCGGGCGGCTCTGATCTCCCACACCCGTAATCGTAGGGGTGCCGTGGTGGAATGAGCGCATGCGTCCCCCGTCCGCCGAGTCTCGTTACGCGGTGGGCGGCGCGGTGCTGCTGGACGCTGCGGCCGGTGCGGTCGTGGGGGCGTCGCTGCTGGCCGGCCTCGCGCGGCCCGGGTTCCCGCTGCTGCGCGACTGGGTGGCCACGCCGGCCCCGCCACTGTCGGATGCGGCGCTGGGCCTGGGCGAGTCGGCGGCCCGCGCCGTGCCCCAGGACGTGGCGGTGGCGTGGGCGTCCCGCGCGATGGGCGCCGTGGGCCTGCCGGTGTGGCCGCTGACGGGACTGCTCACCGCCCTGTTCTGCGTGTGGCTCGCGGTGGCGGCGGGCGCGCTCGTGCGGCGCGCGCTGCCGGCCGCGGCGGCCGGCGGCCCCGCGGCGGCGGCGCTGCGCCTGCCCGCGGTGGTCGGCGCGGTGTGGAATCCGTTCGTCGTGGAGCGCCTGCTCCAGGGGCACTGGTCGCTGCTCGCCGGCGCAGCCGCGGCGGTGACGCTGCCGGTGCTGCTGGCCCGCGCCCGGCCACGGGCGGCGGGGGCCTGCGCGGCGCTCGCGGCCGCCGGGCTCACCCCGACGGGCTGGCTGCTGGCGGTGGTGTCCGGGGCGGTGGCGCTCGCGTGCGCCGCGCCGGGGCGCCGGGCCCGGGTCGCGCTCGTCACGGTGGCGGCGGCGGTGGTCACCGCGCTGCCGTGGGTGCTGGCCACGGTGCTGGCGGGGCTGCCGACCGCGGCCGGCGAGACCGGGGTACGGGCCTTCGCGGCACGCGCCGAGCCGGGGGTCGGCACGCTCGGCGCGGTGGTCGGCCTGGGCGGCGTCTGGAACGCGGGCGCGGTCCCGCCGTCGCGGGCGACGTGGTGGGCGGCGGCCGCGACGGCGCTGCTGCTGGCCGTGTGGGCCCTCGCGGCGCCGGGCCTGTGGCGCGCGCGCCGCGAGCCGGTGGTGCGGGCGACGGTTCCCCTCGCCGTCGTCGTGTGGCTGGGCGTGGCCCTGGCCGCCACCGGCCCGGGCCTGGCGGCGCTCGACGCGGTGGTACGCGCCGTGCCGGCCGCGGGGCTGCTCCGGGACACCCAGAAACTCGTCGCGCTCGCGCTGCCGGCCACAGTGCTCGCCCTGGCCGTGGCGACCCGCGCCCTCGCGCGGTGGCTGCGTCCGGCGGGGGCCGCGGTCGCGGTGCTGGCGGTGGCGGTGGCCTCGGTGCCGGACGCGCCCACGGCCCTGTGGCGCGCCCTGCAGCCGGTCACCTACGGCCCGGGCTGGGCGCAGGTGTCCCGGATCGTCGCCGACGGCCCGCCCGGCGACGTCCTGGTCCTGCCCGCGGGGTCCTTCCGGTCGGTGCCCGGGTGGGCGGACGGCGCGCCGGTGCTCGACCCGGCGCCCCGGCTGCTCGACGCGCGCGTCCTCGTGTCCGGCGACCTCGTGGTGGGCGGCACGGCTGCGGGGGCCGGCGCTGTGGCGGGCGAGGGCGGCCGGGCCCGCGCGGCCACCGCGGCGCTGCTGCGCGGTGAGGACCCGCGGGTCCTCGCCGACGCGGGGGTCCGGTGGGTGCTCGACGAGCGCGCCTCGGCCGGGCCGCGGGGACAGGCCTCCCGGACGCTGGGGGCGACGACGACGAGGTACACCGACGCCGAGCTCGCCCTGCACGAGCTGCCCGGCCCCGTCGCGCAGATCCCGGGCGCGGACCCGGGTGCCCGGGCGGCCGTCCTCGCGGTGCACGCGGTGTGGCTGCTCGCGGGGGGCGCGGCGGCGGTCGCGGCGGCGAGGCCGGGCGTCGCCGGCGCCGTCAGGACCCGGCGGGAACGGCCGGGCCGGTCGGATCAGCGGGACCCGCGGGGTCGGCGGGCCGCGCGCCGCTGACGACGCCGCGCACGCGCCGCCCGTCGCGAACCGCCTCGAGGACGTGGGTCATCGCGGCGCCGGTCACCGCCCACGAGAGCCCGGCGGCCTTGGCGCGCGCGGCCTCACCCAGGCGGTGGCGCAGACCGGTCTCGTCGAGCAGGCGGTCCGCGGCGGCGGTCATGGCGGGTAGGTCGTCGACGAGCAGGCCCGTCTCGCCGTCGTCGATCGAGTCCCGAAGCCCCACCGCGTGGTGGTAGCCGACCGTCGGCACGCCGTGCTGGGCGGCCTCGGACACCGCGAGCCCCCACCCCTCCTTGCGCGAGGGCATGAGGTGGGCCCACGCGCCGGCGAGGATCCGGTGCTTGGTGGCCTCGTCGACGTGACCGTGGAACAGCACGGCGCCGCCGGGCCGGTCGGGGCCGTCGGGCCCCACCAGGCCCAGGTCCGCGGCGTGTTCGCGTAGCCGGTCGGACCACCAACCGCTGCCGATCACGTCCAGCACGAGTCCGGGGTGCCGCTCCCGCAGGGCCGCCACCACCTCGAGCGCGTCCTCGACGTGCTTGTGCGGCACCAGGCGGGAGAGCACCACGAGCCGCGGCGCGTCGGTGCGGGTGGCAGGGCCGCCCGCGCCGACGCCCTCGGGCAGCGGGTCCAGGCCGCCCCGCACCACCGCGATCCGCGCCGGGTCCACGCCGAGCCCGGCGAGCTCGTCGGCCGAGGGCAGCGACACGGTGACGTACTGGCTGCGCGCGTGCAGGCGCGGGGAGAGCCACGACTCGATCCACCAGCCGATCCGCGCGACCAGCCGGCCGGCGACGGGCCACTGCTCGCGGTGGATGTGGTGGACCAGCAGCACAACGGGTGCGCGGGTGGCGAGGCGGGAGAAGAAGGGCACACCGTTCTGGGTGTCGACGACCACGTCCGGCCTGCGCAGGCCGCCGAGCGGTCCGAGGCCGACCCGGCCCAACAGCATCGCGGCCAGGGCGCGGGGATAGACGGTGAAGCGGCCGCCACCGCGGCTGAACCGCACGCCCTCGTCGTCGACCACGGTGCGGGCGGCGCCCGCGGACCGGGACGTGCGGTACACGACCGTGTGGCCCGCGGCGGCGAGGCCGGCGGCGACGTGCTCGAGGTAGCGTTCGCTGCCGCCGCCCTGCGGGTGGGTGCTGTCTCGCCAGCACAGCAGCAGGATTCGGGCCACGGCGGACACTGTACGCAGTGGTGTTCGGGTGTTTGTGTCCGGCCCGGACCGTAGAATCCCTGATAGTCGTCCTGTTGTTCTCGGCCAAAGGGGGTCCGCGTGTCTTCAGCGGACCCCGACGCCGCACGGAGCCGGTGGGGCGAGGATCGACCCCGGCCCGTCGCCGGGCTCACGGACGAGGTGGTCGCGGCCGCCGTGGCAGGCGACTCCCGGGCGATCGGCGTCCTGTTCGAGGTGCTCAACCCCCGCCTGACCCGCTACCTGGGCCTCATGGTGGGGCGCGACGCCGAGGACGTCTCCTCCGACACCTGGGTCGAGGTCATGCGGAGCCTGCCGCGCTACGTGGGCGGTGCGGACACGATCGGCGCGTGGGTGGTGGGCATCGGCCGCAACCGTGCGCTCACCCATTTCCGGCGGGCGAGGTCGCGGCCGCAGGCGGTGGCCGACACGGCGGTGTTCGCCGAGGTCCTGGCCTCGGACTCCGACACCTACTCGTCGGTGGAGGAGGCCATGGGAACCGCGGAGGCGCTCGCCCGTATCGCGTCGCTGCCCAAGGAGCAGGCCGAGGCCGTGTTCCTGCGGTCGGTGGTGGGCCTGGACGCGGTGAGTACCGCCGACGTGTTGGGTAAGAAGCCGGGCGCCGTCCGCACCGCGTGTCACCGTGGCCTCAAGAAGCTGGAGAAGCAGCTCGACGACGAGGGGAGGGGACGATGAGGGCCCACCGTCGTGTCGTTGACCTGCACGGACGGACGTTCCACGTGATCGTCCCCGCGACGGGTAACAACTTTCAGACGCTAGGCACTGGAGAGTCGTGAGAGGCATGTTCTCGCCCCGAGGGGGCGACCGATTCGAGCAGATGCTCGACGGCGGAGACGCGGCGGGTTCCCCGCTGGGCGATCTGCTGGCCTCCGCACGCGCCGGTCTTCCGGCCGCCGACGGGATGGCCGTGATCGCGGCGTCCACGGCGGCCGGGGCGGGCGCAGCCGCCGCTACGGCGGGGCAGGGCGTGGGCCCGGCCTCGGCGGCAGGGGCGGCGGGAACCGGTGCCGGCGGCGCGGGCGTGAGCTCCGCGGCGTTGGTGGTGGGCGGCCTGGTGGCCACCACCGCGATCGTCGGCGGGGTCGTGATCGGCCTTTCCGGCGACGACGGGGGCGAGCCCCCCGTGACCGGTTCCACCGCGGCGACAGCGACGTCCGGGACCACGGACGCCGATTCCAGCGGAACCCCCCAGTCCGCGTCGACCGCGGATGATCCCGCTCCGGGAGAATCCAGCACCCCGCCCGCGACGGGAGGTGGGGCGTCCGAGGACATCGGTGCCCCGCCTCCCGGCGCGCGCGACATCCCCGCCGCGCCCGGCCGCCCCGGCCCGGCGATCGACCTCCCCGGCCTCGCGGTGCTGCCCGCGGTCCCGCCGCCGGCCGCGCCCGCTCTGCCGCCGCTCCCGCCGGTCCTGCCGGTGCTCCCGATCCTGCCGATGCTCCCGATCCCGCCGGGCGGGACCACCACGACGGCCACGTCCACCACGGCGACGTCCACCACGGCGACGCCCACCACGGTGACGCCCACCACCGCGACCGACACCCCGCCCTCCAGCTCCGTCACGGTGACCACCAGCGGCGCCTCGCCCGTACCGCCCACCTCGACGACCTCGGTGACCGCGACCCTGACCTCGACCGCGACGCCGACCTCCACGCTGAGCTCGACCTCGACGGCCGACCCGACCACCACCACGACCCGGACCCACCCCGGCGGCGGTTGCGGGACCACCAAGGAGCCCGGGGACAACTGCGGCAACAACGGCGGCGGCAACGGCGGCGGCCCGGGCCGGCCATCGGACCCGCCGTCCGCCACGCCCTCGACCCCGTCCAGCAGCGTCCCGACGAGGGTGCCCACCGGCGACTGACGCCCGCCGCGACGCCGGTATCGTTCCCGCCGTGATCCCACCCGACGCCCTGCGCACGGCCGCCGGACGCGCCACGCTCCGGCGGTCGCTCGATCTCCTGCGCTCCTTCCCGCAGGAACAGGCCGACCCCGACGCCTTCTACTCGGGCCTCGCGCGCGACACCGTCACCCTGGTCGGCGACCTGTGGGCCGACTCCGGCGACCGGCCCGCCGACCCGGCGGCCGCCCGGCTGGCGGGGCTGACGGTCCTCGACGTGGGCGGCGGGCCCGGCTACTTCTCCGAGGCCTACGCGGCCGAGGGGGCGCACTACGTCTCGGTCGAACCCGACGTCGGCGAGATGGCGGCCGCCGGCATCGCCCAGACGGGCTCGGTCCGCGGCAGCGGGATGGCCCTGCCGATCCGGACCGACGCGGTGGACGTGTGCATCTCCAGCAACGTGGCCGAGCACGTGCCGGAGCCCTGGACGATGGCCGAGGAGATGCTCCGGGTGACGCGCCCCGGCGGCCTCGTCGTCGTCTCCTACACCCTCTGGTACGGACCCTTCGGCGGCCACGAGATGGGCCTGACGCACTATCTCGGCGGCGAGCGGGCCCGGCGGATGTACGAGCGGCGCCACGGGCACCCGCCCAAGAACGTGTACGGCGAGTCGCTGTTCGAGGTGGGCTGCGCCGAGGGGCTGCGGTGGGCGCGGGCGACGCCCAACGGCGAACTGCTCGCGGCGTTCCCCCGGTACCACCCGCGGTGGGCGTGGTGGCTCGTGCGGACGCCACTGATCCGGGAGGTCCTGGTCTCGAACCTCGTCCTGGTGATGCGCTCACGGTGACGGGGCGCCTCGTCTAGTCTGGGGCCACGGTGATCGAGAACACGTTCTCGTTTTGCCCCGCACCTGTCCCCATCACACGGAGGTCCCCCGTGGTCGTCGTCCATGACAAGCTCTTCTCCGGTACCCGCTGGACCGATCCCACCAGCACCGAGGTCCTCGAGGTCACGTCCCCGGCCACCCGCGCCGTGGTGGGCCGGGTCGCGCTGACGACGGGCGAGGACGTCGACGCCATGGTCATGCAGGCCCGCGAGTCGTTCGAATCGGGCGTCTGGCGCAACACCCCGCCGGCCGAGCGCGGCGCGCTCATCGGCCGCGTGGCCGACATGCTCGAGGAGCGCCAGGCCGAGGTCTGCCAGATCCTCTCCGACGAGATGGGCGCCCCGCCGGCCACCGCCGCGATGATCCAGGTGACGCCCTCGCTCGGCGTCCTGCGCTTCTACGCCGGGCTCTCCGGGGAGTACCCCTGGACCGAGGTCCGCCACGGCGACTACGGGCCGTCGTTCATCACCCGTCAGCCGGTCGGCGTGGTCGCCGCCGTCACCGCCTGGAACGTCCCCCTCTACCTCAACTCCGCCAAGCTCGGCCCGGCCCTGCTCTCGGGCAGCTCCGTGGTGCTCAAGCCGTCCTCGGAGACCCCGCTCTCCGCCCTGTGGCTCGCCGACCTCTTCCGCGAGGCCGGCCTGCCCGAGGGCGTCCTGTCCGTGGTCACCGGCCCCAGCTCGGCCGGCGACCGCCTGGTCTCCCACCCGGAGGTCGACAAGATCTCCTTCACCGGCTCCACCGGCGTCGGCAGGCACATCGCCGGCATCGCCGCACAGAACCTCACCCGCTGCTCGCTCGAGCTCGGCGGCAAGAGCGCGGCGATCGTCCTCGAGGACGCCGACGTCGCCGGCACCGCCGGCAGCATGGTCTTCTCGGCCCTGATGAACTCCGGCCAGGCCTGCGTCTCGCAGAACCGCATCCTCGCGCCGCGCTCGCGCTACGACGAGGTGGTCAAGGCGCTCGTCGACACCATCTCCCTCATGCCCGTCGGCGACCCGGCCGACGAGGGCACCGTCTTCGGCCCGCTGGCCAACCACAAGCAGCAGGCCTCGGTGAAGGAGTACATCCGCAAGGGCGTCGAGGAGGGCGCGACCATCGCCTACGGTGGCGGCGACGTCGAGGGGCTGCCCGCCGAGGTCGCCGACGGCGCCTTTGTCCAGCCCACCGTCTTCACCGACGTCGACAACTCCATGACCATCGCCCAGGAGGAGATCTTCGGTCCCGTCATCCAGGTGATCGCCTACGACTCGGTCGACGAGGCCGTGCAGATCGCCAACGACTCCGAGTTCGGCCTCGCCGGCGCCGTCTACTCCACCGACCCGGACGCCGCCCTCGCCGTGGCGCAGCGCGTGCGTACCGGCACCGTGGGCATCAACTGGTACGCCTTCGACCCGTCCGCCCCGTTCGGCGGGTTCAAGAACTCGGGCCTCGGCCGCGAGAACGGGACCGAGGGCCTGGACGCGTACTGCGAGCTCCAGAGCGTCCTGATGCCGTTCGGCTGGGAGCCCTCCGAGGGCTGATCCCACCGCGTGTAGAGCGCCCCCGGGAGGTCGTTGCACTCCCGGGGGCGCTGCCGTCCCCACGCGTCGCCGGGGCTCCGTCACGCCCCCGGTGGGTCACTCCACCCGGTAGCCGACTCCGCGGACCGTCTGGACCTTGTTCTCGCCGATCTTCCGCCGGAGCGAGCGGATGTACACGTTGACGATGTTGGAGCCGGGGTCGAAGTCCATGCCCCACACGCTCTCGAGGAGCTGCTCGCGGCTGATCGTCTCGCCCTTGTTGCGCAGCAGCATCTCGAGGAGTGAGTACTCGCGGTTCGTGAGCTCCTGGATCCGGCCGTCCACCTCGACGCGGCGGGTACGGATGTCGAGGCGCATGCCGCCGTGCTCGATGATGCCGGGGGCCTCGGTGGCCTCGTGCTCGCGCAGGCGCAGGCGGATCCGGGCGAGCAGCTCGGGGACCCGGAACGGCTTGACCATGTGGTCGTTGGCGCCGGAATCCAAGCCCTCGACGGTGTTCGCGACGCTGTCACGGGCGGTGAGGATGATCACCGGGGCGGAGAAGCCGCGGTCCCTCTCCTCGCGGAGCAGCTCCAGCCCGTCGACGTCGGGCAGCCCGATGTCGAGGAGCATGAGGTCGATGTCGGAGATCGTGGCCAGGATCGACCGGGCGGTGGCCCCGTCCACCGCCTCGAGCGCCGCGTAGCCCGCGCCGGTCAGTGCCTTGACCAGAACCGAACGGATCAGATCGTCGTCCTCGACGATCAGGATGCTCGTCATGTGTGCCTCCTTCTCCGGAAAGCGAGTATTCCACGAGTCCGGACGTCGGGGAGGAGGGCCTCAGGCCGTGTTCCGGCTCTCGCCGGAACCGGGCGCCTCGGAGGGGCCGCCGGGGGCGTCGTCCGACACTGGTGCCGGGACAAAGGGGATCACGATGCAGAAGTCCGCGCCACCGCCGGCGAGGTTGTAGGCGAAGGCCCGCCCCTCGTGCGCCCGGGCGATGGTGGCAACGATCGCCAGGCCGAGCCCGGTGCCCCCGCGGCCGTCGCGGAGCTGACCGCGCGCGGTGTGGAAGCGCTGGAAGATGCTCTCCTCCTCGCCCTCGGGGATGCCCGGCCCCTGGTCCCGTACGCACCACACGATCCGGCGCCCGTCCTCCTCGCCGGCCGGCGTGGGCGGCACCTCACCGGACGCGTGGCCGACGGGGATCGTCGGCTCCCCGGGCTCGGCGATCCTGCAGCCGATCTCGATCCGGTCTCCGGGCCGGGTGAACCGGACCGCGTTGGAGCAGAACTGCAGGAGCGCCTGGGTGATCCGGTGTGGGTCCAGCAGCGCCTCACCCTCCGCGTACGGGAGCACGGTCCAGTCGCGGTCGGCGACCACCTCGATCTTGGCCTCGACGTCGATGACGAGGGTGCTGAGGTCGGTGGGGGTGGGGCGGAGGAAGTCCGGCCGGTCGGCGCGGGCGAGGGTGAGCAGGTCCTCGACGATCCGGGTCATCCGCGAGAGCTCGTCCTGCACGATGCGCATGTTCTCGGCGCGTTCGTCCGGGTCGTCGGGGAGCAGGTCGAGGTTGCCCTGCACCACGGTGAGCGGCGTGCGGAGCTCGTGCCCGGCGTCGTCGAGGAACTCGCGCTGCGTGCTGTACGCGTCCTCGACGCGCTCGAGCATCGCGTTGACGGTCTCGGCGAGGGCGACGATCTCGTCCGGGCCGTCGTCGGGCACCCGCCGGGACAGGTCGTCCGCGGAGATCGTGTCCGCGGCCTCGCGGATACGACGCACGGGCTCGAGCATGCGGCCGGCGAGGAACCACGCCATGAACGCGGTGAGCAGGAGACCGCCGGCGCTGGTGATCATGAGGAGCCGGGCCACTCGGGAGGCGTCCTCGCGCTCGTTCGAGTGGTTGATGGCGACGACGAGGTTCGCGCTTCCGTGGGGGCCCTCGGCGGTGATCTTGCGCCAGTGGATCGTGGCGTCGACTACTCCGGAGCCCTCCCGGGCGTCGTCGAGGCCGATCGCCTGGAGATCGGACCGCATCTCGGCAGGGTAGAAGGCGTCGTCGCGGACGTCGTAGCGGGAGAGCGTGTACTGGGTGCCGGACTCCGTGGCGGTGCCCACGAGGAGGACCTCCGCCTCCGGGTACTGCTGCGCCAGGTACGCGCGCACGAGGAGCTCCGGGGTGGGGGTGAGGTCGCCGTTCGAGGGGATGACGCCGGTCGAGAAGAAGGTGGTGAAGTCGTCCGTCTCGCGTCCGAGGCGGGAGTCGATGGCGCGGTTCGCGGTGAGCGTGAGCAGCTGGATGGCGATGAGCACCACCACGGTCAGGACGACCGCCGCCGTGAGCGTGATCCCCGCCGTGATGCGCAGTCTCGCCGAGGACCACCACCGGATCGACCGGGGTGGGAGAGAGGCCGTCACCGTGGGGAGGCGGCGGGCTCGTCGGCGTCGCCGGTGGCCACGACGGTGGGACGGGCGGCGTCGGCGGGAGTCGACTGTTCCGGGGTGACGACGAGCGGGCTGATCGGAGCGGATTCACGGCCGTTGTCCGCGGACGGGCCCGTCCGGCCGGCGTGGTCTGGCGGGCCCTGCGTGTCGGCGTGGTCCGGCGGGCCCTGCGTGTCGGCGTGGTCCGGCGGGCCCTGCGTGTCGGCGTGGTCCGGCCGGCCGGTCTCGCCCGCGTTCTCGGGGCGGCCCCGGTTGCCGTTGCCGCGGACGTCGGTGGCGGCCATGGCGTCGGCAGGGCTCGGAAGGGAGTGCTGCGGCGGGGCCTTGGCCGGCGGCCGGGACGAGGGGGAGTCGTCCTGTGCGTCGGTGCCGGTGCCGGTGCCGGCTCGGGCGGGGGCCGGGGGGACGGGGACGACGGGGCCCTCGACGTCGGGGATGACGGGCGCCGACTCGGGGGCAACCTCGTGGAGCGGGCCGTGCACCCCGATGACGATACCGGGGTGGAAGACGAGCGGCTCGGGTGCCTGGTGGACGGTGAGGAACGGGCGCTTGCCCTCGATCGCGTGCTCGTCGTCGGCGGAGTCGGAGGTGACGCCGAGCGCGGGCGGCGTGGGGGCCGGGACGGCCTCGTCCCGGGGCTGGTCGGTGATGACGGCGGCCGCCGCGAGGCCGAGTCCGCCGAGGGCCAGTGGCACAGTCAGCAGAGCCAGCGTGGTGGCCTTCATGGCACCCCCCTGGTGTTCGCCCGCCCGGGTCCGATCGCCGCCGTCCCCCTCACATGGTCGCCCGGGAACGGCTCCGGGCACCAACTATTGATGGTTTGCGGTCGTCACTTCGTTACAGCCGAGACGGCGAACGGGCCGCGTCCCCTGGGGAACGCGGCCCGGTGGGCCAGGTGGCGGGTGGACCGCCGGTCAGCCGAGGCGCTCCTTGAGGGCCGCGAACTGCTCGTGCACCTCGGCGGGCACCTTGGGGCCGCAGAACTCGAGCCACTCGGCGATGAGCGGCAGCTCGCGCCGCCACTCCTCCGGGTCGATGTGCAGGGCCTCCTCGACGTCCTCGATCGAGGTGTCGAGGCCGGTGAGGTCGATGTCTGCCGCGCGGGCGGTGATGCCGGCGATGGTCTCGTCGCCCTCGACGCGACCCTCGATGCGGTCCACGATCCACTTGAGGACGCGGCTGTTCTCGCCGAAGCCCGGCCACAGGAACCGGCCGTCGGCGCCCTTGCGGAACCAGTTGACGAGGAAGATCTTGGGCATCTTGTCGCCGCCACGGGCGCCCATGTCGACCCAGTGCTGGAAGTAGTCGCCCACGTTGTAGCCCATGAACGGCAGCATGGCCATGGGGTCGCGGCGGACGGCGCCGACCTTGCCCTCGGCGGCGGCGGTCTGCCCGGAGGACAGGGTGGCGCCAATGTACACGCCGTGGTTCCAGGAGTGGGCCTCGCTCACCAGCGGGACGGTGTCCGCGCGGCGGCCGCCGAACAGGATCGCCGAGATCGGCACGCCCTCGGGGGAGTTGAACTCCGGCGCGGTGACGGGGCACTGGTCGATCGGCACGCAGTAGCGCGAGTTGGGGTGCGCGGCGTTACCGGCACCGCCGTCGCCCTCGGGCGTCCAGTCGTTGCCCAGCCAGTCGATGAGGTGGTCCGGGGTCTCCTCGAGGCCCTCCCACCACACGTCCTTGTCGTCCGTGAGGGCGACGTTGGTGTAGATAGTGTTGCCCGCCTCCAGGGTCTTCATGGCGTTGGGGTTGGAGGCGTAGTTGGTGCCGGGGGCCACGCCGAAGAACCCGAACTCGGGGTTGACGGCGTAGAGGCGGCCGTCCTTGCCGAAGCGCATCCACGCGATGTCGTCGCCCACGACCTCGGCGCGCCAGCCCTCGATGGTGGGCTGGATCATGGCGAGGTTGGTCTTACCGCAGGCGGAGGGGAAGGCGGCCGCGATGTAGTAGGCCTTGTCCTCGGGCGAGATGAGCTTGAGGATCAGCATGTGCTCGGCGAGCCAGCCCTCGTCGTGGGCCATCGCCGAGGCGATCCGCAGCGCGTAGCACTTCTTGCCCAGCAGGGCGTTGCCGCCGTAGCCGGAGCCGTATGACCAGATCTCGCGGGTCTCGGGGAAGTGGGTGATGTACTTCTCCTCGTTGCACGGCCACGCGACGTCGGGCTCGCCGGGCTCGAGGGGGGCGCCCACCGAATGCAGGCCCTTGACGTACGGGCCGTCCGAGCCGATCTTCTCGAGGGCGGCGGTGCCCATGCGCGTCATGATCTTCATGGAGACCACCACGTACGCCGAGTCGGTGAGCTCGATGCCGAGCTTGGGGTCCTCCGCGTCGAGCGGGCCCATACAGAACGGCACGACGTACATCGTGCGGCCCCGCATGCAGCCGCGGTAGAGGTCGGTCATCATGGACCGCATCTCCGCGGGGTCGCGCCAGTTGTTGGTGGGGCCGGCACCCTCCTCGGTCTCCGTGCAGATGAAGGTGCGCGACTCGACGCGCGCGACGTCCTTCGGATCCGACTGGGCGAGGAACGAGTTGGGCTTCTTGGCGTCGTCGAGCCGGACGAAGGTGCCCTGCTCCACCATCTCCGCGGAGAGTCGGTCCCACTCCGCGTCGGAGCCGTCGGCAAAGACGACCCGGTCCGGCTGGGTGAGTTCGGCGACCTCGGCGATCCAGGAGAGCATTTCCGCGTGATCGGTGGGCGCCTCACCCTCGAGGCCGGGAATGGTGGTGGTTGGCATCACAGCTCCTCGCGCGTGGGGCAGGGGTACGGGGTCAAGCCTATCGTCATCCGGCGGGGCCTGTCGGCGTCCCGTCCCCGATCGACCGGCCGGTGTGAGGAATGCCTCAGGTTCTAGATGTGGCCGTGGTCGGTCCGCTCCCACCGGGCGGGGGTGGGGGTCGACGTGGAGGGCTCGTTGGTGAACCCGCCGAAGGGCACCCCTGCGATGGGGTTGGTGAGGCGCCACGAGTCGTAGCTGCCGTCGAAGCGGACGGTGGAGACGTGGTCGACGGTGCCGTCGCCGTCGACGTCGGTGTAGACGGTGAGGCCGCGGACGTCCTGGAGGGTCACGGCCTCCATGAATCCGTCGCCGTCGAGGTCGGCCTCGGGCGAGCCGAGGTCCAACACGCCGCCGGCGACGGGCACGTGCAGCCCGAGTGAGTCGGGGGCGGCGAGGTGGGCGCCCTCGAGGCCGCACACGTCGGGGCTTTCCGCGTGGTGGGGGGAGTCGGGGCCGAAGAGGGGATCGGTCATGGTTCGTGGCTCCCTGGTGACGTGGTGGCGCCGAGGCGGTGGCGACGGATGCGGCGTTCGAGGTCGGCGACCCTGGGCCCGGGATCGTGGACGAAGCCGTCCGTGATGGTCGACTCCGCCGCCAGGACGCGGGCACCCAGTGAGTGCTCGGCCTCGGCGCGGATCCCGGCGAGCCGGTCCGTCACCACCGCGATCATATGGCCCCGGAGCGTCTGTGTGCGGCGTACCTCGACCGTGGTCCAGCCGAGGGCGATGCCGGCGAGTAGCGCGAGCGGAACGAGGAGCGCGTCCAGGACGGGGAGGTCGGCGAGTGGCGCGAGGATCATCCGGCCCACGCCGGTGCCGCCGGCCGCGCCCATCACCAGCACGAGCGCCTCCTCGGCGCGGTGGCGGGGCGCCGGGCCGGGCCGGATCGCGCCCGACGGCGCGGGGACCCGCGGCGTGGTGGGCGCAGCCGCGCCGAGGTGCCGGGCCACAAGGGTGTCGGTGCGGGCGTCGATGCGGGCGATCGCTCCGGCCACGGCGGCGTCGGCGTCGTCGGACAGGCCGCGGACCAGCTGCGCCAGCTCACCCCGCGGCGCCGCGCCGAGCTCCTCGCGGGCCCGGCCGCCGAGGTCGCGCAGGGCTCGGTGGAGGTCCTGGACCGCCTCGATCCGCAGGGCCTGCACGTCCTGGCGCAGCGCCTGCGAGCGTGAGGTGATGGCCTCGGTCCGCCGGGCGAGTAGCCAGTCCACGGTCGCCTGCGGGGCGGGTCGGGCGCCGGACGTCGCCCCGGACGTCGCCCCGGTCGTCGCGCCGATCGGGGAGGCGGCGGGGGTCGGTCCGGGCGCGGCGGCCGGCCGCGCCGACAGGGCGGCGAGCGCGTCGAGCAGTGCGGCCCCGGCGCCGGGAGAGGCCTCATCCACGACGTGCAGCGGGGCGCGCACGCCCGCGTCGGCGAGGCGGCGGGTGGTGACATCGACCGTCTCGGCCAGCGCGTCCGGTGCGCACGAGCCCGCCCGGCCCGCGAGGGCCACGAGGAGCGGGAGGCGGGCGGCGACGCCCCGGGCCACCTCGAGGTCGTCGGGTCGGATGGGGCACACGGCGTCGACGACGAGGACCGCGACGTCCGGGCCGTCCTCCGGTCGGGCGTTTGTGAGGACCCGCAAGCCGTCGCCGGCGGCCCCCGTCAGTGCCCCGGCCACGACGGGCACCGCCGAGTCCCGCGGCCCGAGCACCGCGACGGTGCGCACCCGTGTTGCCGTGTCCGCCGCCGTGTCCGCCGCCGGTGTGTCCGTCACGACCGGTCCGTCCCGTCGAGCGCGCAGAGCGCGGCCTCGGCGAGGTCGCCGATGCCGTCCCGGACGGCCAGCCGCTCGAGCTCGGCGGCGAGCCGAGCCACGCGGACGGTGCCGAGGTCGTCGAGGGCGCGCTCCACGAAGGCGACCACGGCGTCGACCGAACGGTCGCCCGGCCGGCGTGCGTCGAGCCGGTGCAGGCCGGAGGCCCAGCCGGGCGGGTCGGAGCCCTCGACCCCGGTGGCCACCGTGAGCAGCGGGTGCGCGCGCGGCCGGCGCAGCCAGGCCTCCTCGTGGCGGCACGGCGCGGTGCGCAGGCACAGGATCTCGACATCCGGTGGGGTCCCGACCCGGTCACCGGCCGCGACGAGCACGTCGACGTCGTCGACCTCCGCGCGCCACCCCCGGCGCTCCCGGAGTGCGGCGGCCAGCGTGCGGCGCCCGGATCCCAGGCCGCCCCGGATCCGGAGGTCGAGCGGGGCGTCCACCCGGGCGAGCGCGACGGTGAGCGCCCCGAGCCCGGCGGGGTCGAGGTCCGAGCAGTCGCGGGCGGTGCCGACGAGGCGGCGGACCCGGGCCACCGGATCGGGCCCCGGCGGCGGTGCGGCGGGGCCCGACGACGCCGCGGCGGGCGGCGGGGTGGTGGCGTGGGTCACTGCGGGCACGCGGTCATCGTCACCCGCCCCGGCCCCGGCGGCAAGGCCTTCCCTCCGGGCGGTGCGACGACCGCCACGCCGCCTGGATTCGGAGCCCGGCGGTGACCTGCGGGATGATGTCCGGGTGAACCAGAGCGAGCAGAGCGCCGAGAGCGCCGACGAGACCGCCGCCGGGCAGGTGCCCGCGGCGACCGCCGACGACGACGCCCGCCTGTTCCCGCGCGTCACCGCCTACCGGTTCCGCCGCGGGACCCTGCGGCCGGGCCAGCAGCGCAACTGGGAGGAGCACTGGGAGACCTACGGCCGCAACGTGGCCGACGAGGTCGTGGACCAGCAGGCCTGGTTCGGGCGGACGGCCCCCCTCATCGTGGAGATCGGCTCCGGCACCGGGACCTCGACGGCGGCGATGGCGGCGGCCGAGCCCGACGTCGACGTGATCGCCGTGGAGGTCTACCAGCCGGGGCTCGCCCAGCTGCTCGGGATGATCCTGCGCGAGGGACTGCCCAACATCCGGATGATCCGCGGCGACGGGGTGGACGTGCTCACCAACATGATCGCGCCGGAGAGCCTGACCGGCGTCCGCGTGTTCTTCCCGGACCCCTGGCCCAAGGCCCGCCACCACAAGCGGCGGCTCCTGCAGTCCGGGACCTTCGCGCTCATCGCCTCGCGACTGGCGCCCGGCGGTGTGCTGCACGTGGCCACCGACCACGCCGACTACGCCGAGTGGATCGCGGAGACGGGCGACGCCGAGCCCGCGCTCGAGCGGCTCGATGCCGCGGCGGCGCCCGGCACAGTACCGTTCAGTCTGGAACGACCCGTGACGAAGTTCGAGGGCAAGGGCCTGCGGGAGGAACGCGCCATCACCGAGTTCCTCTGGCGTCGCCGCGCCTGAGCTGCACGAGAACTCCCACCGACGAGGACCGAGGCACCGATGACCCCACGCGACGGACACCACCCGGACCCCACGGGTGACGAGGCGGCCGAGCCCGGCCTCGTCCTGCTGGTCTGGGACGCGCCCAACCTCGACATGGGCCTGGGGTCGATCCTCGGGGGCCGCCCCACCGCGGCCTACCGCCCGCGCTTCGACGCCCTCGGCCGCTGGCTGCTCGGCTACACCGCCGACCTGTCGCGGCGGACGGACGACACCCTCGAGGCCGAGGCCTCCGTCTTCACCAACATCGTCCCCGGCACCTCCGAGAACGTCCGCCCGTGGGTCGAGGCGCTGCGCAACGTCGGCTTCGCCGTCTTTGCCAAGCCCAAGACCAGCGACGACTCCGACGTCGACGACGACATGCTCGAGCACATCGACCGTCGCGCCGAGTCGGGCCGCCTCGCCGGAGTCGTGGTGGCCTCCGCCGACGGGCAGGCGTTCCGGGAGCCGCTCGAGGAGCTGGCCGAGGACGTGCCCGTCACCGTCCTAGGCTTCCGCGAGCACGCCACCTGGGCCGTGCAGCACGAGACGATCGCGTTCCTCGACCTCGAGGAGATCCCCGGCGTCTTCCGGGAGCCCCTGCCCCGCATCAGCCTCGACAACCTGCCCGACGAGGGCGCCTGGCTGCAGCCTCTCCGGCCGCTGTCCGCGCTGCTCACCTCGCGCTAGGAGACCCCACCCTCGTGTTCAACTCACTCGGGCGGTTCGTCGCCCACCGCCGCGTCCTGGTCCTGGTGGCCTCGGTGCTCGTCATGGCGTTCCTCGCCCTCGCGGGCAACCTGCTCGGCAAGCCCTTCGGGCAGGGCGGCTTCGAGGACCCCGAGAGCGGCTGGGCCACCGCCGAGCGGCTCGAGCAGGAGGCGTACGGGCGGGACGCGCTCGGCGACGTCGTGGTCAGCTACCACGCCCCGCCCGGCGTCACCGTCGACGACCCGGCCTTCCTCGACCTCCTCCGGATCTCCCTCGACACCATCCGGGAGAACCACCCGGACGAGGTCACCGGCGTCACCAGCTACGCCCACAACCGGGCCCCGGCGTTGGTCAACCACGACGAGGGGATCGCCGTGGCGTCGATCCAGATCGCCGGCGAGGATGAGGAGATCCTCGAGAACTTCCGGGTGATCGAGGACGAGATCCCGCCGCCCGGCATCGAGACCGACATCGCCGGCCTCCAGCCCGTCGCCGGGGCGCTGCAGGACGGTATGGACGCCGACCTCGTGCGCGCCGAGCTCATCGCCCTGCCGCTCGTGTTTATCCTGCTCGTCGTGGTGTTCGGCGGCGTCGTGGCCGCGTTCCTGCCGGTCGCGATCGGCGTGCTCACGATCCTCGGCTCCCTCGGCGCGCTGCACCTGCTCTCGCTCGTCACGCCGGTCAACTCGTTCGCCCAGAACGTCGTGACCCTCATCGGCCTCGGCCTGGCGATCGACTACGGCCTGTTCGTGGTGAGCCGCTTCCGGGAGGAGTTGGCGGAGGGCTATCCGCCGGACGCCGCAGTCCGCCGCGCCGTCGCCACCGCCGGGCGGACGGTCGTGTTCTCCGCCGTCATGGTGGGCGTCACGCTCTCCGGCCTGCTCATCTTTCCGCAGGACTTCCTCAAGTCCGTGGCCTACGGCGCGATCGCCGCCGTGATCCTCGCGGCCGTGCTGTCGGTGACCCTCCTGCCGGCCGTGCTCGTCCTGCTCGGGCCGCGCGTCGACAGGCTCGGCATCAAGCGCCTCCAGCGGCACCGCACGCGCGAGGAGGTGGAGAACGGGCTGTTCGGGCGGATCGCCGACTTCTCCATGCGCCACCCCGTCGCCGTCGCCGTGCCCGTCGTCGTGGTGCTCGTGGCGCTCATCATCCCGTTCTCCGGCGTCAAGTTCGGCGGCATCAACGAGACCTACCTGCCGCCCGACAACACCACCCGCGTCGCGCAGGAGGAGTACGACCAGAACTTCCCCGGCACGCGCACCGACCCGGTCAAACTCGTGGTGATCGGCTCCGACCCGCAGTCGCTGTCCCAGATCCGCAACGCCGCCAACGAGGCCCCGGGGCTGACGGGGCCCTTCCAGTTCGCCCGGTCCGGCAAACAGGACGCGCAGGGCCGCGACGTCGTCGTCCTCCAATCCGGCCTCGTGGACCGCAACTCGCCGACACCGACCGTCGAGTACCTGCAGACGTTCCCCATCCCCGCCGGCACCGACGTGTACGTGGGCGGCAACCCCGCCATGGAGGCCGACTCGGTGGACGCACTCATCGACGGCCTGCCGTGGTTCGTCCTCTACGTCCTCGTGGCCACCACGCTGCTCATGTTCCTGGCCTTCGGCTCACTCGTGCTGCCGATCAAGGCCGCGCTCATGAACCTGCTCGGCCTGGGTACCACGCTGGGCATCCTCACGTGGATCTTCGTCGACGGCCACGGCGCCGGCTTCCTGGGCTTCACGCCCGGGCCGCTGACCTCGCCTGTCGTGGTGCTGCTCATGGCGATCATCTACGGCCTGTCCACCGACTACGAGGTGTTCCTCGTCTCCCGCATGGTCGAGGCGCGCTCAAGGGGGGCGAAGACCGCCCAGGCCATCCGCAGCGGCGTGGCCAACACCGGCCGGATCATCACCTCGGCCGCGCTCATCCTGATCGTGGTGACCGGCGCGTTCGCGTTCTCCGAAATCGTGATGATGAAGTACATCGCGTTCGGCATGATCGCTGCGCTCATCATCGACGCCACCGTCATCCGCATGCTGCTCGTGCCCGCCGTGATGCAGATGCTCGGCCACGACTGCTGGTGGGCGCCGAAGTGGATGAAGCGCATCCAGGAGCGCATCGGCCTGGGCGAGGCGGAGATCGACGACGAGCCAGAGCTCCTGACCCCCGTGGGCGGCCCGCACGTGGCGCCCCGGGGCGAGGCCGACCGGGCCGTCGCCGCGGAGGAGCCGACCTCGCCGATCGCGGCTCCTGCCGCCGGGCCCACCGCGGGAACGGCCGCCGGGTCCACGCCCGTCGCCGTGCTCGATCGGGAGGACGAGCCGGAGGCGCGGTCCGAGCCTGCGCCGCGGCCCGAGCGCGAGCCTGAGCCCCTGCCCGAGCCGGAGGCCGAGCCCCTGCCCGAGCGCGAGCCTGAGCCCCTGCCCGAGCCGGAGGCCGACGTCGAGCCCGAGGCGCCGCAGCGGACACGCCGTGCGGGCGAGGGCCAGAAGATCGCGGCCACCGACCTCATCGCCCGCCTGCGCGCCGAGCGCGAGCAGGCGCGGCACCTCGACGCGGACCGGCCCGGCGGCCGGGGCGACGAGGGGTGACAGCCCGGCCGGACCGGAGTGTGGTCCGGAGATCGGGGCGCGGCGGCGACTATGGTGACGGCGTGATGGGGACCCGGCGGGCCGATCTGCGCCACCGACTCGGCCGGGTCGTGTCCAATCCGTGGTTCAAGGCGATCGCGACGCTCGCCGTCCTGGGCTTCGTCCTGTACTGGCTCCGCGGGCAGATGCCGTTCTTCGCCGAGGGCTTCTCCGCCGTCGTCCGCCCGCACTGGGGCTGGATCGCCCTGTCGCTGGTCTTCTCGTACCTGTCCATGTCGAGCTACGGCTCGGTCCAGAAGATCCTGCTGGGCTCGGCCGGCGTCAAGGTGGGGTACTGGGAGAGCGTGGGTCTGGTCTTCTCCGCTAACGCCTTTTCCACCTGCATCCCCGGCGGCCAGGTGTTCGGCACCACGCTCACCTACCGCAAGACCCGCCAGTGGGGCGCGACGCGGGTCGTGGCGTCGTGGCAGCTCGTCATCTCCGGCGTGCTCTCGACCGTCGGCATCGTGCTCCTGGCCCTCCTCGGCTTCTTCCTCGTGGGCACCGTCTCCAACCCGTTCCTGCTGGTGTTGTCCGCGCTCGGGCTCGTCGGGATCGTGGTGGTGGTCCAGTGGGCGGCGCGGAACCCGGACCGCATCGAGGGCGCGCTGCTCTCGGTGCTCGCCTGGGTCAACGCCCGGCGACGCAAGCCCGTCGACCACGGCGCCGAGGGCGTGCGCAAGGTGGTCGAGCAGGCCGAGGCCGTGGACATGACCAAGAGTCAGCTCTCCAAGGCCTTTGCGTTCTCGCTGCTCAACTGGGTCGCGGACATCGGCTGCCTGTGGGCGGCCGCCAACGCCGTGGGTGCGCAGCACAGCATCGGCGGGCTGGCCATCGCCTACGTCACCGGCAAGATCGTGGCCACCGCGCCGATCACGCCCGGCGGGCTGGGGACGGTGGAGTTCGCGCTCATCACCGCCCTCACGGCCGGCGGCCTCGGTGCTCACCAGGCGTTCGCCGCGGTGTTCGTCTACCGCATCGTGAGCTTCGTCCTGGTGGCGCTCGTGGGCTGGGTGGTGTTCTTCCTCTTCTACCGCGGCGTCGCGGACATGGACCCGGACACGGACGACTACGGCGACGGCCGCCCGTCCGCCGACCCCGACGCACCCGGGGGCCCCGGCGACGAGCGGCGAGAGACCGCGGCCCCGGCCTCGGCGGCCCCCGCACGGCCGACGGCGTCTCCCACCTGGCCCCTGACACAGCCGTACTGGTCCGGCCCGATCCGGTTCCGCCGCCCTGCGGAGGGCGCAACGGAGCACCGCCGGGACATGAGCGACGACGAGAGAGGCGGATGAGCCCGATGGCCCCCTTCCTGGTGTTCCTGATCGATGCCGTGCTCGTGGTGGTCTTCTCGGCCTTCGGCCGGGGCGCCCACTCGGAGGGCCTGGGAGTGGCGCAGATCTGGGGGACAGCGTGGCCGTTCCTCCTGGCGTTGCTGGTCGGGTGGGTGGCGGTCCTCGCGACGCGGCGGGTACCGACCGCCGTGTCCACGGGCGTGATCCTGTGGCTGACGACGCTGGCCGGCGGCATGACGGTGCGCGGTCTCAGCGAGGGCGGGGTGCCCCACTGGAGCTTCATCCTCGTGGCAGGTCTGGTGACCGCGCTGTTCCTCATCGGTTGGAGACTGCTCGCCCTCGCCGTCAAAAAGCGTCGCGCACACGCACACTGAGGCCGGGCCTGCGCGGGAACGCGTTGACGGCCCCAGGGGTGCGGACTACTCTTTCCCACCGAGGCTGTGCTGGCCTCTCCCGAGCGGGAGGACTGGGAATCATCCTGCTCAACCGATCCCGACGACTCCCCCTTGTCGCCGAGGTCACGACGAGCCGCCGCCGGCTCCGGGCCTCCGGGCCCGCGGTCGGTGGCGGCTCGTGCGTCCTGCCGGCCGTGTGATGTCGCCGGTCAGTCCGTCCGTCCCTCCAGGTGGCGCTGCAGCGTCGGGCCGATCGCCTCCGCCAGTTCCTCGACCCCCAGCGCGGTGAGTGCCGGCATCCGCAGGAACCGGCGGCCCACGACCGCGCCGATCAGCTGTGTCACGGTGAGGGCGATGCGGCGTTCGGCGTCTGGGTCGGTGATCGCCGGCTCCCGATCCCGGAGCCGCTCGAGCAGGACCGGGTGGGCGGCCGAGAGCAGGAAGTCGGAGATGACCTCGCCCCGGTCGTCGGCGAGCACGGTGCGGAAGGTGGCGGCGAGCCCCTCGCCGACGGGCGAGTGCCACAGCGTGAGGACGGCTGCGGCGAGGGTGCCGCCGAGCGTCTCGAACGGTGCCTCGCGCAGGTGCGTCCGGACCAGCTCGGGGTCCACCGGGATCTCGACGGCGGCCAGGAACAGGTCCTGTTTGCTGCCGAAGTAGTGGTGGACCAGCGCGGGGTCGCAGCCCGCCTGGTCGGCGACCGCACGGACGGTCGTCCCCCGCAGTCCCCGCTCGGCGAAGATCCGGCGCGCCGCGTCGAGGATCTGCGCCCGGGTGTCCTCCCCGCCGGGGCGGCGCCCGGGGCGGCGGGAATCCTTCGTCGTCACACCCTCATACTGGCCGATCCGCGCCGCACCCGCGCACACAGCCGCACGGACCCGGACACCTACCCGGAGCGGCGCCGCAGGGTGGCCGAGGCCAGCGCCACGGCGAGCAGCCCGAAGCCCAGGAGGATCGCCGCGGCCGTGCCGTAGGAGGCGGTGAGATCGGCGTGCTGCCGCACCTCGGCGAGGGCGTCCACGGCGTAGGACATCGGCATGAGGGCGGACAGTGCGTACAGCCAGTCGGCCATCTCCTCGCGCGGTAGCAGCAGGCCGCAGAGGAAGATCTGCGGCCCGATCACGATGGGCATGAACTGCACGGCCTGGAACTCGGTGCGGGCGAAGGCGCTGGCCAGCAGCCCCATGGACACGCCCACGATCGAGTCGAGGGCGGCCACCAGCACCACGAGCGCCACCGAGCCCTCCACCTGCACGCCGAGCAGCCAGAACGTCACCGCCGACAGGATGAGCGACTGGACCACGGCCGCCACGGCGAAAGCGGTGGTGTAGCCGGCCACGAGGTCGCCGCGGCGCAGCGGGGTGGTCATGAGCCGCTCCAGGGTGCCGGTCGAGCGCTCGCGGAGCATGGCCACCGAGGTGACGAGGAACATCACCAGCATGGGCAGGACGCCGAGCATGTTCACCGCGATCCGGTCGAACATCCGCGTCTGCCCGGCCGGCACGGGGACGTCCTTGTAGAGGAAGTACAGCAGCGTGAGCAGGATCGTGGGGACCAGCAGGATCAGTGCGACGGTGCGACGGTCGGCGAGCAACTGCAGCCCGATCCGGCGGGTGGTGGCGAGGTAGGTACGGGGATTCATGCCGCGCTCCCGGTGTCGTCGGCGTCGGCGATGACGGCGAGGAAGGCGTCCTCCATGTTCCGGTGGCCGGTCCGCTCGTGGAACTCGACCGGCGTCCCCGAGCCGACCACCCGTCCGGCGCGCAGGAGCAGGATGTCGTGGCACCGGTCGGCCTCGTCCATGACGTGGCTCGAGATCAGCAGGGTCGTGCCACCCTCGGAGAGGTCGCGGAACCGCTCCCACAGGGCGACGCGCAGGACGGGGTCCAGCCCGACGGTGGGTTCGTCGAGCAGGAGCAGTTTGGGCTCGGCGACGAGCGCGCAGGCCAGCGACACGCGGCCCCGTTGCCCGCCGGACAGGTCCCGCACCCGGGCGTCGGCCTTGTCGGCGAGGTCCACGGTGGCCAGCGTCTCGGCGACGGTGCGGGCCGGACGCCCGTAGAGGGCGGCGAAGTAGGCGACGTTCTGCCGGGCAGTGAGGTCCGCGTAGACGCTGCGCGACTGGGTGACATAGCCGACGCGGTCCCGCAGCCGGCGGTCCCCGGCGGGCAGGCCGAGCACGGTGGCCGTGCCGGTGTGCCGTTGGACGCCCGCGAGGGCGCGCATGAGGGTGGTCTTGCCGCCGCCCGAGGGGCCGAGGAGGCCGGTGATGCGGCCGCGCCGCACGGCGAACGACACCGAGTCGAGGATCCGGGCGCCACCGAGGTGGACCGAGAGGTTCTCGACCCCGACGGCCAATTCATCAGATGGTGAATTCATCATGTGGTGAATTGTGTGGCTGCCGGGCGGCGGGCGTCAAGGGGGTGGGGGTTCGACGGCGCGGGGTCCGCCTGCGGCGGCGGGCCCGGCCGGGGCGGCGGGTCCGGCCGGGGTGGGGACGGGCGGCCGGGTGCCGCCCTCCTACGGGGAAGTCGGGCGCGCGCCGGCCGCCTGTCACCTGTCATATCGGCAGTGCGCGTGGGGGAGTTACGTTTCCGGGCTGGCGGGGCGGCCACTCTGGAGCGTGCGTTCAGTTCCGCGGCCCGCATCTCGGCAGGGTGGCGTGACGTGGCCTGATCCGGCGGCCGGGCGCAGCCGGGATGTCCGAACGGGGGTGAATTGAGTGGCGGGGGTCACAGGTTCATCACAACCCGTAACACGCAGTCCCACCAGTTCGATGGGGTCATTTCCTCGCTTACGCTGGTGACGTCACACCAGCACCAGCGGGAGTCCCTCATGACCGATGCCACCATCGACCTCACCACCCCCGCTTTTCGTCACGCTCTCGTCACGGAGACCGACGGCCCGGAGGACGATCCCGTCCTCGAGGTGTCCGTCAACGAGACCGTCGTGCTCGACGCCTGTGGCGCGAGCCGAGGGGCCCCGGAACTCGTGCTGCGGACCGGCCCCGAGGGCATCGTGCTCACTGACCGCGACCAGGTGCTCCAGCTGCAGGCCGTCATCAACCGGGCCGTCAACCAGTGGCGCGACGCGGCCACCCACCTGCCCTGATCACTCCACCCGGCCAGGGTGGGCGCACCCGGCCGCTGGCCCGCGGTTGGTCGGCGGGGCTTGATGGTTGGTCGACAGTTTTCGCGAGGATCCCGGCCTTGGACGCGTGAGGCATTCACCGAACTCTGCGGAGCGTTCACCAAAGGGCTGAGCGAGAGGGGGAGGCGGGTCGGGTGACGGTGCGCACGGCGGAGGAGGTCCGGCTGGGCGCCCCGCGGGGTCGGGGCGTAGGATCGACGACGACGTAGACAGATCGGTCTACCGCGTGTCGCGATCGAGGAGCCGCCCCATGAGCCTGCGCGAGGTTTTCGCCTTCCCGGAGGTCGTCAACGACTACGCCGCCCGCTGCACGGCCGCCCTGGTCGTGACGCTGGCCGTGGCCACGATGCTCGCCCCGCAGCCCGTTCGGGTCTGGCTGGCCGTGGCGCTCGTGGTGGGCTTTGTCCTCCGCGTGGCCGGCGGCCCCCGGTACTCGCCGTTCGGGCGCCTGTCGGTGCACGTCCTCGCGCCGGGCGTGGCCGCCGAGCCGAAGCTCGTCGCCGGCCGACCCAAGCGCTTCGCGCAGGCGATCGGCCTGGTCATGTCGGCGACCGTGCTCGGCCTGCTTCTCGCGGGCCTCACCACGGCCGGGCTCGTGCTGCTCGGGGTGCTCGTGGCCGCCGCCCTGGCCGAGGCCGCGCTCGGCTTCTGTCTGGGCTGCTGGATGTACGCGCAGCTGCAGCGGGCCGGGGTGGTCGCCGATGACGCCTGCGTCGAGTGCGCCGACATCTGGGCGCGGCCGGGGATGACGGCGCGGGGCTGACACCACGCGGCCGGCGCAAGCGGGACCGGCACGGGACCACGGGTCGAGAACCGAGCGCGACCGGGGATATCCTGGGGGCATGACGACGCCTCCGCCCAGCCCGGAACCCTACGAGGGATACAGCGACTCGCCGTACGGCGACCAGCCGTACGGTCAGCCCGGCTACCAGGCCGGCTACGGTCAGCCGCCGTTCGGCCAGCCGGGTTACGGTCAGCCGGGATACGGCCAGGCGCAGTACGGCCAGCCGGGCTACGGGATGCAGCCCGCCTTCGGCCAGCAGTACGGGATGCAGCCGTACGGCCCGCCGGTGGCCCGCAAGGAGCCGGCCCTCAGCCTGTTGGCCTCGTTCTTCCTCCCGGGCCTGGGCACCATCCTCAACGGCGAGACCGGCAAGGGCGTCGGCCTCCTCATCGGCTCGTTCTTCGCCGCCATGTCGATGGCCATCATCATCGGGTTCGTCATCTACCCGATCCTGTGGATCTGGGGAATGGTCGACGCCTACCAGGGCGCGCAGAAGTTCAACGCCCGGCACGGCATGGTCTAGGACGCTCACCGGCGGTGGGTGGTCGGCCTCGTCGTCGTCACCCCCGCGGCGGCGCCCCGCGCCTTCCGTAACCTGGTCGCATGACCGTCACCGAGACCCCCACCGGCACCCCGCGCCCCTCCGGCCTGGACCTGCAGTACGTCGACGCCGCGGTGCGGCCGCAGGACGACCTCTACACCCACGTCAACGGCACGTGGATCCGCGAGCACGTGATCCCCGCGGACCGGCCGATCGACGGCGCCTTCCTCGTCCTGCGCGACCTGTCCGAGGAGCGGGTGCGCGACATCATCACCGACGCGCCGGTGGATTCGAAGATCGGCGCCTTCTACGCCTCGTTCATGGACACCGACGCCGTCGAGGCCGCCGGCGTGGGCGCGCTCGCCCCGGACCTCGCCGAGGTCGACGGCGCCGCCGACGCCCACGCCCTCGCGCTGGCCATGGCGCGGCTCGAGCGGGTCGGCGTGGCCGGGCTCATCGGCGCCTACGTCAACAACGACGCCAAGAACTCCACCCAGTACATCCTCTACCTGGTGCAGTACGGCATCGGCCTGCCCGACGAGTCCTTCTACCGCGAGGAGCAGTACGCGCCGATCCGCGAGCAGTACACGGCGCACGTGGCGCGGATGCTCGGGCTCGCCGGGCTGGTGGGCCCCGGGGAGGGCACCGGTGACGGTTCCGGGGGCGACGACGAGGCCCGCCGACGCGCCGAGGGGATCGTCGCGCTGGAGACCCGGATCGCCGCCGCGCACTGGGACGTGGTGGCCCGCCGCGACGCCGACAAGACCTACAACCCCGTGACCTGGGACGAGCTGCCCGAGCTGGCGCCCGGCTTCCCGTGGCACGACTGGGCGCGCGAGGTAGGCGGCTCCGAGGAGACGTTCGGGCGGCTCGTCGCCATGCAGCCCGACTTCCTCACGGCCGTCGCCGCGCTGTGGGACTCCGAGCCGCTCGAGACGTGGCAGGACTGGTTGCGCTGGCGGATCATCGGCTCCCGCGCGCCCTACCTACCGTCGGCGCTGGTCGAGGAGGACTTCCGCTTCTACGGCACCACCCTGTCCGGCACCGAGGAGATCAAGGCCCGCTGGAAGCGGGGCGTCGGCGCCGTCGAGGGCGCGCTCGGCGAGGAGGTGGGCAAGGCGTACGTGGCCCGCCACTTCCCGCCCGGGCACAAGGCGCGCATGGAGGAGCTCGTCGATAACCTCACCGACGCCTACCGGTACTCGATCGAGCGCCTGCCGTGGATGACCCCGGCCACCCGGGAGAAGGCATTGGCCAAGCTCGCGCAGTTCACGCCCAAGATCGGCTACCCGGACGAGTGGCGCGACTACTCCGCGCTCGAGGTGCGGCCCGACGACCTGCTGGGCAACGTGCGCCGGTCCGCGGAGTTCGAGCACGCCTACGAGTTGGGCAAGCTCGGCGGCCCGGTCGACCGCGGCGAGTGGCACATGACCCCGCAGACCGTCAACGCCTACTACAACCCGGTGATGAACGAGATCGTCTTTCCGGCCGCCATCCTCCAGCCGCCGTTCTTCGACGTCGACGCCGACGACGCCGCCAACTACGGTGCGATCGGCGCCGTGATCGGCCACGAGATCGGCCACGGCTTCGACGACCAGGGCTCCAAGTACGACGGCGAGGGCAACCTCGTGGACTGGTGGACCGACGAGGACCGGGCCAGCTTCGGCACCCGCGTCGCCGCGCTGATCGACCAGTACCAGGGCCTGACCCCCGAGGGCCTGGACCCCGAGAAGGACCACGTCAACGGGGCGTTCACCGTGGGCGAGAACATCGGCGACCTCGGCGGGCTCACCATCGCGCTGCTCGCCTACCGGCTCTCGCTCGGGGAGGGCGGAGCGCCGGCCGAGGGCCCGGACGTGGGCCCGGAGATCGACGGCATGACCGGCATCCAGCGGCTCATCACCTCGTGGGCGATCGTGTGGCGCACCAAGACCCGCCCCGAGGAGACCGCCCGCCGCCTCGCCGTGGACCCCCACTCGCCGCCGGAGTTCCGCTGCAACCAGGTCGTCCGCAACCTCGACGACTTCCACGCGGCCTTCGACGTGACCGAGGGCGACGGCCTGTGGATGGCCCCCGAGGAGCGGGTGTCCATCTGGTAGCGGGCGCTCGGCCCCCGGTGTGCGCTGAGTCTTGTGAGCACGACACAGCGCCCGGCCCTCTCGCTTCGTGCGCATAACCGCACCGGATGCGCCGTGATCGCCGACATTCGTACGGGTATGGGCACGAAGAGTGCGGGGGAACGAATCGTGCGGGGGGCACGGACGGCCGACGGAGCCGGCCACGCCGGGACACCGCGGCGATCCCACCGATCCGCCCGCCCGGGCCCGCCGCGCGCGGCATGATTCCGACATGGGACTCGTGCGCTCCGTCTCCGCCCGTGCCGCGGCGGTCGCGTTCGCGGTGACGGGCGCGGCCTCCGCCAGCGGCCTGGCCTACCTGCACTATGCGCTCTCGCCCGAGCGCCCCGTCCCGGTCCCGTGCCTGCCGGCGGGGAGGAACTGAGTGGAGACAGAGAAGAGATGACGACGACGAGCTCGCCGACGACCAGCTCGGCCCGCCGCCGGGGCGTCCCGACCCGCCTCGCGACCCTGGTGACGGGTGTGGCGATGGCGCTGACCACGGCCCTGACGGGCGGCGCCGGGGCCGCGGGCGCGCAGCCGGCGACCGACCCCGACGTCCGCGCGCCGCTGCCCGTCCCACACACCTTCCTCACGGGCGCGGCCATGGCGATCACCGAGCCCGGCGCCGCGCTGCCGGGGGCCAACGACTGGTCCTGCCGCCCGAGCGCCCACAAGCCGCGGCCGGTGGTGCTGGTGCACGGGACGATGGGCGGCGGGACCACCAACTGGGCCACCTACGGCCCGCTGCTGCACAACGAGGGCTACTGCGTCTTCACGCTCACCTACGGCGCGATCCCCGGCGCGCAGTGGCCGGTGCGAGAACTGGGCGGGTTGTCCGACATCCGTAGAGTGTCGGTGCCGCAGGTGGCGGAGTTCGTGGACCGCGTCCTCGCTGCGACCGGGGCCGAGCAGGTCGACCTGGTGGGCCACTCGCAGGGCACGCTCGTCTCGGGGCTGGTGGCCAAGCTCGAGCGGCCCGGGGAGGTGGGCACCGTCGCGTCGATCGCGCCGCTGTGGGAGGGCACGGGCGAGCTGCTCAACGACCACGTGCTGGACCACCTGCCCGAGGGCCGCGCCCAGGCCGAACAGTTCCTGCCGCCCGTGCTGGAGCAGATGTTCCCCGGCTCGGCGCTGCTCGCGGAGCTGTGGTCTGACGGGACCCCGTACGCGCAAGGGGTGCGCTACCTCAACGTGGCGACGCGCTACGACGAGGCGATCTGGCCGTACACCTCGGGCCTGGTCCCCGCGCCCGCCGCGCCCGGCTACGATGTCCGCAACGTCGTGGTCCAGGACGGCTGCGAGCAGAACCTCTCCGAGCACGTGGCGATCGCCGCCGACCCCCGCGCGGCCGACTTCGTGCTGGCCGCGCTCGACCCCGACACCCCGCGCGAACCTCGGTGCGTGGCGATCGCGCCCGTGCACGGACCGACCGGATCGTAGCCGTGCCGACGGTGGGGCGGGGGATCGTGGCGCTGGTCGCGGCGGCTGTCCTCGTCGTCGTGACCCCCGGGCTCGTCTCCGCGCAGGACCCGGGCGTGCCGTGGCGGTGGTGGGACGGTGCCGCCCACCAGCTCACCCACGGCCTCGCCGACCCGCCTGGGCTCAACCGCGACGACTGCCGGCCGTCGCCGCGACACCCGGTGCCGGTGGTCGCCGTCCACGGCACGGGTCTCAACGGCGGCAACTCGTGGGCGACGGTCGGGGCAGTGCTGGCCGCGGAGGGTTTCTGCGTGTGGGCGCCCACCGTCGGCGCGCCGGCGCTGCCGGGCCTGTCGGGGGCGCCGGGCTCGCTGGGCGGCCTCGACTCGCTCACCGGTGCGACCGCGCCGCAGCTCGCGGCCGAGATCGACCGTGTCCGGGCCCTGACCGGGGCCGCGCGCGTGGACCTGGTGGGGCACTCGCAGGGGGCGGTGGTGGCGGCGTACGTGGTGGCGGTCGAGCGGCCGGACGCGGTGCGCACCGTCGTCACGCTGGGCGTGGACCCGGCGCGCTTCGGCGAGGGGCCGCCGGAGTTCGTGGCGGCCGCGCTGGGTGTGCTCTCGGCCGAGACGTCGAGGCGCGACATAGAGGCGAACCTCGCCTGGCGCGGCGCCGACGGCATCCCCTACGCCCGTGGAGTCCGATACGTGGCGATCGTGTCCGACACGGACGAGTTGACCGGGCCCGTATCCGCACCCGAGGTGCCCGCGGACGTGCGGCTGGAGGTGCTCCGGCTGCAGGACGGCTGTGAGGCCGACCGGTCCGGCCACCTCGCCGTGCTGGCCTCGCCTCGGGCGGTGGATCTGGTGACCGACGCGCTGGGTGAGGGCGCAGGCGCAGACTCGTCGGCCCGGCCGCCGCGGTGCGTGCCCGCCGACGGCGTCGTGGGCGTGCTCGCGCCGGTGGGGCCGCGCTGACGGGCCTTGCGCTGCCCCAGCCCCGGAATGCACAACACCAGCACGGGGTCTACTCGGCCGTGGCCGTGCTCATGTTGGGCTGACCGGCGGCAGCGGCGGCGGATTCAGTCGAGGCGGTCGCCGGAGTCGAGGTCAAAGGCGAGGACCTCGGATTCGACAGGCGCGACGCGGATCGTCGCGCCGACGGTGGTGCCCTGGCGGCGGTCGAGGCGCACGCAGATGCGGTCGCCGCCGACGGTGTGGCCGTACGCGTACGACTCGGCGCCGAGCTCCTCGACGAGGTCCACCTCGAGGTCGAGGCCGGGGGCGGACTCGCTGACGGGGTGGAGCGCCTCGGGGCGTGCGCCGACGGTAAGGCGCTCGCGGCCGGCTGCCGGGACGGGAACCTCGGCGGTGCCGAACAGCGCACGGCCGTCCTCGACGCGGGCCTCGAGCAGGTTCATGGCGGGGGTGCCGATGAAGCCGGCGACGAAGGCGTTGACGGGCCGGTCGTACAACTCGCGCGGCGCGGCCACCTGCTGCAGGATTCCGTCCTTGAGCACCGCGACGCGGGAGCCCATGGTCATGGCCTCGACCTGGTCGTGGGTGACGTACACGGTCGTCACGCCGAGCCGCCGCTGCAGGCCGGCAATCTCGCCGCGGGTGGAGACCCGGAGCTTGGCATCGAGGTTGGACAGCGGCTCGTCCATGCAGAACACCTTGGGGCGCCGCACGATCGCCCGGCCCATCGCGACGCGCTGGCGCTGGCCGCCGGAGAGCTGGGACGGCTTACGGTCGAGCAGCGGCTCGAGGTGCAGGATCCGCGCCGCTTCCTCGACCTGCTTGCGGGTGTCGGCCTTGTTGACTCCGGCGTTGCGCAGGGCGAAGCCCATGTTCTGGGCGACGGTCATGTTGGGGTAGAGCGCGTAGTTCTGAAAGACCATGGCGACGTCGCGGTCGCGCGGGGCGACGCCGGTGACGTCGCGGTCGTCGATGAGGACACGGCCCTCGTCCACGGGCTCGAGCCCGGCGAGCATCCGCAGGCTGGTGGACTTGCCGCACCCCGACGGGCCGACGAGCACGAGGAACTCGCCGTCGGCGATGTCGATGTCGAGCGAGTCGACCGCCGGGGCCGCCCCCTTGTCGAAGCGGCGGGTCGCGTGGTCGAAGCGGACGGTGGCCATGGTCTCTTCTTGACTCCTTCGGGGTTGCGGCTGGTGTGCAGTGGCCCCCGTTATCACAGGGGCCACTACACACCGGCCGCGCGGCGCCTACTAGTTGCCGAGCTTCGGCTTGATCTGACGCTCGATGATGTCCGCGGTCTCGTCCTGGACCCGCTGCATGGTCTGGCGGACGTCGGCGCCGCCGAGGATGCTGTCGAAGGCACCGCCGATCCGACGCCCACCGTTGGGCACGAGCACACGGGCATTGTCCTGCGGACGCGTGTGCTCGAGCTGCTCGATCGCGGTGACCGCCTGAGGGGTCTCCTTCAGGTAGTCCTTGATCTCCTGGGCCTCGCGGGCCGACTTGCGGACCGGCATGTAGCCGGTGCCCTGGGCGAACTTCGCCGTCGACTGGGTGTTGGTCAGGAAGTTGATGAACTTCATGGCGTTGAGTTTGCGCTCGTCCGAGATCCCGGCCGGGATCGCGACGCCGGCGCCGCCGGTGGGGCAGGAGTCCTTCTCGGCCGCACCGGGCAGGAAGGCGGTGCCGAACTCGAAGTTCGCGTTGGCCTTGGCGGTGGCCAGTGACCCGGTGGAAGCCAGGGCGCAGGCGGCGAGGCCGGAGCCGAACTCGACGATGGAGTCGGCCGACACCACGAGGAAGCCGTCGTCATTGAGCTTCTTGACGTACTCCATGCCGCGGATGGTGGCGTCCTCGGTGAAGGTCGGCTCCCAGTCGCGGGAGAACGCGCCGTCGTGGTCCCAGATGATGTTCTGGCCGGTCCAGTCCATGTAGTTGGAGCCGTCGTACATCGCGATGGCGTGCTTGCCGCCGCCGATGGCGTCCTTGAGGCGCGGGGCCCACTCGGCGAACTCGTCCCAGTTCTCGGGGCCGCGGTCGGGCAGGCCGGCCTTGCTCCACACGTCCTTGTTGTAGTAGAAGAGCGGGGTGGAGCGCGCGAAGGGCACGCCGTAGTTGTTCTCCTCGAGGACGTAGTCGCCGAGCAGGGCGTCCACGTAGTCGTCGGTGTCCACGCCGGCCTCGTCGAAGAGGTCGCCCAGCGGGGCGAGCTGGTCGTTGAGCGCGAAGTTGAACCAGGTGACGTCGGAAACGACGACGACGTCGGGCAGGTCCCCGCCGGTGAGCGCCGCGTTGAACTTCTGCGCGACCTCCTCGTAGTTCTTGCCGGCGTCGACGAGGTTCACGGTGAGGTCCGGGTTCTCGGACTGGAACGCCTCGATGATCTCGGTCTCGAGGTCCTTGGAGTCGCCGGGGTGGTTGGACCAGAAGGTGATGGTGCCGCCGCCACCCTCCCCGCCGGAGCCGCCGGAGCCGTTGCCGCCGGAATCGGACCCCGTGCCCGCGCAGGCACCGAGGGTGGTGGCGGCCGCGCCGACGCCGATGACGCCGAGGAAGCCGCGACGGGTGATGGGATTCATGCGGATCGATCCTTTCGGTTGTGCCGGCGCTGATCAGCTCCGGCGGTGGTGGGGAGCAGTGCGGTTCGGGTCAACCCTTCACCGCGCCGGAGGTCAGGCCCTTGATCATGTGGCGCTGGAGGACGAGGAACACGACGAGGATGGGCGTGATGGTGAGGACGGTGGCCGCCATGACCATGGGCCAGTCGGTGTAGCCGCCGTCGGTGTTGACCAGGCGCGCCAGGCCGACCTGCAGGGGCGCGACCTTGTCGTCGGAGGCGATGAGGAACGGCCACAGGTACTCGTTCCACTCGTTGACCACGGTGATCAGGGCAAAGGCGACGAGCGTCGGCCAGCTCATCGGCAGCACCACGCGGAACAGCAGTTTGAGGTGGCCGCAGCCGTCGATCCGTGCGGCCTCGATGATCTCGTAGGGCAGCGTGAGGAAGTGGTTGCGCATGAGGAAGGTGCCGAAGGCGACCCCGGCGAGCGGGATGATGATGCCCTGGAACGTGTTGATCCAGCCGAGTTGGGCGACGAGCGCGTAGTTGGAGATCACCGTGATCTGGTTGGGCACCATGAGCGCGGCCAGGACCGTCATGAACAGGATGCTCCGGCCGGGGAAGCGCAGGAAGACGAACGCGTAGGCGGCGAGCACGCCGAGCGTGATCTTGATGACGCTGAGCAGGCCCGTGATGACCAGCGAGTTGGTGAAGTACCGGAGGAACGGCACGGTGGAGAGCACCTGCGGGTAGGCCTCGGTCGAGATCGGGTTGGGCCACCAGATCGGAGGCTGCACGTACACCTGGTTGTCCGGTTTGAGCGAGGTGATGACGACCCAGAACAGCGGCAGGCCGATGACGAGCAGGACGAGCGCCATCACCGCGTAGCCGGCGACCTTGGCGGCCGTGGAGCGGCCCTGGATGTTGTTCATCGCGCGTTCCTGTCCATGACGCGGACCTGCAGGTAGGTGATGACCAGCAGGATGAGGAACATGATGGTGGCCACCGTCGCGCCGTAGCCGGCGCGGAAGTTCTGGAATGTCTCCTGGTACACCTGGTAGACCATCGTGGTGGTGGCGTTGCCCTGGGGGCCGCCGCGGGTCATGACGTAGATGATGTCGAAGACCTGCAGCGAGTTGAGCATCACCGTGATGGACAGGAAGAACGTGGTGGGCCGCAGCATCGGCAGGGTCACCGAGCGGAAGGTGGTCCACCGGCTCGCGCCGTCGATCTCCGCCGCCTCGTAGAGCTCGATCGGCTTGGCCTGCAGGGCCGCGAGGTAGATGACGAACGAGTATCCCAGGTTCTTCCAGATGTAGGTGATGGTGATCATCGCCAACGCCCAGTCCGGGTCCTGGTAGAAGTTCGGCACCGGCAGCCCCACCATCGTGAGCAGCGCCGAGATCATGCCGAAGCGCGGGTCGAAGATGAACTGGAAGGCCACGCCGATCGCGGCCCCGGCGATGACGAACGGTGCGAACACGGCGGAGCGGACGACGCCGCGGCCGACGAGCTGCTGGTCGAGCAGCAGCGCGAGCGCCAGGCCGAGGACCATGGAGCCGACGACGGCGGAGACGGTGAAGATGCCCGTGTTCCGCAGGATCAGCCAGCTGTCGTCCCGCCCGAACCACTCGATGTAGTTGTCGAAGCCGATGAAGGTCGAGGTGGGGGAGGAGATGTTCCAGTCGAAGAAGCTCAGCCGGATGTTGTCGATCAGCGGCCGGTAGGTGAAGATCCCGAGCAGCGCGAGGTTGGGCAGGACCAGCGCGAGGAACAGCAGCTTCTCCCGTCCGCTGCCGCCTCGACGCCAGGGCGACGGCCGAGTGCGCTCGGCGGGCGCGACGGCCGGTTTCTCGGCCGACGGGGAGGGGGAAGTCTGCACAGGGTAAGCCTCGACGTGACGGGTGAACAATTTCCTATTGGACGATAGACCACGGGTTGCCTGCTCAAGACGAAACGGTACAGGTGTGGAAATAGCCGTGGGCCCGCACCGGCTGGCGGTGCGGGCCCACGATCCGGGCGGTACCCCGGGGGCGCCTCAGTAGTTCCAGTCGCCCTGGCCGTCGAAGGCGCCGAAGGGGCGGCCGGGGCCGTTCTTGACGATGATCGGGTCGCCGTTGCGGGTGTTGTCGTAGTACCAGCGGGCGTCCTCGGGGCTGACGTTGATGCAGCCGTGCGAGACGTTGCGCACGCCCTGGTCGGCGATCGACCACGGGGCGGAGTGGATGTAGATGCCGTCGTAACTCATCCGGACGGCGTCGTTGACGATCGAGTCGTACCCGCCGTCCGCGATGCGCAGGCCGAAGGCCTCGGAGTTCATGCGTACCTCGCGGCCGCGCTGGCCGGTGTAGTAGATGCCGTTGTAGGTCTCCCAGCCGGCGCGCCCCGCCGAGGCCTTCATCGTCCGCACGTGCTGGCCGTTGCGGGTGACGGTGATGAGCTTGGTGTTGTCGTCGAACTCGGCGACGAGCGCGTCGCCGGTGCGGAAGGACTGCTGGCGCTTGCCGCCGGCCCACACGGTGACAGAGGAGTTGGCGGGCCAGAAGTGGTGGGGCCGCCAGCGCACCTCCGTGTCGCTGATCCAGTAGAACTTGCCGGACACCGCCGGCTCGGTGCGGACGCCGAGGGTGGCCTCGGCGCGCGCCCGGTCGCGGATGGGGCGGTCGAAGAAGAACATGACGGGCTGCGCCACGCCCACGGTCTCGTCGGGGGTGGGAAAGATGCTCACGCCGCCGTACTCGGCGTCGGGCCGCTCCGGGCCGAGCACCGGATAGGTGAGGACCGGCAGGCCCGGCACTGGCGGCACCGGGGCCGGCGCGTTCTCGAGTTGCGGGATGCCGGGCGGGCTGATCGGCATGACCGACTGGGCGCCCGCGGCCGGGGCGAGGCCCAGGACGAGGGCGAAGGCGGCGAGGATCGCGGCCGGCGCCGAGAACCGGGAGGTGCGGGTCATGGGGTCTCCTCGGGGAAGCGTGGGGGTGTGTCCAGGCTAGACGGTCTAGTAGTTCCAGTCGCCCTGGCCGTCGAAGGCGCCGAAGTGGCCGCCGGTGGTGCCCTTGACGATGAAGGGGTCGCCGTTGCGGGTGTTGTCGTAGTACCAGCGGGCGTTCTCGGGGCTGACGTTGATGCAGCCGTGCGAGACGTTGCGCACGCCCTGGTCGGCGATCGACCACGGGGCGGAGTGGATGAAGATGCCGTCGTAGCTCAGCCGCACGCCGTCGTCCACCACCACGTCGTAGCCGCCGGCGTCCTGTGCGAGGCCCCAGGTGGAGGAGTTCATGTGGACCTTCCGTGCGCGCCAGCCGTTGTAGTAGATGCCGTTGTAGGTGGGGTAGGCGTCCCGGCCGGCGGAGGCGGGCATGGTGCGGACGACGTGGCCGTTGCGGGTGACGGTGACGGTCTTGGTGGCGTTGTCGTAGGTGGAGACCACGGCGTCACCGGTCTTGAAGACGCGCTCGCGCCCGCCCACCCAGACGGTGACCGAGGTGTTTGACGGCCAGAAGTGGTGGGGACGCCAGCGCACCTCCGTGTCGCTGATCCAGTAGAACTTGCCGGCCACCTCGGGGGCGGTGCGGACACCGATGGTGGCCTCGGCGCGGGCGCGGTCCCGGATGGGCTTGTCGAAGGTGATCATGACGGGCTGGGCCACGCCCACGACCTCGTTGTGCGTGGGGAAGATCGACGCCCACGAGTACTCGGGCGCGGGGCGCGGCGGTGCGGGGGCGGGCACCGTGACGACGGGGGTCTGGACGCCGGGGATGACCGGGGTCCACACCGGCGCTGTCTCGATCGCCGGGATCTCGCTGCCGGCGGGGATCTCGCTCCCGACAGGGACTCCGGGGAAGGGCTGGGCCGAGGCGGCGGGGGTGAGCCCGGCCACGAAGCCGACGGCGGCGAGCAGGGTCGCGATGAGACGGGACCGGCGGGACATCGTTCTCCTCGTGCGGGTGGTCGAGCGGCAGCACTTTGGTCACACGCATCACACGCGCAACATCAGTCACACGGTACCGCGTGGGGTGGCGATGTGTATATCGCACGCACAGCGAGTTCTGTGACACCGTCCGGACCCGCCGGGGGAGGACGTCCAACGGGTGAGCAGGGATCGGCTCGCCACGCACCGCGGATCCGGGCCACGCGGGTCCGGGTGCCCGTGAGAGCCGCTTCACCTCAGCCGAGGATCTCCAGGGCCAGCCGGTGCGTGGCCTCGAGGGCGCGCGCCTCGGACACGGGGGTGCGCGGCACCTCGGGGCGGACCATGGCGACGTGCCAGAGGTCGCCGTCCGCGACGAGGATCGTGTGGACTTCGACGCCGCCGCCGGCCGGGGTCGCCACGCAGTCGATGTACGCGGTGCCGAGCTCCGGCTGGGCGGGCGCGGGGGCGCGCTCGGCGGCGGGCGGGGCGCCCTCGACGGGCGGGGCGGCGGAGCCGCGGACCTCGGAACAGGCGTAGCGGGCGCCGAGCATCGCGGCCTGATCGGCCAGCGCCGGGGCCGCGCCACCGGCGGGCCTGATCACCCCGGCGGCGACGGTGTCCGGGACCCTCGCGGGGGCCTCCGGGTCGTCCGGGGCGGTCGTGGTCGCGTCGGTGCCGCCGAGACCGGCCGGTCCGGGCGTGGGGGCGGGCCAGGTCGTGGGGGCGCCGGCCGCGGCGAGTCCGTTGGCGATGGCCTCCGCCTGGGTCGCGGCTAACCGCTCGGGCGAGCCCGGCCCGCCGTAGGTGCAGATGTCGGCGAGGTCGCCGTCGCCGACGGGCTCCACGTCCGGCATGTCGGCGCCGGTGAGCTCGATGACGCGGTCGGTGGGCAGGTCGAGCAGCTCACAGGCGGCCCGCCGTTCCGACTCCGGCGGCCGGTCCGCGATCATCGCGGCGGCGACGTCCGGGAGCGGCTGCGGGGTGAGGCGGGTGGGTCCCGCGTCGTCGCCGGAACCCTCGCCGGCCGAGGCGCACGCGCCGAGCCCCAGGAGCAGGGCCGTGGCGGCAAGCGGGGCGAGCCGCGCGGCGCGGCCGCGGGGCGGGCGGGCGACGTGGCCGCCGCGGACGGGGCGGGGTCGCGGGAGGAGCATGGTCCGATCCTACGATGCGGGCTCGCGGACGGATTCGGTGACGGCGACGGAGCACTCCCGGAGCAGCCGGGCGACCGCGGTCGAGAGGGGCACCGTGCGGTCGGTGAGGAACTGGTCCACGGCCTCGTCGTCCGGGGGGCGTCCACCGGCGAGATCTATCCTGGTGGGCATGGAACCCACCGTGCGCCGCCTCGTGTCCGCCCCCGTCGCCGCCCTCGCGGGCCTGGTCGTCCTCGCCGGCTGCGGGGCCGACGACGAGGCGGGCGAGTCCACGATGGGCACGATCCGGACCGCGCCCCCGGAGCCACAGGAACAGCCGGTCCCCCAGGTCGAGCCGCGCGTCGAGGCGGACT
Source organism: Dietzia sp. 179-F 9C3 NHS (assembly GCF_045369825.1). Classification (NCBI taxonomy): domain Bacteria; kingdom Bacillati; phylum Actinomycetota; class Actinomycetes; order Mycobacteriales; family Dietziaceae; genus Dietzia; species Dietzia sp. 179-F 9C3 NHS. The sequence continues at coordinate 298,078 of NZ_JBIQES010000003.1, forward strand.
GCCCGTACCTCTCCGCGGACGAGGCCGCCCAGCTCAACGGGGAGCGGGTCACGCAGGTGCGGATCGACGACCAGATCGACCCGCCCGCCTGCTTCTTCTCCAGCGCCGACGGCACGGTGCAGCTCACCACCACCGTGTACACGCTCGACTCGGCCGAGGAGGCCACCCGCCTCGTCGACGAGACGGCGCCCCCCGGCGTGACGGACCGCTCGGACGTCGAGGGCGGCTGGACCGGCGGCCGCTCGGGCGGGCCGGGCGGCGCGCTCGTGGCGCTGGCGCGCGGGGAGCAGGTGCTGGCCGTGCAGTCCACGCAGGAGCAGTCGGTCAAGGCGCAGCGGGTCGCCGAGCTCGTGGCGCCGCGGATCGCCGACTGAGCGGAATCACCGACTGTGGGGATCGCCGCCCGGCCGCGCCCGGGTCAGGAGACGGCGACGTCCGAGTACGGCATGTACGGCTCGACCGCCGGGAAGACGACCTCCATGAGCAGCCAGAACACGGCCGCGAACAGGATCAGGACGAGGAGGATCCGCACGGGGGTCGGCCCGGGCAGCCTCCGGTAGAGCCACGCGTACACGCCTCAGCCCTCCAGCTCGGCGGGAACCCGGCCGGGGACCCGCGGTTCGGTGCGGTCGAGCACGGCGTGGACGACCATGCGTTCGGACGCCGAGTACTGCGGGTGGCAGGTGGTGAGGGTGGTGAGCGGGAGCTGCTCCGGCACGTCGGGGTCGGCCAGGCCGGGCACCGGGTCGATCACCCACACGTCCTCTGGCCTCACCACCGACACCCCGGACAAGCCCTCGTAGGCACCCGTGGTGACGCGCTCCGCGGTCTCCGGGGACAGGCACTCCTCGGCCCGCGCGCGGGCGGTCGCGGCGTCCGGAGCGTCGACCGGCAGGACCCGGTAGACGAGCCATTCGGAGGCGGTGGCGTAGACGAGGGCGTCGCAGGTGCGCAGGGCGTCGAGGTCGTTGAACGGCGCGCCGCGGCCCACGCGGTGTCCGGCGACGGCGAAGTTGCCGGGCTCCCCGGGCCCCTGCGTCTCCGTGTAGTGGCCGGGGCCGATCTCCAGGGCGGCGTCCGTGGTGCCGGAGACCACCGCGAACCGGTAGTCCGAGCCGAACGCCGGGATGTAGAGGCGGGCGAAGGCGGTGCCGTCCTCGAGCGCGTCGTCGTGGGGGTCGATCCCGCCGCGGCCACGCGGATTGGCCACCCGCGGGTCCTGGCCGGCGTCCCACGCCTGCCCGAGCTCGTCGTCGGCGGCGGCCTGGGCCCGGGCGGAGCCGATGTCGGTCCACCACACCTGGTAGACCACGAAGAGCGCGAGGAGCACGCCGACGGTGATGAGCAGCTCGCCTGTCACACCCACGGCGGTGCGGGCGGCACTGCGAGACGCGGGGTCGCTCACGGCGGATCCGAGACGAGGCCCAGGACGAGCTGGGCCATGGAGCGGGCGGTGACGGCGGTGGTGGCGGCCTCGCCGAGCATGGTGGCCGTGACGGCGCCGTCGTGCAGGATCGCGAGCCGGTCGGCGAGGTCGGTGATGTTGTCCGGGTCCTCCAGGCCCATCCCGGCCAGCTCGGACCGCAGCGTGCCGCGGACCCAGTCGCGCTGCTCGGCGACAGCGGCGCGGATGGCCCGCTCACCGTCGGAGGACGGGCTGGGGAACTCGATCGCGGCAGCGAGGTGGCACGAGCCCGGGACGGCGGGCTCGACGCGCTCGCGGACGATGTCGAACAGGGCGAGCACACGCCCGCGGGCGTCGGGGGCGGCGTCGGCGCGGCGACGCCACAGCTCGCGGTCGCGGTCGCCGACCGAGCGCAGGTAGGCCACCACGAGCTCGTCCTTGGACCCGTACGTGTTGTAGAGGCTCGCCTTGGCGACCCCGGCCTCGCGGAGGATGCGGTCGATGCCCACGGCGCGGATGCCGTCGGAGGAGAACAGACGCGTCGCCGTCACCAGGAGCCGCTCCCGCGGCCCGGGCTTGGTCGACCGTGTGCTCGTCACAGGCACAGACTATCGGCCCGGCCGGGAAAAGACGGCGGGGCCGGCGCCGCGTCACGCGACACCGGCCCCGCCGGGACGATTCAGGGGATCAGGCCGGGGGCTGCTCGCCGGCGGGCGGCTGCTGCCCCGGGGTGCCCTTGAGGTAGTCGCCGGCCTTGGCCTGCGCGGTGTCGGTGTGCCGGGCGTACTTGCCGCCGGTCTTGGCGTCGAAGGCGTCGCCCGCCTTCTCGGTGAACGTGTCCACCTTGTCGGGGTTCTTGCCCGCGAAGTCCTTGATCTTGTCCAGGAAGCCCATGTCGGCTCCTTTCCTCGCTCTGATTCTTCTGCCGGGCCGCCGGACCGGGTGGCCACATGCGAACGACCCGGCCCCAGCGTACGGGGCCGGGCCGTCCGGCAGGTGTCCGAGGATGGTCAGACGCGGGTGCGACCGCCACGTCGACCCATCACGGCGCTGACGATCCAGATCACGATGCAGGCACCGATGATCGCGGCGATGAGGGTGACGAACCAGTTACCCTTGCCGACCTCGAGCTCGACGCCCGGGATGAGCGAGGCGAGGAACGCCACGAGCAGGGCGCCCACGATGCCGGAGGCGATGTTGGCGATAGCGCCCATCTGGGCGTTCTTGCCCATGATCATGGAGGCGATCCAGCCGGCCAGCGCGCCGATGATGATCCACAGAAGAATGGTGATCATAGCTGTCAGGTCCTTTCCCGAGAGGTCAGCGCCGGAGCTTTCCTCTCCGACACTCGGCCCGGGGGACGGGCCTCATCCAGCAGATCACGTCTCGGGCACGAACGCTTCCGGTCGGGCCGTCTGTGCAGGTGATCGTCGCGAAACCGTTATGTTGCCGAGTCCACTATGTCGCCCGGGCGTCGTGGTGCGGCGTGTGGCGTCCGTAGTGGGCCCGGAGCTCGGCGTCCTCCGCGGCGGTGATCCCGTCCTCGGGGTCGAGGGTGGGGGCGTGTCCGACGGCGTCCGCGGAGACGTCCAGGACGAGCGCGTCCCCCTTCCGGCGGGCGCCGGCGGCGGGGGCGATGGCGTGGGCCATGCCGAACAGGCCACCGGCGACCTCCACCCACAGGGGACGGCCGTCCTCGGCGGACACGAAGACCTGCTCGAGCGTGCCGAGGCGCCGCCCGGTACGGTCGCGGACCTCGGCGTGGCGGGCGTTGGCGAACACGCCGGCGTCGGTGGCGGGGTCGCCGGTCATCAGGCGAGGTCGGCGGACTCGGGGTTCTTCTCGATGTACCGCGCCACGAAGGAGCAGCTCGGCCGGACCCGGAGCCCCTCGGACTTCGTCTCGGCCAGGGCGTGGCCGATCATGCGGCCCGCGAGCCCGCGTCCGCCGTACTCGGAGGCCACGACGGTGTGCGGGAAGGTGCGCACGCCGTCGGCGTCGTCGTAGTCGGCGAACCCGGCCACCACGCCGTCCACGAGGATTTCGTACCGTCCCGCCGCGGCGTCGCGCCGGACCTCGACGGCCTCGCCGGCGCTCACGAGTGCACCTGCGGGCGGACGACCATGACCGGGCACGGGGAGGCCTGGAGGAGGGCCCGGCTGGTGGAGCCGAGGACCATGCCGGTGAAGCCGCCGCGGCCGTGGGAGCCCACCACGACGAGCTGGGCGCCCTCGGACTGCTCGACCAGCGCGCGGACGGCCCGGTCGCGCGTCACGACGCGCTCGACCGTGACGTCGGGGTAGCGGCTGGAGAAGCCGGCGAGCCGCTCGGCGAGGGTCTGCCTCTGCTGCTCTTCGAGCTGCTGCCAGTCGTCCTCGGTGAGCGCGATGCCGGCGGCCGCGGCCTGCACCTGCGGGTCCATCCACGTGTGGACGGCGACGAGGCGGGTGTTCCGGGCCGAGGCCTCGGCAAAGGCCCACTCGGTGGCCTTGGCGCTGATCTCGGAGCCGTCGATGCCCACCACGACGGGCCCGGACTGGTCGAGGTCGTCCGTGTCCGCGCGGGTCACCACGACGGGGCAGTAGGCGTGGCTGGCGACGGCGGCGGAGACGGAGCCGAGCACCATCCCCTTGATGCCGCCCAGGCCGCGGGAGCCCAGGATGACGACCTTCGCCGTGCGTGAGTAGTCGATGAGGACCTTGGCGGGGTTGCCCTCCACCACGGCGTGGGAGACCTGCAGATCCGCGGAGATCCTGCGGGCGGTCTCCACCGCCTTGTCGATGATGGGCATGCACTCCTTCTCCAGCTCGTCGTAGACCGGCTGGGGCGGGACCATGCCCTCGGCGAAGAGTGCGGCGGGCATCGAGTACGTGGTCACCACCAGGAGCGGGATGCGGCGCTTGGCTGCGGTGTTGGCGGCGTATGCGACGGCGCCGATCGACGCATCGGAGCCGTCCACGCCCACGACGACGGAGTTCTCCAGGGAAGCCATACCCCGAGGGTACCGCCGGAGGGGGTCCGGGGTCAGAGATCTTCGGGGAAGGGGGCGTTGGGCGGGTAGGCCAGATTGAAGCTGCCCTGGAACGCCGGCAGGATGCCGCGGCCGGGGCCGAAGAGGAAGAAGTCGACGACGGCTTCGATCATGGGTGCTCCTGTGGCATGGGTGGCGATAATCGCGTTATGGGACGGATGGGGCGCGTGTGAGTGTAGCCGACCCGCTAGCCTTCCTCCATGCCGAATTCCCGAACCCGCGCCCGGCCGCTGCCCCTGCGCGAGGGCGTCGACCCGGTTCGGATCCGGCTGGCCGACCCGGGCCAGGGACCGCGCAGCATCCCCGAGGAACTGCGCCGACGCTTCCCGGACCGGCGCGCCGAGCTCGACGCCGCGCTCGCGGCGGGCGAGGTCGTGACGGCCGACGGCACGCCCGTCACCGAGACCACGCGGCGTCACCGCGGGATGGACGTCTGGACCTATCGCGCCCCCGAGCCCGAGATCCCGGTCCCCTTCGGGATCGACCTCCTCTACCGCGACGACCGCCTCGTCGTCGTCGACAAACCCCACCACCTCGCCACCACCCCCCGCGCCGGGCACGTCACAGAGACCGCGCTGGTCCGGCTGCGCCGGGACCTCGGCCTGGACGACCTCGCACCCGCACACCGGCTGGACCGGCTCACCGCCGGCGTTCTGCTCTTCACCGTGGACCCCGCCCACCGGGCCGCCTACCAGGACCTCTTTGCCGCCCGCCGGGTCCGCAAGACCTACCTCGCCGTGGCGCCCGCGCCCGAGGGGACGCCGGACGTGCGGGAGCGGTACAGCCGCATCGTCAAGACCCGTGGCGTGCTCCAGGCGACCGAGGGCGACGGCGAGCCCGACGCCCACTCGGTGATCCGACTGCTCGCCACCCGGCCGGACCCGCGCCCCGGGCGCGAGGGGGAGCGGCTCGGGCTCTACCGGCTCGAACCCACCACCGGGCGCACCCACCAGCTCCGCCTGCACATGAGCGTGCTGGGCACCCCGATCCTCGGCGACGACCTCTACCCCGAGATCCGGACCGTCGCCCCCGGCGACTTCTCCGATCCGCTGCAACTCCTCGCCGAGTCGATCGCCTTCCAGGGCCCGGTCGACGGGAAGGAGCGCACCTTCCACACCCGCCGCCGCCTGGATCACTGGCCGGACCCCGTGCCGGAACCCCGACCGGATCCGGGGGAGTCACCGGGGGAGATCCCTGATGCCCCGGCCGGGAGGCGTACGGCATTCTCATAGGCGAGAGTCCACGACCAGGGGAGCCCATGACCACGCAGGCCGAGACACCGCAGCCGGAGCACGACCGGGCGCACGCCGCCGACGCCACCGACCTCGTCATGAGGTACGGGGAGGGCGAGACCGAGGTCACGGCGCTGGACCATGTCGACGCCTTCTTCGAACGCGGCCGCTTCACCGCCATCATGGGCCCCTCCGGCTCCGGCAAGTCCACGCTCATGCACTGCATGGCGGGGCTCGACCGGCCCACCTCGGGCTCGGTGCGCATCGGCGACACCGAGATCGTGGGCCTGGCGGACAAGGAGCTCACCGCGCTGCGGCGCGACCGGATCGGGTTCGTCTTCCAGTCCTTCAACCTCGTGCCCACGCTCACGGCCGAGGAGAACATCACGCTCCCGCAGGACATCGCCGGTCACCCGATCGACCGGGAGTGGTTCGACGAGGTGATCGACCGGCTCGGCATCCGTGACCGGCTCTCGCACCGGCCGTCCGAGCTCTCCGGCGGGCAGCAACAGCGCGTGGCCTGTGCCCGCGCCCTCGTGGGCCGGCCCGACATCATCTTTGGCGACGAGCCCACCGGCAACCTCGACTCCACCTCGTCGGCCGAGGTGCTGGCGATCCTGCGCAGCGCGGTGGACGACTTCGGGCAGACCGTCGTGATCGTCACCCATGACCCGCGCGCCGCCACCTACGCCGACCGCGTCCTCCTGCTGGCCGACGGCCGGCTCGTCAGCGAGCTCGAGCACCCCACCGCGGACGACGTGCTCGACGCGCTCCGCCACCTCGAGGAGCTGTGACCGTGGCCGACACACGCACCGGGGCCGCGCGGTCGAGCTTCCGCGGCTCCGCCCGGCCCATGACCCGGGTGTCGCTGCGCAACATCGCCGCCCACAAGCTGCGCCTGGTCCTGTCGGTGCTGGCCGTGGTGCTGGGCACCGCCTTCGTCACCGGCTCCCTCGTCTTTACCGCCACCCTCAAGAGCACCTTCGACCGGCTGCTCGAGGAGGGCACCCAGGACCTGTCCGCGATGATCGAGCCGGCGCCCGCCCCCGGGGCCGGTGAGGACGCGGGCGCCGCGGCGGTCACCGGGCCCGCGGCGGGCGGCCACGGCGGATCCGGTGGTCCCGGCACCCGCGGCGTCCCGCTCGAGGTGGTCGAGGAGGTCCGGGCGCTGCCCGGCGTCGCGGCGGCCGAGGCCGGCATCACCGGCACCGTCGTGTTCTTCAACGCCGACGGCACCCCCTACCAGTCCGGCGGCGCGCCGTCGGAGGGGCGCGAGTGGGTGGACGCCGAGGAGACCGTCGGCCAGTCCGGGACGCTCACCTCGGGCCGGGCGCCGGAGGGTGACGACGAGGTGGTCGTCCCCGAGCCGGTGCTCGAGCGCGCCGGGCTGGCCGTCGGGGACTCCGCGCAGGTGTACACCACCTCCGAGGGGATGCTCGACGTCACCGTGGTGGGCGCCTACACCGAGCCCTCCGACATCGGCGGCTACGTGGGCGTGGGCTTCAGCCCCGACCGCGCCCGCGCCCTGTTCACCGACGGCGAGCACGCCCAGAGCATCTCCGTCCGGGCCGCGCCCGGGGTGAGCCAGGAGGAGCTGCGCGACGAGCTCGCCGCGGCGTTCCCCGACCTGCAGGTGAGCACCGGCGAGGAGGTCAAGGAGAAGGCCTCCGCGCAGCTGTCCACCATCCTGGACTTCGTCAACTACTTCTTCGTGGCCTTCGGGCTCATCGCCCTTCTCGTGGGTACCTTCATCATCTACAACACCTTCTCCATGCTGGTCGCGCAGCGGATGCGCGAGCTCGCGCTGCTGCGGGCGATCGGCGCGTCCCGCGGTCAGCTCACCCGATCCGTCCTCGCGGAGGCCGCGCTCACCGGGCTCGTCGGGTCCGCGATCGGCGTGGCGGCCGGTTTCGCGCTGGCCAAGGGGATCTTCGTGGTCCTCGAGGCGTTCGACCTGGGCATCCCGTCCGGCGGTCTCGCGCTCTCCACGAGCTCGGTGGTCACCCCGCTCGTCCTGGGCCTCCTCGTGACCCTGGTCTCGGCGTGGGCGCCCGCGCGGCGCGCCGGCCGCGTGGCCCCCGTGCAGGGCATGCGGGTGGGGACCGCCGCCACCGAGGCCGGCGGCGTGGCCCGCACCGTCCTCGGCACGTACGCCGTGGTGGTGGGCATCCTCGTGGCGCTCATCGGGACGTGGCAGGACACCACCAAGACCGGCGCGATCACCGTCGGCGTGGGCGCGGCGGCGCTGGTGATCGGCTCGTTCCTCGTCATGCCCGCGCTCGCGCGGCCGATCGCGGGTGGGATCGGCCGCCTCATCGGCGCGCCCTTCGGCACTGTCGGCCGGCTCGCCGCCACCAACGCCGGCCGCAACACCCGTCGCACCGCCGCCACCGCGTTCGCGCTCACCCTGGGGCTCACGCTCGTGGCCGCGTTCGGCACCCTCGGCGCCACCACCAAGGCCAGCGTCGACGGCGTGATCGAGCAGGGCGTCCAGGCCGGCGTCATAGTGCAGGGCGTGGCCTCCCAGGGGCCGCCGCTGCCGCTCGCCGGCGGGATCGCCCGCGAGATCGAGGAGGTCGACGGCGTGGGCGAAGTGGCGTGGCTGGCCTACGGGGCCGGCTCCCTCGGCGGCGAGCCCCGCATGATCGCCGCCGTCGGCGGCCCGGTCGAGAACATGGTCTCCGCCGAGGTCACCGACGGCTCGCTGCAGCCCGGGCCCGACTCGCTGGTCGTCTCGTCCGACACCGCCCGGTCCAACGGGTGGGTCATGGGCACGCGGGTGCCGCTCGTCGGGACCGACGGCGAGGAGTACACCCTCCGCGTGACCGGCGTCTACGAGGAGGCCGAGATCCTCGGCCCGTTCTACACCGGTATGGACACCTACGAGCGGCTCGTCCCCGAGACGCTCCGCTCGACCGCCATGGTGATGGTCACGGCCGCCGACGGCGCCTCTCCGGAGCAGCTGCAGGAGTCGGTCACCGACGCGATGGCCGAGACGCCGATCGTCACCGTGCTGAGCAAGCAGCAGTTCATCGACATGCAGGCCGGCGGGATCGACCAGGTGCTCACGATCATCTATGCGCTGCTCGGGCTGGCCCTGGTGATCGCCGTCCTGGGGATCGTCAACACCCTCGCGCTGTCGGTGATCGAGCGCCGCACCGAGATCGGCATGCTGCGCGCCGTGGGCATGCAGCGATCGCAGGTGCGCCGCACGATCAACCTCGAGTCCACGCAGATCGCCGTGTTCGGCGCGCTCGTCGGCGCCGTGGTGGGCGTGTACCTGGGCTGGGCGTTTGTCACCGTTCTGGCGGCCAACGGGCTCGAGGTGACGACTATCCCGTGGGGGATGATCGGCATCGTGCTGGTGTGCTCGGCGTTCGTGGGCGTGCTGGCCTCGCTGTGGCCGGCGCACCGCGCGGCCAGGACGGGCCCGCTCGAGGCGATCGCGGCCTAGGCGGCCCCGCCGGTCTCAGCGGCGCAGGCCGAAGATGGTGCGGCCGCCGCGGTGCTCGTGGCGGGCCAGCGCCGCGCCGAGCAGTCCGGCGTCGTGCTTGTGGTCCAGCTCGGCCTCGGCCAGGCGGCCGACGGTCCGCTCCCAGAGCAGGCCCTCGAACACCACGAGTAGGTCGAGGGCGGCGGGTTCGGGGTGGCGCAGGCCCGCGGACTCCAGCGCCCCGACGAGGTCGGAGGGGTCGAGCAGCGACGCCACGAGGTCGGTGGTGTCCAGCTCGCCGGCGAGCTCCAGGACGAGCGCCGAGCGGGCGGCGAGCTCCCCGCGATAGTCGGCGAGCAGGCCCTCGATCATCCCGGTGAGGGCGTCCAGCAGGTCGTCGGCGTCCGAGGAGCGCAGCTCCTGGACCCCGGAGACCTCCACGTACCCGCGGAGCAGCGCGATGAGCCGGTCCACGGTGAGCGCGATGAGCTGCGCGCGGGTGCGGCAGTAGTAGGACGTGGAGCCCGAGGGCAGGCCCGCCTCGGAGTCGACCGCGCGGTGGGTGAGGGCGCGGACGCCGTCCCTGGCCACGACCTCGATCGCGGAATCGGCGATGAGCGTGCGCCGGTCCTCCATGGGGTCTCCCGTCGTCAGGTGTCGTGGGCCTCGCGGCCCGCTCGCGGTCTCGACCGCTGTAGCGGCGGGGTCGACGGATGCCCGGCGACCCGTGCGTCAGCCTAACGCCGGGGAGCGGATCCGGCGTCGAAACCACGCACGTCCCGACACCTGGATGGGTATCGGGGCGTGCCGGGCCCGGCCGGAGGAGGTCGTTCGGGATCAGGCGGGAGCGGACAGGCGCCCGGCGATCCGGTCCTCGTGGTGGGCGATCGCGGTGTTGAGCGCGCCCGGCTTGCCCTCCCGCTCGGGGAAGACCTTCGGCTCGCCGTCGAACATGCGCTCCGAGCGGGTCTCCGGCGCGTCGTCGGAGGTGCGGCGGAGCATGTGGTCGGGCAGCGAGAGCTTGGCGATGGTCCGCCACGTCTTGGCGTACTGGACGGGCAGCGGGCCGGCCACGTAGGGCAGGTCGTATTTCTCGCACACCGCGCGGACGCGCAGCGACGCCTCGGCCAGGCGGTTGCTCGCCATGTCCGGGTACAGGTGGTGCTCGATCTGGTACGAGAGGTTGCCGGACATGAAGTCCATGACGGGGCCGCCGGTGAGGTTGGCCGAGCCGAGCATCTGCCGCAGGTACCACTCGGCCTGCGTCTCGCTCTCCAGGTCCTTCTTGGTGAACTTCTCGGCGCCGTCGGGGAAGTGCCCACAGAAGATCACGGCGTTGGTCCACAGGTTGCGGATGCCGTTGGCGGCGAGGTTGGCCGTGGCGGTGGACTTCCAGCCCTTGCCCGACAGCAGCGGGTAGAGGACGTAGTCCTTGGCCAGCTGGCGCGCGGCCTTCTTGCCGAACAGCTTGAGCTTGCGGGTGGTCTCCGCCCGCACGTCGCGACCCTTGGCCACCTTGCCCAGCTCGAGGTGCTGGATGCCCACGCCCCACTGGAACAGCAGCGCGAGGAGCGCGTTGTAGGCGATGTTGCCGTAGTAGAAGGGGTACCACCTCTGGTCGCGCGTCACGCGGAGTACGCCGAACCCCACGTCGTCGTCCATCCCGACGATGTTCGTGTACTTGTGATGCAGGTAGTTGTGGGTCTGCTTCCAGTGCTCGGAGGTGCCCACGATGTCCCACTCCCACGAGGTGGAGTGGATCTCCGGGTCGTTCATCCAGTCCCACTGCCCGTGCATGATGTTGTGCCCGAGCTCCATGTTCTCCACGATCTTGGCCACGGCGAGTGCGCCGGCGCCGATCGTCCACGCCGTGCGGTTGCGGGAACCGACCAGCAGGAGGGCGCGGGCACTCATCTCGAGGCCGCGCTGGAAGCGGATGGCGTTGCGGATGTAGGCGGCGTCCCGCTCGCCCAGGGATCCGATGATGTCCTGGCGGATCTGCTCGAGCTCCGCGCCGAGCGCCGCGATGTCCTCGTCGGTGAGATGCGCGAATTCAGGGATGTCCGTGATTGCCATGAAGCTACGGTAGCGTAGGTTACGCGTGCGTAGGTAGAGTGCGAGCCTGTGAATCGTGCTCAGGTTGCCCACCCGGTGCGCCGGAGGTCGGACCTCGTTCGAGTGACCAGTGCCACATTTGCCGACCTCTCCGTCGGGGTGACCTGCAGAAACCCCGGGCGATGCTGCGCCTCACATCACGGTTGTGTAACGTCGGCGAGGCTTGTGGCGACGAAGACGTTGACACACCCCGCGCGGCCGCCGGCCGCCCCGGTCCCATCCGGGAGGGGCGCACAGTGACCAGCCGCGACCCGCGAACAGACCAGAGGACACACACCATGAACAGCTCCGAGATCTTCCTCCGCGCCATCCAGCCCGTCGTCGACGTCTTCTGGACCCTGGTGTGGACCGCGGCCGGCTCCACCATCAGCGTCCCGCGTCCCACCGCGCCGCAGGCCTGATCCGGGCCCGTATCCCGGAGACACACCGACGGCCCGCCCCCTCGCCGGGGGCGGGCCGTCGTCATGCCTGGGGCCGGCTCAGGTCCCGGCGGAGTAGCTCAGATGCCGAACTTCTCGCTGCCGCCCAGGTCCACCGGGATCGACGCGCCCGTGATGCCCGCCCCGGCGTCGCTGCACAGGTAGAGGGCCATCGACGCGATCGCCGACGGCTCCACCCAGGCGGTGGGCAGCTGGTTCATGCCGGCGAAGGTGTCCGCGGCGTCCTCGAGGGTCGAGCCTTCGCCGCCGGTCATCGTGGCGATCATCGACGGATTGTCGATCATCGTGGTACGCACGTTGCCGGGGTGGATGGAGTTGCAACGCACCCCGGAGAAGCCCAGCTCCCCGGCCAGCGACTTGGCCAGGCCGCGGACCGCCCACTTGGACGTGGAGTAGCTGGCGGTGAACGGCGCGCCGCGCAGGCCGACCATCGACGAGATGAGCACGAGCGCCCCGCCCCGGCCGGTGGCCAGGATGTGGGGGACCGACACCGTCGCCGTCACCCACGTGCCCTTGAGGTTGATGTCCATCGTGGTGTCCCACTCCTCCTCGGAGCGCTCCCACGTGGCCGAGACCTCCGGGGAGACCCCGGCGTTGGCCACCACGAAGTCCAGGCCGCCCAACTCGACAACGCCCGCATCGACCGCCTCGCGCATGCCCGGCAGGTCGCGGACGTCCACCCTCGCCGTCACACAGCGCCGCCCCCTGCCGCGCACCCGCTCGGCGGTCTCGTCCAGGTCCGAGGGGTCAGCCATGGGGTAGGGGACCGTCTCGATGTCGCGACACACGTCGATCGCGATCACGTCGCAGCCGGCGGCCGCGAACGCCTCGCAGTGCGCGCGGCCCTGTCCGCGGGCGGCACCGGTCACCAGGACCACGCGTCCGTGCAGGTCGGGGGTGGTGGGGGCGGGGTCCGTCATGCTGGTTCTCCTCTGGCCGTTGCTCACGTGCCCGGCGGGCGAGTCCCCCCTGCGGCATCCTGGGAGTCAGCGTAGACAACCAGACAGGTAGTGATCATCATGCTCGAGCGGACTCTCGTCCTCGTGGACACCTCTTATCTCCTCGCCTCCTTCTACAACTCCTGGGAGGAGGGGGCACGCGGGCAACTGGAGATATCACTCGCCACCGTTGTACACCGTCTCGACCAGGTGGCCCACGGCCTGGTGGACCAGCCCGTGCAGCGGCAGAACTGGTACGACGGCATCCCCGATTCCGGCCCGCACCGCTACCAGCGCACCCTCCGCGTGATCGAGGGCGTGCAACTGCGCGCCGGCCAACTCATCGAGTGGGGCGACCGGCGCACCCAGAAGGCCGTGGACACCCTGCTCGTGGCCGACATGATCCAGGCCGCATACAGGGCCCAGTGCTCGGACATGGTCCTGGTGACGGGCGACGCCGACATGATCCCGGGGGTCCGCGTGGCCGTGGACGCCGGCGTACGCGTGCATCTGGTGGGTTTCGGCTGGGACTCCATCTCCTCGGCCCTGCGGCACGCCTGCGACACCACCACCGTCCTCGACCCCCGCACCGATTTCGAGGACGCCATGCAGATCCGCGTCCTCGAGGGGCCCCTCCCGCCCAAGGTCCGGACCGTCGAGGCGCGACCCGCCCAGCCCGGCGCCCTCGTCGACGATCCCGAGGTCGAGGAGGCGGTCGGCATGGTGGGCGTGGACCTACGCTCCGACCGCGCTGCCGCCACCAGCGTCGCCGACGAGGCCCGCGCCACCGCGGCCGACGAGGAGCTGGCCGCCGACGCCGAGGAGCTGGCCCGCGACGTGCGGGAGTGCGCCGTGATCGCCGAGACCGGGCGCCCCGGGACGGAGCCGGCCGAGCCCACGACGCCGGGCCACGCCGCGCCTGCGGACCCCGTCGCGCCTGCGGACCCCGTCGCGACGGACCCCGCCCCGACGCCCAGCGCGCCGGGCGTCCCCGCGCAGTCCGCGCCCGCCGCCGGGTCCGCGCCCTCTCCGGCCGATGTCGCCGCGGCGCCGTCCAGCGGCAGCGCGCGCCCGAGCCCGTCGATGATGGCCCCGCACCGCCGGCCGCTGCGGTCCAAGTACGTGCCGCTCTCGGAGGAGGTGTGGACCTCATCGGGGGAGCAGACCCCGTTCGACGTGGGGCAGCAGTACGCCACCTGGTGGTACGAGCAGGCAGCCACGGACAAGCAGCGCGACGAGGCGCACCTGCTCTCCGGGGGCGTGCTGCCGCCGGAGGTGGATCGCCCGCTGCTGCAGTTCGCGTGCCAGATGCTCAACGAGTTCACGCTGTCCGAGCATCAGCGCGTGCGCCTGCGTGACGGCTTCCACGAGGGGATCCGGGCGGTCCTGCTCAAGCAGCGCTGACGCCGCTCGCGCGTGACGCCACCCGCCTCAGCGCAGGCGCGGGTTCCGCGGTGTCACCCGCGGGTGTCGCGCGGCAGCGTCGGGCCGGCCGAATCCCCCTCGGATCCCGCCGCATCCGTGGCCGGGCCGGCATCGGCGGCGCCCGCACCGGCATCCGCGCCCTCGCCGGCGCCCTCGGTGAGCTGCCGGTCGGCCCCGGCCGGGTCGCCCGCGGCCAGGCCCATGGAGGCCCGGATCTGGTCGAGCTTGGCCCTGCCCTCGGACTCGCGGGTGAGGGCGGCGGCGTCGAGCTGCGCGGTGGACGACGTGCCGCCGGTGGCCTCGGCGAGTTCCTGCCTGCCGAGGGCAGTGGTGTAGCGGCCCTCGATCTTGGCGCGGATCTCGTCGAAGGTGGGCGAGTTGCCGCCGCCGGTGGGGTGCAGGGACTCGACGGTCTGGTGCTGCATCTCGGCCTGGTTGGCCTGCAGGAGGAGTTGGTCCTCCTGGGCGAGGATCTCGCGCAGCCGCTGCTCGGACTGGGCCACGGCCTGCTTGGCCTGTTCGGCGGCCTGGACGGCCTGGCCGTGCAGGCCGCGGGTGTTCTCGAGGTCCTGCTCGAGGGCCACCAGCCGCTCCGCGAGCTGCTCGGCCTGGGCGTCGAAGCGGGCGGCCTTCTCGGTGTTGCCCTCGGCGCGGGCGGATTCCGCCACCTGGAGGGTCTGCCGGATCTGGCCCTGGGTCTCCTCGAGTTGCCGGGACTTGGTGCCCATGGCGATCTCGAGTTGGCGCGCGTTGCCGATCACCGCGGCGGCCTGGTCGGTGACGGCCTTGTGCTGTTCGCGCGCGCCGTTCATGGCCTGGTGGACGAGCACCTTGGGGTCGGCGTTGTCGTCCACCGACTTGTCGAGCGAGGCCTTGAGGTAGTTCCAGCCCTTGGCAAAGGGGTTCGGCATGTCGGCGTCCTCACTGTTGGGGTCGGTGCGCGGGCGGTGTTCCTACTTCTTGAAGGTACCGAGCAGCGCGGCCACGGGCAGGGCGGTGCGCGGCAGGTAGGGCTGGCGCCACAGGCCGCCGGAGGCCGCGCCGGAGGACTCGTGCTCCCACTGCACCGCGACGTCGGGGCGGCCCACGTTGAGGTCGTGGACGAGCAGCGCGGCGAGCATGGTGGAGGAGGTGGCGGGGTCGAAGATCTCGATGCCGAAGGCGGGGGCGCCCTTGTAGGTGTTGGCGAGGATCTTGTTCTTGGTCACCGAGTGGGTGTCGGTGGCGGGGGCCACGTTGATGGAGACGGTGTGGCCGTCGGCGAACGCGGTGGTCGCGCGCCAGCGCTGGACGCGCTTGGCCAGGGTGTAGTTGGGGCCCTGCTGCGGGACGAGGGCGTCGTGGACCGCCGGACCTGTGCCGGGCGCGTAGTTGCGGTGGAAGATCTTGTTCCGGGTGAGGGTGCCGACGAGCTTCTTGACGTCGGTGTTCTTGCGGGCGGCGAGGGCGGCGTCGGACGACTGCCGGACGTCCTCGGGCACGACGAAGGTGTCCATGGGGGTGGCGAGGTAGGCCAGGGCGTCGGCGGTCCCGTCACGGAGGAGGTCGACGGCGAGGGCATCGGACGCCGACGAGAGCCGCACGTGGGTCCCTCCGTCGGCGTAGAGGTACGTGCCGAGTGTGACGGGAGCGGGCGCCGCCGTCCTGATCCACGCGGCGAGCTCGGGGAGCTGGGTGAGCAGGTCGGCGCCCGGGCGGCCGTCGGCGCCGGTGGGGACGTGGAGGCGGCCGGCGAACCGCGACACCTCGCCGCGCATGCGATCCCACGCGGGGCTGCTGGGCAGGTCCACGCCCATGACGTCGGCACCCCAGCGCAGCAGCGGGCCGGCGGGGCCCATCTCGGAGCCGAGGCCCAGGACGAGCATGGTGCGGCCGGGCATGGGCAGCCACTGCGGGTTCTCCTGGACCTTCTTGAGGGCGGCGGCGCAGCTGGGCTCGATCACGCCGGCGTCCACCCAGCGGTCGAGCTGGCGGCGCAGGTCCTCGCCGCGGAGCTCCGCGCCGCGGTAGGGGAGGGTCAGCTCCTCGACGGGCGGGGCGGTGCCCTCGATGTTCTCGGTGCCGAGGGTGTCGGTGGGGGCGGCGACGGCGAGGTAGTCGGACATCGGGGTCTCGACCGTCTGCCCGTCGGCCGTGTGGATGCCGATCATGCTGGACTGGAGGGTCTCGAGCGCGGTGCGGGCGACGCCGTCCCACGCGGCCGCGTCGGCGACGCCCACGGCGACCATCTCGGTGAAGGGGGCGATGTAGCCCTTGCGCCAGTCCTTGGTGCGTCGGACGCGCTCGGCGGCAGCCGGGTCGACGGTGGCGAGTGCCTCGGCGACGACGTCCTTGGCCAGGCTCCCGGTGGACCGGTTCCCGTCGGGGCCGGCGGGGAACTGCACGCCGGTGGTGGGCGTGCGATCGGACTGCGGGGTCTGGCTCATGCTCACTCCTGGTGTCGGTGAGGGTGGTTTCGGCGGTAGAGCCAGTGTGCCCGAGCGGGACGCCGCTCCCCGGCTCTTGATCGTCGCCTCAGGCGACTCCCAGGCTGTGATGCAAATCACTGGAATGTGTTCTCGGGCGCTGCGGAGGTCGCGTAAGCGCATGGTCGAGGTGCTGCAAAGCGCGAGGGCGGACCCCCAGAATTGTTGGAGCGACATGGGTTTCATTGTTCGGGAACGCCGTCAACAGGTGTGAAACAGCTGAGGGGGGCCTGTGGCAACGAGTGGCATGGTGTAACAGTTAAGGAACAGTGCTCGATACAGTGGCGACGACTCTGACGGCTATGGCGCTCTGCTGTGGCCCGAACCGGGGCGACTGGGGGGAGAAACCAGGTCGCCGGGGTGTCACCGACAAAGGGAAGGCAATTCCTATGAAGAACACTCAGCGGACTCTCGCTGTTATCGCCGCGGCGGGCCTTGCCGTGGCGTCGCTGCCGGGTATCGCCTCGGCTGATTCCGCCGCGGGCAGCAACGCGCTCATCCAGGGCTCGCTCGGCGCCGTCGGCGGCGGCGGCGGTGGGGCGGTTAGCTCCTCCGAGATTGTCTTTGGCTCCGGTGGTGGCGGCCAGATCACCCCGCCGAACCCCGGTTCGCTGACCGGCTCGCTGAAGTCGGATTCGCTGAAGTCGGATTCGCTGAAGTCTGACTCGCTCAAGTCGGATTCGCTGAAGTCGGATTCGCTGAAGTCGGATTCGCTGAAGTCGGATTCCCTGAAGTCGGATTCGCTGAAGTCGGATTCGCTCAAGTCGGATTCGCTGAA
>NZ_JBIQES010000003.1:315439-369770 GCF_045369825.1 Dietzia sp. 179-F 9C3 NHS
TCGGATTCGCTGAAGTCGGATTCCCTGAAGTCGGATTCGCTGAAGTCGGATTCGCTCAAGTCGGATTCGCTGAAGTCTGACTCGCTGAAGTCGGACTCGGGCGATGGGGCGAGTGGTTCGCTCACCTCGATCATTGCTGCTATCACGGCTGGCTCGACGGGTATCTCTTCGGGCGGTTCGCTCAAGTCGGATTCGCTCAAGTCGGATTCGCTGAAGTCGGATTCGCTCAAGTCGGATTCGCTGAAGTCTGACTCGCTGAAGTCTGACTCGCTCAAGTCGGATTCGCTGAAGTCTGACTCGCTCAAGTCGGATTCGCTGAAGTCTGACTCGCTGGACTCCGAGTCGCTGAAGACGGGTGACGGCGGCTCGCTCGCCGAGATCCTCGGCGCCCTGGGCAGCTCGAACAACAGCTCGGTGACCAACATCGTCTCCGGCGGTTCGCTCAGTGGCGGCACCGGCTCGGAGGCCGCTGTCGGCGCTGCCCTCGCCATCGGTTCGCTCGCGGCCGTCGGTGTCGGCGTCCACTCGGTCGCCAACGCCGGCGTCCAGCTCCCGCCGCTGCCGCGGATCAACGTCGCCGCCGTCTGCAACCTGCCGCAGGAGGCCATCGACTTCCTCAAGGACAACGGTTCCATGGAGCAGCAGGAGTGCGAGCCGGAGGACCAGGAGACCAACTGAGTCGCCTCGCCCACGTCCGGCCTGACCGGCACGTGAACGGCTAACTCCCCGCGATCCCCCGCAGGCCACACGGTCGGCGGGGGATCGCGCAATTCCGGGGACCGTACCGGCGCCCGCGTACCGTCACAGTCATGACCATCCCGGACTTCGTCGCCGAACTCCGCCGCCACATGGGCACCGCACCCCTTTGGCTCGCCGGCGCCACCGCCGTCATCCGCGACGCCACCGGCCACCAGATCCTCCTCGTCCGCCGCGCCGACAACGGCTGGTGGACCCCCGTCACCGGCATCGTCGACCCCGGCGAACACCCCGCCCACACCGCACAACGCGAGGCGCGGGAGGAGGCCGGCGTCCGCATCCGCGTCGACCGCCTGGCCTCGCTCGGCGTCTCGCGCATGATCACCCACGCCAACGGCGACCGCGCCCAGTACATCGACCACACCTTCGCGTGCACCCACCTCGACGGCGACCCCCACCCCGCCGACGACGAGAACACCGACGTCCGCTGGTTCCCCGTCGACGACCTGCCCGACATGCCCCCGCACATGCTCGCCCGGATCGACGCGGGCCTCGCGGACGAGGAGCGCACCCGCCTCGCCACCGAGACCGAGACCGCCACCGATACGGCCGGGGGTGTCCCCGGATAGGCTGACCGGCCCGTGACCACTACAATCGTGGTCATGTCCGCCCGACTCCGCTCCGAGGTCCCACCCGTGGTGACCTCGCTCGTCGGAGTCGTGGTGGCGATGGTCAGCGCCGTGTTCGGCATCAGCGCCCACGGCCTCGCCGCGGGCGCCGCCGCCACCGCCCCCACCTCGGGCCAGATCCTCAGCGTGCTCGCCGCCGGCGCGGGCATCGGCGCCGTCACCGCCGCACTCGCCCGCCATCGCTCGCCCGTCCCCGTGGCCGCCGCCGGCCTCGTCGCCGGACAGGGGCTCGTCCACCTGGTGCTGGCCTCCGGCCACGCCCACGGCCCGGCCGGGCACACGCACGGGGCCGACGCCGCCACCGTCCGCGCCGCGATGGACGCGACCGCGGTCACCCCCCACGACCTGTGGACGCCCGCCATGCTCGGCGCCCACGCCGCGGCGATCGTCGTCACCCTCGCCGTGGTGGCCGTCCTCGCGCGCACGCTCGCCTGGGTCGCCGCCCGGGTCGCCCCCCTCCTCGGCCGGATCCTGCTCGCGGCAGCCGACCTCGTCGTCGTCCCCACCCTCCCCACCCCGGTGCCCGACCCCGGGTACCTCCTCGCGCGGGGCGGCACCCGCGCACCGCCCGTGGCCGTGTGAACCGCCCACCCCACACCCCGGCCGGCCGATCGGCGCCGCCGGGTTCACACACCACGTAAGGACACCCCATGCGTAAGACCACGCGTACCGCCGCTGCCGCGGCCTCCGCCCTCGCCCTCGCCGTCGCCATGACCGCCTGTGGTGCCGACGACGAGGCGACCGACACCACCGCGGACACCGGCACGAGCGCCGTCGAGACGGCCACCGACACCGCCACCGACACCGCCGACGCGGACGCCGGTGACCAGCTCGTCGAGTACTCCGACGGCTGGGTCAAGGCCACCGACAAGGACATGACCGGCGTCTTCGGCGTCATCAAGAACACCGGCACCGAGGACCTGCATCTCACCGGCGTCAAGAGCGACCTCGGCAAGCGCCAGGAGCTGCACGAGACCGTGCCCGGGGGCGGCGGCATGATGATGCGCGAGAAGGAGGACGGGTTCGTGATCCCCGCCGGCGGCGAGCTCGAGCTCAAGCCCGGTGGCAACCACATCATGCTCATGGAGCTCGACGAGCCCATCACCACCGGCCAGGAGATCACCCTGACCCTCGAGTTCGAGGGTGGCAAGATCCAGGACGTCACCGTCTCCGCCCGCTCCTTCGAGGGCGGCCAGGAGGAGTACGTGCCCTCCGGTGGCATGGACCACGAAGGCATGGACCACGAGGGCATGGACCATGGAGACATGAACCACGATGGCTGACCCCGCCCCCCGCGGTCTGTCCCGGCGCTCGATCCTCACCGGCGGCGTCGCGGCGGTCGTGGGCGGCGGAGTCGCGGGGTACGCCGGGCGCGTCGTTCAGGAGGACGGCGCGCCCGGCGCCCCGGGCTGGAAGGCGGTCGCCGACTCTCAGGCCGTGGGCGCCGCCACCGAGCCGTTCCACGGCGAGCACCAGTCCGGGATCGTCACCCCGCCGCAGGCCCACGCCGCCTTTGTCGCCTTTGACGCGGCCGACGGCGCCACCCGTGCGGAACTCCAGGGCGTCCTGCGCGCCTGGTCCCAGGACGCCGCCCGGCTCACCACCGGCATGGGCGGCTTGGCCGACCTCGAGCCCGAACTCGCCGCAGACCCCGCCCGCCTCACGGTGACCATCGGGCTCGGCCCCGGCTTCTTCGACGCCATCGGCATGCCCGAGCGCCGGCCCTCGTGGCTCAAGCCGCTGCCCGCGTTCCCTCAGATCGACCAGCTCGAGGACCGCTGGTCCGGCGGCGACTTCCTGCTGCAGATCTGCGCCGACGACCCGCTGATCGTCTCCCACGCCGCCCGCATCCTCGCCTCCGGCGTGCGCGGCGTCGCCGACCAGAAGTGGTCCCAGCGCGGCTTCCGCAAGGCCGTGGGCACCGACCCGAGCGGCCGCACCCAGCGGAACCTCTTCGGGCAGATCGACGGCACGGTCAACCCGCACCCGGACGTCGACTCGGACTTCGATCAGGTGCTGTTCTCGGACGGTTCCGACCAGCGGTGGATGCGCGGCGGCTCGTCGCTCGTCCTGCGCCGGATCCGGATGACCATGGACACCTGGGAGCAGATCGACCGCACCTCGCGCGAACTCTCGGTGGGGCGCACACTCGACACCGGTGCCCCGCTCACCGGGACCGAGGAGCACGACGCGGCCGACTTCGAGGCGATCGACGAGATCGGCCTGCCCGTGATCCCGCACGAGTCGCACATCGCCCGGGCCCGGCAGCGGGACCGCTCCGAGGCCATGCTGCGGAGGCCGTACAACTACGACGACCCGCCCGAGGGCAGCGAGATGAGCAACATCGGCCTCCTCTTTACCGCCTACCAGGCCGACCCCGTGCGGACCTTCGTGCCCGTCCAGCGCCGGCTCGCCGAACTGGACGCGCTCAACGAGTGGACCATCCCCATCGGGTCCGCCGTATTCGCGCTCCCGCCCGGCGCGGCCGAGGGCGAATACGTGGGGCAGGGGATCTTCGAGGGGTAGCTCCCCTAGATCGCGGCCCCGATCGCCTCGGCCATGGCGGTCTGCCCGAGCGTGGTCGGGTGCATCGGCGCCGCGTTGGTGGGCGCACCGCCCTGGAAGTCCGTCCAGCGCTGGTCCGCCGGCGCGCAGGCGCTGCGGTCCACGGTGTCGGTGGGCAGCACCGAGACGTGGCCGTGGCGCTCGGCCGCGGCGTCCACGGCGGCGTTGATCCGGGTGGTCACGTCGCGAGCCCACGCCACGTCGGCCGGGTGGAGCTGTTCGATGAACGCGCACGAGCCCTCGGTGGGCATCAACGGCAGGTACCGAGTAGCGACGACCGTCGCGTCGGGGGACCGCTCGGCGATCGCCGCATAGACGGCTTTGATCGCGCCGCCGTCGCCGTAGACGGCGGCGATGTCGCCGTCGACCTGGTCGCCGATCGCGTCGTCGCAGGTCGTCGTCGCAGGGAGGTCCGCGAACGGCCCCTGCCGGGTGATGCACCCGACCATCGTGCTGAACCCGACGTCGTTGCCGCCGATGGACAGCGTGACGAGGTCCGTCCCGGCGTCGAGGGCTTTGACCTGGCTCTCGAGGACCTGGGGGATCTGCGCACCGCCGCACGAGGCGTCTGTGAGCTCACCGACCCGCGGGTTCGCGTCGAGTTGGTTGGGGTAGTTGGTCGCGCTGTTGTCGCAGTCCTCGACACCGGGCGCGAGCTGCGTCTGGTCACCCAGCGCCGCGTACGAGTCGCCGAGCGCGACATAGGAGTCGTACGTCCGCGGTCCGGGAGCGGGCAGGCTCGAGCCGAGCGAGCCGAGCGGGGCGAACGATCCGGTGGCCTCCACGACGACCGCCGAGCCGAGCGAGCCGGTGTCGAGCGCGCCTGTCTCGGACTGCGCCGACGCGGCGGGGGAGGCGGCGAGGGCTGCGGAGGCTGCCAGGGCGAGGGAGGCGACGAGCGCGCGAGGGGATGTGAACATGGTCACATTCTGCTCGGTCTGGTGCTGGTCCGCGGGGGAATCGCCGTTGCCCGACGCGGGCCCACCGCGCCCCACCAGTTCGCTTCGTTCGCATAAGCGTGCCGACCTCGCCGGAAACGCTGAATCTCATGCGGTTATGCGTACGAAGCGGGGGCGGGGCGACGAAGCAGCGGCGGGGCGACGAAGCGGGGGCGGGGCGACGAAGCAGCGGCGGGGCCGCGCCTACCCGCCCAGCGCGCCGAGCACCCGCTGCGCCACGTGCGCGTGGCCGGCGCTCGTCGGGTGGATGGGCGCCGCGCCGGTCTGCATGCCGGTGAGGTCGACCCAGCGCTCCGCGACGGGCGCGCACATCGAGTGCCCGGGCTCGTCCGGGATGACAGCGGTGGCCCCGTTACGCTCGGCGGCGGCCGCGACGACCCGGTTGATGTCCTCCTGGAAGCGCCGCACGCCGTCGCGCTCCTCGGCCGACACCACCGTGAGCGGCGCGCAGTCCGGTTCCGCGAACAGTGTCGCGTCGTCGGGCACGGCGGTCAGGTAGCCGACGGCCACCACGCGGGCGTCCGGCGAGCGCCGGTGGATCTCCGCGTAGACCTCGTCGAGCCGCGAGTCGAGAGCGGCGAGCGCGGCGGGGGCCTGCCGTTCCACCACGTCGGGGCAACCGGCCCGGGTGTCGAACTTCTCGGCCAGTTCGTCGGCCATCGGCTCGACCAGCGGCAGCACGCCCGCGCGTTCGGCGTTGGGGCGGATGGCGCACGCGTCGATCACGGCGCCGAACCCGACGTCGTTGCCGCCGATCGTCAGCGTGACCAGGTCGGTCCCCGCGTCCAGGGCGTCGAGCTGCGGCGGCACGCCGTCCTCGTTGGGGCCGAGCAGGTCGTCGGTGATCGCGCCGCCGCACGTGGCGTTGACGAACGTCGCGGCCCCGAGCCCGCGCGCGACCAGGGGCGGGTAGGCGTCGGCCGTCCGCACGCACGACGACGGGCCGTCCAGCCACGCCGCCGGCACGATCCTGCCGACCGAGGCGAACGAGTCGCCCAGCGCCACGTACCGCGACGGCGCCCCCGCCGGCGCGTCCGGCGTGCCGTAGACCGCGGGGCCGTCGCCGCCGCCGACGCCCGGCACGATCCCGGTGCCGCGCGTCATCCCCTCGACCGATCCCGCGACCTGCGTGGCCGGGTCGGTCGGGGGCACGGGCACGGGTGCGGGCTCGGTGGCGCCGGCCAGGGGTGGGGCCAGCACAAGACCTGCAGCGAGGGCGAGGGTGAGGACCGGGGAGGACGACGACGAGGCTCGCATGAGGTGAGTGTGCGTCACACGCGACCGTGCCGCCATCGCTTCGTCCACATAAGCGCACCGAATGCGGGGGTATCCCTGACTTTCGTGCGGTTACGGGAACGAGGCGATCGAGGTCGAGGCGATCGAGGGATGAAGCGATCGAGGGGACGATGCGATCGAGGGTCGAGGCGCCCGAGGGTCAGTCGACCGGCGGGGCCTTGGGAAGTCGCACCACCTGGCCGGCGTAGGACAGACCAGCGCCGAAACCGATGCACAGGGCCAGGTCGCCCTCCTTGGCCTCGCCGTTGCGCAGCATCGTCTCCATGGCCAGCGGGATCGAGGCGGCCGAGGTGTTGCCGGTCTGCTCGATGTCGTTGGCGATCGCCACCGAGTCCGGCATGCCGACGTGCTGGGCCATCGCCGAGTTGATGCGGCCGTTGGCCTGGTGGGGGATGAAGGCCTGGATCTGGTCGGCCGTGACCCCGGCCTGCTCGAGGGTCCGCTGCGCGACCTTGGCCACGGTGAACGCGGCCCAGCGGAAGACCTTGGACCCGTCCATGACCAGGTAGGGCTGCGCGATGTCCTCCTCCCCGGCTTCGACCTCGTCGACGAGCTGCCGGAAGTCCTTGGTCTGCCGGATGGCCTGGCCGAGTTTGCCGTCTGAACCCCACACGACGGGACCGAGGTCGTTGGTCTCCGAGGGGCCGACGACGACGGCGCCCGCGCCGTCGCCGAAGATGAAGGCTGTGTTGCGGTCCGTGGGGTCGATGCCGTCGCTCATCCGCTCCACGCCCACCACCAGGACGTAGCGCGCCGCCCCGGACCGGATCATGCTCGTGGCCACCGCGAGGCCGTACCCGAAGCCCGCGCATCCCGCGGTGAGGTCGAAGGCGGCGATGCCGTTGCGGCCCAGCTCGGTGGCCACCTGAGGGGCGGCGTGCGGCGTCATGGTCCAGTTCGTGGAAGTGCACACGAGGATGGCGTCGATCAGGTCGGTATCCACCCCGGAACTCTCGATTGCCTTGCGTCCCGCCTCGGTGGACATGAAGACGGTCGTCTCATCGCGGTCGGCGAAACGGCGGTTGAGGATGCCGGAGCGCTCGTAGATCCACTCGGAGGTGGAGTCGATCTTCTCGCAGATCTCCTCGTTGCTCACCACGCGGCGGGGCCGGTAGGCGCCGATGCCCAGGAGGGTCGTGCCGGGCGCGCCCTCGCCGGTCGCGATGGTCACGGTGTCGTTGGAATCCGCCATGCGGGTCTCGCTCCTCGTCGGTTCTACGATCGTGCGGTGCGCACGGGTGCGCGTTACCTCACTCTATGTCGGCGCCCGCGCGATCCGCGTTTCCGGCCCGGTGGGTCAGAATGTGGCCGCGTCGATGACGAACCGGTAGCGCACGTCCGAGGACACGACCCGGTCATAGGCCTCGTTGATCTTGTCGGCCGCGATGAGCTCGATCTCGGCGGTGATCCCGTGGTCGGCGCAGAAGTCGAGCATCTCCTGCGTCTCGGCGATCCCGCCGATCATCGAGCCGGTGAGCACCCGCCGGCCGGCCGCGAGCGTCCCGGGCCGCAGACGCGCGGGCTCGGTGGGCAGGCCGATCTCCACCATCACCCCCCGCGGCCGGAGCAGCCGCAGGTACGGGTCCAGCGGCAGGTCGGCGGACACCGTGTTGAGCAACAGATCGAACTGTCCGCGCAGCGCCTTGAGATTCGCCGCGCCCTCCTCGCCGCCGGTGGCGTAGTGCTCCACGGCGCCGAAGCGCAGGGAGTCCTCCCGCTTGGAGGTGGACTGCGAGAGCACGGTGACCTCGGCGCCCATCGCCACGGCGAGCTTGACCCCCACGTGCCCGAGCCCGCCCATGCCGAGGATCGCGACCTTCGACCCCGGCCCCACGTTCCACTGCCGAAGCGGCGAGTACAGGGTGATCCCGGCGCACAACAGCGGCGTGGCGGACGCCGGATCGAGCGATTCCGGTACGCGCACCACCATCCGCTCCTCCACCACGATGTGCGTGGAGTAGCCGCCCTGCGTCACCTCGCCCTCGACCGACCCCTCAGGAAGCGGGGAGGCGTACGTCATCACAGCGCCGTTCTCGCACTCCTGCTCCTGGTCCTCGTCACACGCCGCGCACTCGTGGCAGGCGCCGACCATGCAGCCCACGCCCACCCGGTCGCCCGGCGCGTGGCGGGTGACCTCGGCGCCCACCTCGCGCACGATGCCCACGACCTCGTGCCCCGGCACCAGCGGGTAGACGACCGGACCCCACTCGGAGCGCGCGGTGTGGATGTCGGAGTGGCAGATGCCCGCGTACTCGGTCTCGATGAGCACGTCGTGCGGCCCCACCGGGCGGCGGGTGATGGTGGTCTTCTCCAGTGGGGCGTCGGCGGCCACAGCGGCAACGGCCGCGACGGCGGTGGGGGTACCGGTCATCTCGATCTCTTTCTCCTCGGTGTGCGCCCTATTCGGCCGGCGCGGCCAGGTCGTCGAGCCAGGCCCGCCAGCGCGGCGCGTCCCACGTGGGCTCGACGCCGTCCACGGCCGCGGCGCCCAGTGGCTCGTCGCCCCCGCCCGGGACGGTGACGTACTCGTAGACCCGCACGGCCACCGCCGCGTGGTGGGCCGCGGACTCGGGGGTCTCGCCGGCCGGGAAGGCGTACAGCTCCACCACGCCGTCCAGCGGGGCGGAGAGCAGGATGGTGGCAGAGGCGTCCGACGAGGCCGCCACGATGCCGCCCACCTCGCCGGAGCGGGCGACGCCACCCTCGTCGTCACCCTTTCCCGCCGGTCCCGCGGCGCCCACGCCGGCGGCCGGCGCCGCCAGGCGCCCCCACACGCGGTCCCATAGCAGCGGGACGGTGAGGCGGACCGGATCCGTGGCCGCGTCCACCGCCACCACGCCGTCGGCCGGCCGGTGCGTGAGCCGGTGGGCGAGGACGGTCAGGGCGTGCCGCCAGCCGTCCACGCTGCCGTCGACCGACTCCGCGGCGAGCTGCCCCTCCGAACCGAACCCGGAGCGCAGGGTGAGGACGGTGCCGCCCTCGCCGTCGGGCGCCACCTCGCACGAGGTCTCCCACGGCGGCACCGGCACGCCCTCGCCCATCCAGTCGCGCTCGGCGTAGACAAAGCGGCCCGGGGCGCCGGCGGCGGGCGGGGTGTACGCGGTGATCTCGCCGACCGTCGCCGTGAGCAGCGCCTCGGCCGCCGCCTCCGGACCCGCCGTGGGGTCCGGCGCCCCGGGGTCGGCGAACTGCACGATCCGGCCGCCCACCTGGGGCTCCAGCGCGCACGGCACGAACCAGGAACTGATGCCCTCGCCGGTGGCCACGGCGTCGAACACCACCGCCGGCTCCACCGGCAGCGGCACCGTACACACCACGCGCCGGCCGCCGTCGTGGGACTCGATCCCCGCCGTCACGTCGTACATGTCCGCCCTTTCGTCGGCCGTCTCGGCGACCGCCTCGGCGTCGAGGTTACCGCCGCTAGGGTGGCGGTTGTGAACGGGCGGGCACGGGAATCGGTGCGGGGCCCCGCGCTGGCCACCGCCCTGCTCTTCGTGGCCAACGGCGCCGTCTTCGGCGCGATCGTGCCGCGCCTACCGGACCTCAAGGACGCCCTCGATCTCGGCCCGGCCGCGTTCGGTCTGGCGATGGCCTGCTACCCGGCCGGCGCGCTGGTCGGCGGAATCTTTGCACCCCTGCTCATGCGTCGCCGCTCCGACGGCGCCGTGGCCGTGGCGACCATGGTCGGCGCCTCGCTCGTCGCCGCCGTGCTCGGACTCTCGCCCGTCGTGGCGGTGTTCGCCGCGCTGCTGCTGGCGTTCGGGGTGTGCGACGCCCTCACGGACGTGGCCATGAACGCGCACGGGATCCGCGTCCAGCTCCTGCACGGGCGCTCGCTCATCAACCGCTTCCACGCCGTGTGGTCGCTCGGCGCCGTGCTCGGCGCGCTCGGCGGCTCCCTCGGCGCCGGGCTCGGCGCGACCGTCGTGGGCCAGATGGCCGTGGCCGGCCTGGTCTGCGCGCTGCTCGCCGCCGCTGCGCTGCCCCTGCGCCTGGGCGCCGGCGTGGCCGAGGCCGCCGACGGCCGCGACCTCGACACCGTGCCGGGGGGCGACGGCGAGGTCGGCGGGGCTGCTGCCGGCAGTGCTGCTGCCTCTGGGGCCGCCGCCCGCAGCCTGCCCAGCCGCCGGGCCCTCCTGCTGCTCGTGTCGCTGGGCCTGCTCGCGTGCAGCGCGGAGGTCGTCGAGGACTTCGCCCAGACCTGGTCCGCCCTCTACCTGCGGGAGCTGACGATCGCCGGCGCGGCGCTCGCCGGCCTCGGTTTTATCTCCGTCCAGGGCATGCAGCTCGTGGGCCGACTCACCGGGGACCGCCTGGTGGACCGCTTCGGTGCCGCCCACGTGGGCCGCGCGGGCGGGGTGTGCGTGGTGGCCGGCACCGCCACGGCGCTCGCGGTGTCGTTCGTCCTCGACGGCCCGGCCCTGCTCGTCGTGCTCCTCGCCGGGTTCGCGCTGGCCGGCTGGGGCATCGCCACCGTCATCCCCGGCGCGATGGTCGGCGCCGACTCCGTTCCGGGCCTGCCCCCGGGCGCAGGCCTCGCGGTGCTCAACTGGGTGATGCGCCTGGGCTTCCTGCTCTCCCCGCCGCTCGTCGGCCTGATCGCCGAATACGCGGGCATGCTTTGGACCGTCACACCCATGGTCGTGGGTGGCGCGTTGATCGTGCTGCTCGCCGGGCCGCTGCTCGGGCGCCGCGCGCCAGGGCAGACGTACGCAAACGGTGGCGGAGATCCCGGCGGCACGGACGGCGCCCCGGAGAAAGGCAGGTGAGCGGCGTGAGCGATGACGCCACGAGCAGGACACGGACCTTCGTCAAACGCGGCTCCCGCCACGTCCCCGACTTCTTCCGCCACGAGGCCGCCGGCCTGGCCTGGCTCGCCGCGGCCCCCGGCGGGCCGCGCGTGGTGGAGGTCGTGGGGGTCGACGACGACGAGATCACCCTCGAGCGGGTGGACGACCGTCGGGCGACCCCCGACGCCGCCCGCCGGTTCGGCCGGTCGCTGGCCGCTATGCACTCCGCCGGGGCCGCCGCCTGGGGCGCGCCCGCCGACGGCTGGACCGGCCGGTGCTTCATCGGCAACCGGGAGCAGTCCTGTCGGCCCACCGACTCGTGGGGCGAGTTCTACGCCGAGCAGCGCGTCCGGCCGTTCGTCCGGATCGCGGTGGACCTGGGCGTGCTGGACGGCGCCGACCTCGCCGTGGTGGAACGGGCCTGCGACCGGGTGGCCGCCGGCGAACTCGACCACCCGGATGACAGCCCCGCCCGCCTCCACGGCGACCTGTGGACCGGGAACGTCCTGTGGGCCTCGTCGTCGGGCGGCTCCGGCGCCGCGCAGGGCGTCGAGGCCGTGCTCATCGACCCCGCCGCGCACGGCGGGCACCGCGAGACCGACCTCGCGATGCTCGCGCTGTTCGGGGCGCCGCACCTGGGAGAGATCCTCGCCGGCTACGAGGAGGCGCACCCGCTGCGCCCCGGGTGGCGCGACCGCGTCCCGCTGCACCAGCTGCACCCCCTGGCCACGCACTCGGCCGGGCACGGCGCCGGCTACGCGGTGGCGCTGGCCGACGCCGCCCGCGCGGTGCTCAGGCTGTAGACGGCCCCGCCCCGCATCGGCCCGGCCCGCCCACCCCGCACGCCTCACACACGCGAAAATCGGCGACTCCCCTGCCGGGTCGGCGCCCCTCACAGGGGTAGCCGATCCACCAGCGGAGTCGCCGATTTCGGGGGCGGGGGCGGCGGATGGGGAGTTGGTGGGCGCCGCCGGGGCGCGCGGGGGTTAGAGCGCCTCGATCGAGGCGGTGGCGTGCACGGTGCCCAGCTTCTTGGGATTGCGCACGGTGAGCGACCACGCCGGGGCGCCGGAACCGCCCGAGCCGGCGGCCTCGTCGCGGCGCGCGTAGACGCCGAGCCTGGCCGGGAGCACGACGGGCTTGCCGAACTCCACCGAGTAGCGGGCCCGCTCCGGGATGGCGCCCTCGACCACGCCGAGCAACGTGGCCGCGGTCCACATGCCGTGGGCGATCACGTTGGGGAAGCCGAACGCCTTGGCGCCGACCTTGGACACGTGGATCGGGTTGCGGTCGCCGGAGACGGCCGCGTACTCGGCGATCTGCGCCTCGGTCACCGATTTCACGACCGTGGGGTCGCCGATCTCGGCGGCCGTCGGCGGCTCGGGCCTCGGCGGCCGGGGCGCGTCCTTGGGCGGGGTCAGTGAGGTGCGTCGCTTGGACAGCAGGCCGGAGCGCTGGACCCACGCCGGGTCGGGGTCGTCGCCCGTCCGGATCTCCGTGACGATGTCGAGCAGCAGGCCCGCGGGGTGCTCCCGCAGGTTCTCGGCCCGCGCGCGGATGGTGAGCTCGTCGCCCACGCGCAGCGGCCGGTGCGACTCGATCTCGTTGGTCAGGTGCACCGAGCCCATGGCCGGCACCGGGTAGTCCGGGTCCAGCATGAGCTGCATGCTCAGCGGGAACGCCAGCGTGAACGGGTAGGTCAGCGGCAGGGCGTCGCCGAGCCGCAGCCCGCACACGCGGGTGTAGGCCGCCAGGTTGGCCACGTCGACCGTCACGCCCTGCACCTCGACGCCCTTGGCGGGCATCGAGTCGGCGCTGCGGGAGCCGCCCACCACGGGGACGGCGCCCACGGCGGCCTTGCCGTACTGCGCGAGCAGGTTGGGGATGGCGGGCAGCGTCGTGTACTCGACGTCCGCGCCGGGGCTGTTCGGGGTGCTCATGCGATCACGCACCCAGCAGCGACTGGCCGCACACGCGGATGGTGTTGCCGGTGACGGCGGAGGAGGCCGGGCTCGCGAAGTAGGCGATCGCCTCGGCCACATCGACCGGCTGGCCGCCCTGCTGCATGGAGTTCATGCGGCGGCCGGCCTCGCGGGTGGCGAAGGGGATCGCGGCGGTCATCTGGGTCTCGATGAAGCCCGGGGCGACGGCGTTGACCGTGACCTTGTGCGAGGCGAGCTCGGCGGAGGCGCCGTCCACGAAGCCGATGACGCCGGCCTTGGAGGCGGCGTAGTTGGTCTGTCCGCGGTTGCCCGCGATGCCGGCCATCGAGGAGACGCCCACGACGCGGCCGCCCTCGGCGAGCACGCCCTTCTCGGCGAGCTCGGCGGTGATCCGCTCGGGGGCGACGAGGTTCACGGCCATGACGGAGTCCCAGCGGGCGGCGTCCATGCCGGCGAGGGTCTTGTCGCGCGTGATGCCGGCGTTGTGGACGAGCACGTCCACCACGCCCTCGTGGCGCTCCTTGACGTGCTGGGCCAGCACCTCGGCGGCGTCGGCGGCGGTCACGTCGAGCGGCAGCGAGGTGCCGCCGACCTTGTTGGCGGTGGCGGAGAGGGCCTCGCCGGCGGCCGGGACGTCGCAGCAGATGACGTGGGCGCCGTCACGGGCCAGGACGGCGGCGATCTCGGCGCCGATGCCGCGGGCGGCACCGGTGACGACGGCGACCTTGCCGTCGAGCGGCGTGTCCCACGAGGCGGGGGCGGTCGCGCCACCCGCGCCGACGCGGAACACCTGGCCGTCGACGTACGCCGACTTGCCCGAGAGGATGAAGCGCAGGGTGGACTCGAGGCCGGAGGCGCCCGCGTCGGCATCGGCCGAGACGTAGACGAGCTGGACGGTGGCGCCGCGCTTCATCTCCTTGCCGAGGGAGCGGGTGAAGCCCTCGAGGGCGCGCTGCGCGATGCGTTCCTCGACCGAGCCGGTCTCCTCCGGGGTGGTGCCCAACACCACGACGCGACCGCTCGCGGCGACGCGGCGGATGACGGGGTTGAAGAAGTCGAAGAGCGCGCGCAGGTCCTCGGCGCGACGGATGCCGGTGGCGTCAAAGACGAGGCCGGCGAACTTGCCCTCGGCGTCCGTGCCGGCGAGCTCGTAGCCGTTCTCGAGCATCGCGCGCACGGGCTCGGCCAGGCGGCCCTCGCCGCCGACGAGCACCGGGCCGTCGAGCGCCGGCTGCCCGTCCTCGTGGCGGCGGAGCTGCTCCGGCTGGGGGAGGCCGACCTTGCCGGCGATGAAGGACCCCGGTGCCGAGGTCACGAACTGCGAGTAGAGGTCGAGGTTGCCCTGGGCCATGTTCCGATCAACTCCTGGTGCGGTGCTGGTACGTCGACGTTCGGTGACGGCGGCGGCGTTTCCGGCCATCCTGCCGTGCCCGTGTGGGGTCGACAAGTAACTTACTGCTGAGTAACAATACGCGGAGGGCCGCCACGTAGGCCACCGCAATCCTCGATCAACGGAGTTGACACACGTGACCACCAGCCCCCGCAAGGTCGCCATCGTCGGCGGCAACCGCATCCCCTTCGCCCGGTCCAACGGCGCGTACGCCGACGCCTCCAACCAGGACATGCTCACCGCGGCGATCGACGGCCTCGCGAGCCGCTACCACCTGCAGGGCGCCAAGCTCGGCATGGTCGCCGCCGGCGCCGTACTCAAGCACTCCCGCGACTTCAACCTCACCCGCGAGTCCGTGATCGGCTCCGTGCTGGACTCCCACACCCCGGCCTTCGACCTGCAGCAGGCCTGCGGCACCGGCCTCGCCTCGGCCGTCCAGGTGGCCGACGCCATCGCGCTGGGCCGCATCGAGGCCGGCATCGCCGGCGGCGTCGATACCACCTCGGACGCCCCGCTCGCCGTCAACGACGACCTGCGCAAGACCCTCATCAAGGTCTCCGCCGCCAAGTCCACGCTCGACCGCGTCAAGCTCCTCGGCGAGATCCGCCCGCAGGGCCTGGTCCCCGAGCAGCCGCAGAACTCCGAGCCCCGCACCGGCCTGTCGATGGGCGAGCACGCCGCGATCACCGCCCGCGAGATGGGAGTGACCCGCGAGGACCAGGACGCGCTCGCCGCCGCCAGCCACCAGAAGCTCGCAGCCTCCTACGACGCCGGCTTCCAGGACGACCTGGTGACCCCGTTCCTCGGTGTGGCCCGCGACAACAACCTGCGCGCCGACTCCACGGCCGAGAAGCTGGCCAAGCTCAAGCCGGTGTTCGGCAAGCGCGACGCCGAGGCCCATGGCACCGAGGCCACCATGACCGCCGGCAACTCCACGCCGCTCACCGACGGCGCCTCCGCCGTGCTGCTCGCCAGCGAGGCCTGGGCCGAGGAGAACAAGCTCCCCGTCCGCGCCTACCTCGTGGACTCCGAGACCGCCTCCGTCGACTTCGTCC
Source organism: Dietzia sp. 179-F 9C3 NHS (assembly GCF_045369825.1). NCBI lineage: Bacteria > Bacillati > Actinomycetota > Actinomycetes > Mycobacteriales > Dietziaceae > Dietzia > Dietzia sp. 179-F 9C3 NHS. The sequence continues at coordinate 330,823 of NZ_JBIQES010000003.1, forward strand.
ACGGCCACCACGGCCGCACCCCGGACGGCCTGCTCATGGCCCCCACCTACGCGGTCCCGCGCCTGCTCGAGCGCAACGGCCTGACCCTGCAGGACTTCGACTTCTACGAGATCCACGAGGCCTTCGCCTCGCAGGTGCTCGCCACGCTCGCCGCGTGGGAGTCGGCGGAGTACTGCTCCGAGCGTCTCGGCCTGGACGCCCCGCTCGGCGCGATCGACCGCAACAAGCTCAACGTCAACGGCTCCTCGCTCGCCGCGGGCCACCCGTTCGCCGCGACCGGCGGCCGTATCCTCGCGGCCACCGCCAAGCTGCTCGAGCAGAAGGGCTCGGGCCGCGCGCTCATCTCGATCTGCGCCGCCGGCGGTCAGGGCATCACCGCCATCGTGGAGCGCTGAGCCGACACCGCGCCGCGCTGAGAAGCGCCCCTCGGCCCGCACCGGCCCCCGCCCACTCCCGGGCGGGGGCCGGTCTCGTCGTCGTAACATCCGGGCTCTACCACGCGAAACCCCAGGGAACAGGGCGCCGGCGCGGCGCGCGTCCCGCGAGGTGGGCCCGGAGTCCGCCATAGTGGGATTCATCACGACAGAACGGGTGTGGACATCCCCCGGTCGCGGCGCTCACCCGGTCGCCGTGATCCCCACCCGTGAGGAGGCATGAGGACGCGTGGACGAGCGCACCACCGGCGGCGACGACGGGCACGCCCGGCCCGTCGTGCTCGAGGGCGCCGACCCGCGCCCGGCCGCCGCCGACCGCCGCCGGTACCGCGTGCGGTCGCGGTGGATCTACACGGCCGTCGGCGTCTTCATGGCCCTGTCCGTCCTCTACGGGTTTGACCTGGTCCACAGCATCGGCCGGGTGCCGCGCGGCACGGTCGTGGCCGGGATCGACGTGGGTGGGATGAAGACCGTCGACGCCGAGCAGCGCCTCATCCGGGAACTGGGACCCAAGGTCGACGACGAGGTGGCGTTGCGCGCCGGGGTCGTCTCCACCTCGCTCGATCCGCGCTCCGTGGGACTGTCCGTGGACTGGCAGGGCACCCTCGACCGGGGCGGCGAGCAGCCGCTCAACCCGTTCACCCGTTTCTTCAGCCTGTTCCTCTCCCGCGAGGTGGGCATCGCCAGCATCATCCCCGACGCGCGCCTCACCGAGTTCCTCGAGAAGCTGGCGCTGCAGGCCGACTTCGAGCCGCGCGAGGGCGCCATCTGGTTTGACCGCGAGGAGGTCCGCTCGGCCATCCCACTCGACGGGCAGCGTCTGCAGATCGAACGGTCGCGGGACGAGATCCTGGCGCACTGGCTCGACGACGACGGCGTGGACCTCGCCGTCGTCTACACCCCCACCGAGACCGACGCCGACCAGGTCCGGGCCCTGATCCGCGACATCGCCGAGCCCGCCGCCGGCCGAGACGTGACCCTCCTGGCCTCCCGGATGCGGCCCGACGGTACCGAGCCGCCGGTCACCACCGTCAGCACCACGCCGCCGCCCCCGCCCGCCCAGCCCGGACAGGAGCGCGCCCGGCCACCCGGGCGCGAGATCGAGATGGTGGACCCCGCGGGGCCGGACGCCGTGCCGATCGTGTTCCCGCGCGACCGGATCGGCGAGTACCTGAGCTTTGTCCGCAACGGCGACGTCCTGGAGCCGCGGTTCGACGCCGACGTCGCCAAGGGCATCCTCGAGCCGATGTTGGCCGAGACCGAGCAGGAGGGGCGCGACGCCACCTTCTCGTTCAGCGGCACCACCGCCAGCGTCGTCCCCGCCGTGCAGGGCCGCACCGTCAACTGGGGCCCACTGCTCGGCGGACTGCCGGGGCAGATGACGGACACGGAGGGGCCACGGGTGATGCCCGTCGCCTACGTGGGGCGCGACCCCGAACTCACCACCGAGGACGCCGAGAAGGCCGGCATCCGCGCCCCCGTCGGCGAGTTCACCGTGGCCGTGGGCGCGGGCGGCGGGGCGCAGTCGATGCTCGCCTCCCTGGCCGGGCACCTCGTCCCCGCCGGCGAGTCGTTCTCCATGGCCGACGTCGCCGGGACGGCCACCTCGGGCGTGTCCACCGACGCCGTGGCCACCGCACTGTTCAACGCCGCCTACGAGGCCGGCGCCCAGGACCTCGTCCGCACCGGCCGGGGCGTGGCCCACGACGCCTTTCCTGCCGGCCGCGACGCCACCGGTACCTCCGACGTGGGCTTCCGCAACGCGCAGAGTACCGGGCTGGTGATCGACGCCTTCGGCACCGGCACCTCCGTGACCGTGCGACTGTGGGGCACCCCGGAGTACGACGTGCGCACCTCGACCTCGCCGCGGACCGACCTCCGGCGGCCCGAGACGCGGGTGTTGAACGGCGAGGGGTGCAGCCCCGAGCCCGGTGAGGACGGCTACACCGTGCGCGTCACCCGCACCGTCACGCGCGGCGACGACACGGTCAGCACTGACTCGTTCGCCTCCACCTACGCGCCGGTCGATCGCATCGAGTGCCGGCCGGCGCCGCGCCCCGAGTCCGGCGACGACCGACCGGGCGGCGACGCGCCCCCGCCCCCGCCGCCCGGGCCCGGCCCGATCGAGATCCCCGGGCTGCCGCCCCTCGAACTGCCCGGCCTGCCCGGACCCGGCTGACCCGGCGGGCCCCGCTGACGCGCCCGCTGTCCCGGAATCGGCGACTCCACAGCTGGGTCGGCTACCCCTGTGGGGGTCGCCGACCCAGCTGTGGAGTCGCCGATGTGGGGAGGGGCCGGGAGCCGGGGGCGGGGCGTCAGATGCGCTTCTCGAGCTCGGCCCGGCGGTCGGCGGGCGTGCGCCGGGGGCAACTCGCGCACTTGGGGCCGTCGGTCGCCTGGTAGATGAGACAACACGAGGAACGGTGCACGAACCGGCGGGAGCCGCTCGGTGCCGTCACGTCCGTGAAGCGGGCGGGCAGGAACGGTGGTCGGGTGACTGCCCGGGCCAGTGCGACGGCCTCGTCCTCGCGGGCGAGCCGGCGGCCGGCGTCGAGCGCGCGGTTCGCCACCGAGTCGGTGGCGATCGCCCACAGCGCGCGGGTCGACGCGCCGGAGACGGCCGCGAGAGGCGCGATCACGGCGTCGAGGGCCCGGTGCAGCGCGGCGACGAACTCCTCCCGGGACGAACAGCGCCGGTCCGAGCGGGCCGCGGCGAGGTAGCCGTTCTCGCGCAGGCAGATCGTGAGCCGGTCCGGACGCGGGTCGGGGGCGGCGCCGGTGGCGAGCAGCATCGACAGGGGTGCGGCCACGAGCGTCGAACTCGCGGAGTACCACCACAGCGTGCCGTTGACCCGGTCGCCGGTGTGCGACCAGCGCACACCCGTGTCGCGGATGCGGTCGGCCAGCCACGTCGGGGACGTCAGGAGTTCTCCCGGGAGCGGCGTGGGGACCGGGTCCACGGTCGGGGAGAACGGGCCGAGCGCCGGCGCGACCGCCAGGTAGGCGCGGGCGAGGGCGTCAGTCACGGGCGATCCCCCTGATCTCGAGCGTGCGGGTGCCGTCGTCGCGGGCCGTCACCTCGCCACGGACCCGGAAGACCGAACGCAGCAGGTCGGCGTCGAGGATCTCCTCGGGCGCGCCGGCCGCCACGAGCCGGCCCTCCGAGAGCACCGCCATCGCATCGCAGTACTCGACGGCCAGCCGCAGGTCGTGGACGGTGAGCAGCACGGCGAGACCGTCCTGCGCCAGTGTCCGGAGCAGGTCGAGTACGGAGAGCTGCTGGTGCAGGTCGAGGTGGTTGGTGGGCTCGTCGAGCATCAGGATCCGCGGCTCCTGGGCGAGCGCGCGGGCGATGGAGACCCGCTGGCGCTGCCCACCGGAGAGCGTGAGTACATCACGGTCGGCGAGGTCGGCGAGCCCGACCTGGGAGAGGACGGTGTCGACGACGTCGACGTCGTCCGCGCCGAAGGACTCGAACAGGCCACGCTGCACGGTGCGCCCGAGGCGGACCGATTCGCGGACGGTGATCCCGCCGAGGGTGGCCGGCTCCTGGGTGCTCACGCCGACGGTGCGGGCGAGGCTGCGTCGGCGTAGACGGCGGATGTCGGTGTCGTCCACCTCGACCACTCCGGCCGCCGCGGGCAGCGCGCGGTAGCAGGTGCGTAGGAGCGTCGTCTTGCCGCTGCCGTTCGGTCCCACCAGTGCCGTGACCCGGCCCGGGACCACCTGCAGGTCGACGCCGTCCAGGACGAGGTGGCCGCCGAGGCGTGCCGCTACGGATGTCGCGGAGAGGTGACTCATGGGGTCTCCTGTCGGTGGCGACGCCACAGCATCGCCACGAAGAGCGGGCCGCCGACGATGCCCGTGACGACACCGACGGGCAGCTCGGAGTCGGGGCTGACGGAGCGCGCGGCGATGTCGGCCAGGACGAGCGCGAGCGCGCCGAGGACCGCGGCGGTGGGCAACAGGCGCGCGGCGGTGCGTCCGGTGAGGTATCCGGCGAGGTGGGGAACGAGGAGTCCGATGAATCCGATGGTGCCGGACACCGCGACCGCGCCCGCCGTGAGCAACGAGACCGTGAGCAACAGGAGCACGCGGAACCGGGGGACGTTCATCCCCATCGCCGTGGCCCCGTCGTCGCCGGTGAGGAGCAGGTCGAGGCGCCGCGAGGCGAGCATGACGGCGGTGCCCGTGACGGCGAGGACCACCATCGGGACCGCGACCATCCGCCACGAGGCGTCCCCGAATCCGCCGGCGAGCCACCGCATCACGGTGCCCAGCTGGTGGACGTCTCCCAGGACGAGCAGCGTGAAGGTGATGAGGGCGGAGAAGACCATCGTCATGGCCGCGCCCACGAGGACGATCGCCGTGGGGTCGTGCGCTCGGCGGGCGACCAGCACGGTCCCGACCAGGGGGAGGAGGGCGCCGAGGAACGCGGCGGCGGGAAGGGTGAAGAGGCCGAGGGTGCCCGCGCCGAGGCCGAAGACGGTGAGGACGACGACGCCGAAGCCCGCCCCCGAGGACACCCCGAGCAGGTACGGGTCGGCCAGCGGGTTACGGGTCACCGCCTGGGCGACGCCGCCGGCGAGCGCCAACGACGCACCGACGGCGGCCGCGGTGAGCACGCGTGGCAGGCGGGACTCGAGGACGATCGCCGCTCGGGCCTCCGACCACCACGGGGCGAACGCGCCGGGGGCGATGCGGTGGGCGACGATCGCGGCCACGTCGCCGACCGGGATGGAGATCGTGCCGAGTGCGACCCCGCCGGCCAGCGCACAGGCGAGGGCGACGAGGAGCGGCAGGAGGAGCGCCCGCAGACGGCGGCGTCCGGGTGGGGCGCTGGTCGCGAGCCGGGCCATCCGGTCAGTCCTCGACGGCGTCGGGGTGCAGGGCCGCGGCGATCGTCTCCACCGACGTGACCATGCGTGAGCTCTCGAAGAAGTCCGCGAGCGGGACCGTGACGATCCGGCCTTCGCGGATCGCCGGCGTGGTCGCCATGATCGGCTGTGCCTCGAGATGGCGGATCTTGTCCTCGGCGCTCGTCTTGCCGTAGTCCAGCACGACCACGGCCTCGGGCGCACGCTCGCCGATCACCTCCCAACTGGTGGCGAGGTAGGGGCGGTCGCCCTCCGGGAAGACGTTGGCCGCGCCCGCGTACCGGCCGATGAGGTGGCCGATGCCGACTCCGCCGATGGTGACGGGTTCGGCCTCGCCGCCGTCGTAGAAGAACGTGGGCACGTCTGCGACGCCGGCCGCGTCGAGCTTCTCGCGGACCGCGTCGAGGCCGTTGGTGATCCGCTCGGTGAGCTGCACCGCACCCTCCTCGACGGCGAGGATCCGTCCGAGTTGTGCGAAGTCGTTCTCCAGGAGCGCGATATCGGAGAAGCCCTCGCCGCAGTACTCGGAGAAGAGGAACGTGGGGATCCCGGCGGCGGCGAGCGCGTCGCGACTGCGGCCCTCCTTCTCGTCGAAGGCGCTGCGCATGCCGCCCACGACGAGGTCCGGCTCGAGGTCACGGATCTGTTCGGCGGTCGGGTACTCCTCGGCGAGCGAGGGGATCGCGTGGAACCGGTCCGCGACCTCGGGGAGCACGTCCGTGCTCTCGCCGTAGCCCATTCCGACGATCCGGTCTCCGGCACCCATCTGGATGAGGGTCTCCGTGACGTGGTCGTTCATCGACACGATGCGCTGCGGCGGGGTGTCGTAGGTCGTCTCGCGGTCGCAGTTCGTGATGGTGACGGGCTCGGCGAACGGCTCGGCCGCCGCGGCCGTGTTCCCGGGCTCCCCGCGGGAACAGCCGGTGACGGCGAGGACGACGGCGGTGGTGACGGCGACGGCGGCGGTGCGCCGGCGGCGGGTCGGGCTCGGCTGGGGCAGGCTTCGGCGGGACATGCGGACCTCGGTTCCTCTGGCGGGTCCGGCGGGCCGGGACCCGTCGGCGCCGAGGTGCACGGGTGCACCACATGGCCTGCGGGGCTCCGGATCGCAGACCACGGCGATGGGTGGAGCCGCGGACGTCCGGGCAGGCGATCGGGCTCGCCACCTGTCGAGGGGTGGCACACCGTTGCGGGTCAGCGCCGGACTCTCACCGGACTTCCCCTGCCATGGATGTCAGCAGTGTGTCCGCTCAGTATGGACCAGTGCCCGGCCCGCGGGCGCACCGGGTCCCCGACGAGGACGCGGTGGACCCGGCCCGCAGCCCGGCACCTACACGATCGGCGACTCCACCGCCGGATCTGCTACCCCTGAGGGGGTCGCCGAAGCAGCAGTGGAGTCGCCGATGTCGGGAGGGGCGGGCGGGTACGCCGTGGGGCGGCGACCGCGCGCGTCAGATCAGAACGCGGCCTCGTCCATCTCCATGAGCTCGGTGCCGAGGCCGGCCACGATGCCGCGGGTCGCCGTGAGGAGCGGCAGCTCGTTGTGGGCGAACCACTTGGCGGCCTCGACCTTGCCGGTGTAGAAGGCCTTGTCGTCGCCGGTCGCGGAGTCGAGCTTGCCCAGGGCGATCTCGGCGCCCTCGAGCAGGCGCCAGCCCATCATGAGGTCGCCGAAGCCCATGAGCAGGCGCACGGAGGCCAGGCCGATGATGTAGAGGCGCTTGGGGTCCTCCTGTGCGGCCATGAGGTGCTCGAAGCAGCCGCCGATCATGGCCTCGACGTCGGCCAGCGCGGTGGTGAGCAGCTCGCGCTCGGCGGCCAGCTCGGGCCGGGCGTCGGCGGACTCGAGGAACTTCTTGATCTGTGCCGACACGTGACCGACGGCGGTGCCGCGGTCGCGGGCGATCTTGCGGAAGAAGAAGTCCTGCGCCTGGATCGCGGTGGTTCCCTCGTAGAGCGAGTCGATCTTGGCGTCGCGGATGTACTGCTCGATGGGGTAGTCCTGCAGGAAGCCGGAGCCGCCGAGGGTCTGGAGCGACTCGGTGAGCAGCTCGTAGGCGCGCTCGGAGCCGACGCCCTTGACGATGGGCAGCAGGAGGTCGTTGACGCGGTGGGCGAGCTCGCCGTCGGCGCCGGAGACGCGCTGGGCGATGGTCACGTCCTGGTGCGCGGTGGTGTACAGGTACACCGAGCGCAGGCCCTCGGCGAACGCCTTCTGGCGCATGAGCGCGCGGCGGACGTCGGGGTGGTGGGTGATGGTGACGCGCGGGGCGTTCTTGTCCGCCATCTCGGCCATGTCGCCGCCCTGGACGCGCTCCTTGGCGTACTCGAGGGCGTTGAGGTAGCCGGTGGACAGGGTGGAGATGGCCTTGGTCCCGACCATCATGCGGGCGTGCTCGATCACGTCGAACATCTGGCGGATGCCCTGGTTGAGCTCGTCGCCGCCCACCATCCAGCCCTTGGCGGGGACGCCGTGGCCGCCGAAGGTGACCTCACACGTGGCGGAGACCTTGAGGCCCATCTTGTGCTCGACACCGGTGACGAAGACGCCGTTGCGCTCGCCGATCGTGTCGGTATCGAAGTCCCAGTGGAACTTGGGGACGAAGAACAGGGACAGGCCCTTGGTGCCCGGGCCGGCGCCCTCGGGGCGGGCCAGGACCAGGTGGAAGATGTTCTCGAAGAGGTCGTCGGAGTCGCCCGAGGTGATGAAGCGCTTGACGCCCTCGATGTGCCACGAGCCGTCGTCCTGCTTGATGGCCTTGGTGACGCCGGCGCCGACGTCGGAGCCGGCGTCCGGCTCGGTGAGCACCATGGTGGCACCCCAGCCGCGCTCGGCGCAGGTGGCGGCCCACTTCTTCTGCTCCTCGGTGCCGTTCTCGTACATCACGGCGGCGAAGGCCGGGCCGGCCGAGTACATGTAGGCGGCCGGGTTGGCGCCGAGCATCATCTCGCCCACGGCCCAGGTCAGGGCGCGGGGAGCGGGCATACCACCGAGATCCTCGGGCAGGCCCATGTACACGTAGCCGGCCTCGTACCAGGCGCGGAAGGACTTCTTGAAGTCCTCGGGGATCGAGACGGAGTGGGTCTCCGGGTCGAACACCGGCGGGTTGCGGTCCGCGGAGGCGAAGGATTCGGCCACGGGACCCTCGGTGAGGGTCGCGGCCTCGGCGAGGATGCCCTTGGCGGTGTCGGTGTCCATGTCGCCAAACTCGCCGGCGTCGAGCGCCTCGTCGATCCCGAGGACCTCGAACATGTTGAACTCGAGGTCGCGGACGTTGCTCTTGTAGTGACCCATGACGGTGCTTCTCCATTCGGAGTGTGATGGCGTTGTCGTGAATGCGGCCGGTTGAGGGGTCCGGGGGCGTTGGGCGCAGCGGAACCTACTCGCCGGTAACAACGACGATGCTAATGCCTTTCTGGCCATCCGTCCAAGGTGAGGAAGTGCTCTGATTTGCATGGACGCCGCCTGCCCGCACAGGGAGACGGTGATGCCGGTCGCGCGTCCCATGGTGACCGGATCCGGGGGCCGGAGCGGGCCGGGTCGGGCAGAATCGGTGCATGGCAGAGATCCAGCTGCGGATTCCCGGGCCCTCGTCGCTCGTCCGGGCCGCGTTCCGGGTGGTCGAGTGGGAGCTCGAGGTGGTGCGGCTCGTCGGCTCGCTGCCGGCGCGCGTGGTGGGGCTGCTGGAGAGCGTCGACGACATCATGGAGCGGGTCGAGGCGCTGCTCGACGACGCCGAGCGCACCGTCAACGCGATCGACGGGATCGTCGCCTCCGCCGCGGAGACGGTCGACGGGGTCCGGGCCACGGTGCAGCGGGCGAACGAGGTGGTCGATGACGTGGCGCGCACCGTCGAGTCGGCTGACGGGATCGTGGGCCGGGTCGGGTCCACCGTGGACTCGGCGGACGCGATCGTCGGTCGGGTGGGCGGCACGGTCGACGCCGCCGACGCCATGGTCGCGCGCGTCGAGCCGCTGCTCGACTTCGCGGACTCCGCGCTGGCGCCCGTGCGCCCCGTGGTGGAGGCGCTGCTCGTGGACGCCGAGCTGGATCCCGCCGCGGCCCGGCGGGTGGCTGCGCGCCTCGCGGAGGTCCTGGTCTACGCCGACCAGACCCTGGCCGCGGTGCAGCCGATCGCCGACGAGCTCCTGGATTCGGTGGACCCGCGCGAGGTCGCGGCGGTGGTCGGTCTCGTCGGTCGGGTGGCGAACCTGGTGGAGTTCGCCGACACCGCCCTGGGGCCCGTGCGTCCCCTGGTGGAGGCGATGGTCGCCGAGGCCGAGCTCGACCCGGACGCCGCCCGGCTCGTCGCCTCCCGCCTGGTCGAGGTGCTGGTCTACGCGGACCGGACCCTCGCGTCGGTCGAACCGATCACCGACGAGATCCTGGCGTCGGTCGACCCGCGGGAGCTGGCGGGCGTGGTCGAGCTCGTGGGCCGGGTGGAGCCGCTGCTGGATTTTGCCGACACCGCCCTGGCGCCCGTGCGGCCGGTCGTGGAGACGCTGCTCGCAAACGCGGAGCTCGACCCCGACACCGTCCGGGACGTGGCCACGCGGGTCGTCGAGGTGCTGGCCTACGCGGACCGGACCCTCGCGTCGGTCGAGCCGATCACCGACGAGGTCCTCACCTCGATCGACCCACACGAGGTCGCGGCCACGGTCAAGCTCATCGATCACCTGCCGCTCATCGTGGGCACTCTCGAGAACGACGTCCTGCCCGTCCTGTCCTCGCTGGACAACGTCGGCCCCGAGGTCCACCAGATCCTCGAGGTGGCGCAGCAGTGCCTCGAGGCGCTGGCCGGCATCCCCGGCTTCCAGTTCCTGCGCCGCCGCGGCGAGAACGGCAAGGACGGCTAGGGCAGCAGGGCGGCGGGGACGTCGGGAACGGGAGCGGATGACGGCGAAGCGGCCGGCCGCGTCCTCGCAGCGGTCCGTCTAGCCCGGGTCGCCGGCGGACGGGATGTGGGAGAGCCCCACGACACATGGGCGATGTCCCGGACCGCTCGTCGAGCGGCGGTCCGGGACATCGCGGTGGAGCCGATGACGGGAATCGAACCCGCGCTGTCTGCTTGGGAAGCAGAAGTTCTACCATTGAACTACATCGGCAGTGCCGGAACAGAATATCACGCGGCTGGCTCGGTGCCCTTCTCCCCGGTCCCGGAACCCGTCCCGCCGGCGCCGCGGCTCTTCTCGGTGGCCTTGCGCTTGGCCTTCTCGGTCATGGGCCGCTTCTTCTGTGCCAGCGAGGCGCGGGGGACGAAGCCGAACGCGACGCCGCCGACCACCGCCACGGCCACGCCTCCGATGATCCAGGGCGCCACCGAGCCGCCGCCGGTGACGCCCATGAGCACGATGAGCACGCCGAGCCCGACGCACACCCACGACCACGTGGTCCAGCGCCAGATGTACGTCGAGGGCTCTTCCCTGAACTCGTCCATGTCCCCGATTCCACCACGTCAGGCGGTGTGAACGCATATCGCCCGCCCCCTCCAACCCGACGTCGCCCTCATGTTGTGGCTGGTCTCACGGCATTTTCGGGTGCACCCGGGTATTGAATCGGCCCTCTCGGGCGCTTAAGAGGAGGAGAGTCCATTTTAGTAGGACGGTTGTCCGGATAGCGGGCGCCGACGGGGCGAGGAGGAGTCGATGAGGGACGAGAGCGTGGAGCGGTCCGGGGTGCGCCCGGTCGCGGAGCGCGTCCGCACGGTCCTCGCGCGCGGTGCGGGCGGCACGGTCGAGGCCGGCATGCTCTGCCGGCCCCTGCGGTCGGCGCGGGTGCGCGACGACGGTGTGGTCGTCCTCGTGGTGGACGTCGGCGGCATGTCCCGCGACGCCGTCGACGCCCCCGGCGTCACCACGCCCGGCGGGTCCGCCACCGTCGAGATCGTGGACACCGTGTGCACGGGCCGGTGCCGGGGCCGGTCCGTCCGGCCGTCGTTCGCGATCGACGGCCGTCCCGCCGGGGGAGGGGTCGGGTGTGACGACGAGTGTGCGGTCACCCGGGGAGTGGTCCGGATCTCGGGGATCGTCACCTCGTCGTCGTCGGCCCGCCGTCGCCGCCTGGTGGCGGCGGACGGTGCCGAGGCCGGGCCCGACGGCGACGTGGGCGCGCTGCGGCTCTCCGAGCTGCGCCCGCTCGAGGTGACGTACCTGTCCGACGACGGTGTGTACGTGGTGCCACGGGGCGAGCTGGTCGCGGCCGCCGTCGATCCGATCGGCGTCGACGAGCAGGTGTGGCTGCGCCGGCTCGGCGTCGACGGCGGCACGCTGGCCGTGCGTCTCGCCCTGGGGGCGGGGCGCCAGGTGGCCGGTGCCGATCCGTGGATCGTGGGCCTCGACCGGCACGGGATCGACGTGGCGATCGCCGCCCCGGAGGCGATTTTTCGCGAGCGGCTCCGGATCCCGTTCTCGCAGGTCTGCGCGAGTGTCGACGACGTCGAGCGCGAACTCGCGGCCCTGCTCGACGGGAACTGACACGAGAAACCCCTTGCGCTTTGAGGTAAGCCTTACCTAAGTTGTACGTGCGGGTAGTCACGTCCCCGCGGCCGTGGAACCCCGGCGTCCCCCGCTCGTCGGACGCCGGGGTGCCACGGGCCCTCCGGTAGTAGGAGACGACGACGAGGAGAAGCCATGCGTCCACTCGTGGGACCCGTCCCCGAGCCCGCCGAACGAACGCTCTCGGCGCTGCGGCGGTCCGCCCGCGCCACGCTGACCCCGGGCGACCCGGCCCGCGGCAGGCTCTCCCGCGACGGGCTTTTCCGCGGCGGCACCGCTGTCGCCGTCCCCCTGGTCCACGCGATCCCCGGAACCGCCGAGCTGTGCCTCGTCGTGCCGGCGGCGGTCGCCCGCGAGGTGGCGGCACGCGAGGCCGGCGCCGGGGAGGGACAGATGCCCGCGCGGCTCGAGGTGCTGGACGTGCTCGTCGGCGGTGCGGCCGACGGGCGGTGCCGGCGGGTCGTCGTCGTCGAGGGGCGGATCTTTGTGCCCTCCACGCCCGAGCAACGCCGGGTGGCCAGCGACATCGCGCGCGAGCTCGCCGACCCCGCCCTTCTCGACGTGGGCACCGCGGCCGCACTCGTGCGGCTGGCGCCCGAGCGGATCGTACTCACCGACCACGACGGCGTGACCGCCATCGACCCGGACGACCTCGCCACCTCCGGCCCCGACCCCTTCGCCGACCTCGAGGGACTCTGGCTGGCCCACCTCGGCGACCCGCGCTGCCCCGTGGTCGAGCGGATCGCAGCCCGGCTCGCGCGCTGCGTCCCCGCCGAACGGCCGCTGCTCGTGGGCCTCGACCGGGCCGGCGTGGACCTCGAGGTGACCGGCCCCGACGGGGCGGTGCGCCGGCACCGGCTGCCGTTCGCGCAGACCTGTGTGGGTGTCGCCGACCTCGGGATGCAGATCCGCCTGCTCGCCGGCTGCCCGCGGTCGGTCGCGCCGCTCGCCGGCCGCGACTCCCGACCGGTGGGCCGGGACGGCCGGGCCGACCAGACCGCGCGCGATTCCGCGTCCGGCCCCGCGTCCGCACCCGAGCGTTAGCCCGCTTCCGCCCCCCGCGGGCGGCTCTGCCCGGCAGTTGCTCGGGCAGCTGCCCGGCGCTTGACACGGGTGTGGCATCTGCTCCGGCGCCTGCCAGCCGGTGTGGCATCTGCTCCGGCATGTGCCGGGCTCTGGGAAGGTCGCCCCTCTTCGTGCCTATCCGCTACGACAATAGCCGTGGCAGACGAGCGCGATCAGGGGCGGCTGTCGGCGCGCGCTGGGCTGCGTGCGCTGGGCTGCGTGCGCTGGCGGCCCGCGGGCAGGCGGCAGGCGGCCCGCAGGCAGGTCGCGGGCCCGGGCAGCCGAACATGCGCCCGCCACCCGACGGCCGCCCTTCGGGCCGGGCGACACGCCCGATCGCGATACCCTCGACCCCGTGCTGCTCTCCGACCGTGACCTCCGCGCCGAGTTCGACTCCGGCCGCCTCGTGCTGGACCCGCTCGACCCGTCGATGATCCAGCCGTCCAGCATCGACGTGTGCCTGGACCGCTTCTTCCGCGTGTTCAACAACTCCCGCTACACGCACATCGACCCGGCGCGGCAGCAGGACGACCTCACCGAGATGGTCGAGCCGGCGGAGGGCGACCCCTTCGTCCTCCACCCGGGCGAGTTCGTCCTGGGCGCGACGCTCGAGCGCGTGGGGCTGCCCGACGACCTCGCCGGCCGCCTCGAGGGCAAGTCCTCGCTCGGCCGTCTGGGCCTGCTCACGCACTCGACGGCCGGGTTCATCGACCCGGGCTTCGAGGGGCACATCACGCTGGAGCTGTCCAACGTGGCCAACCTGCCCATCACGCTGTGGCCGGGCATGAAGATCGGCCAGCTCTGCCTGTTCCGCCTGTCCAGCCCGGCGGAGACGCCGTACGGCAGCGCCAAGGTCGGGTCCAAGTACCAGGGGCAGCGCGGGCCCACGCCGTCGCGCGCCTACCTCAACTTCCGCTGACGGCCACCTCGGCGTAACCCGTCCCCGGAGTCCTCGTCCGGCGTTCACCGGGACGTGCACGGGGCGTTCCCGGGGCGTTGTGTGCCGCCGATAGAACGGCGACATGCGTATGACCGTGTTCGGGACCGGATACCTCGGCGCCACCCACGCCGCCTGCATGGCCGAGCTCGGCCACGAGGTGCTGGGGGTGGATGTCGACGACGAGAAGATCGCTCGCCTCACCGCCGGCGAGGTCCCGTTCTACGAGCCGGGCCTGCCCGAGATCCTGCGTCGGCACGTGGAGTCCGGCCGCCTGCGGTTCACCACCGACTACGCGGAGGCCGCCGAGTTCGCTGATCTGCACTTCATCGGCGTGGGGACCCCGCAGCGCAAGGGTGAGTTCGCGGCGGACACCACCTATGTCGAGGCCGTGGTGACGGGCCTGGCGCCGCTGCTGAGCCGCGACGCGGTGCTCGTGGGCAAGTCCACCGTGCCGGTGGGCACCGCCGCGCGTCTGCAGGACCTGGCCGACCTGCACGCCCCGGTCGGCGTGCGCGCCGAGGTCGTGTGGAATCCCGAGTTCCTGCGCGAGGGCTTCGCGGTCAGGGACACGCTCACGCCGGACCGCATCGTCGTGGGGTTGGCCGATCCGGCCAGCCCGGCCCGCGCCCTGGTGGACGAGGCGTACGCGCCGATCCTCGAGAGCGACCCGTGCCCGGTGATCGTCACCGACCTGCCCACCGCCGAGTTGGTCAAGGTGAGCGCCAACGCGTTCCTGGCCACCAAGATCAGCTTCATCAACGCCGTCTCCGAGGTGTGCGAGGCCGCCGGTGCCGACGTCACGGTGCTCGCCGACGCGATCGGGATGGACCCGCGGATCGGCCGCCGGTTCCTCGGCGCCGGCCTCGGCTTCGGCGGCGGCTGCCTGCCCAAGGACATCCGCGCCTTCATGGCCCGCGCCGGCGAGCTGGGCGCCGACCAGGCGCTCACCTTCCTGCGCGAGGTGGACTCGATCAACATGCGGCGCCGCGAGAAGATGGTCGAGCTCGCCGCCGAGGTGTGCGGCGGCACGCTACTGGGTCGCACGGTCGCCGTGCTCGGCGCCGCGTTCAAGCCCAACTCCGACGACGTCCGCGACTCCCCGGCGCTGGCGGTGGCGGGGATGCTCTCGCTCAAGGGCGCGCAGACCGTGGTCTACGACCCGCAGGCCATGGACAACAGCCGCCGGCTGTACCCGACGCTCGCCTACGCCGACTCGGCGATCGCCGCGTGCGAGGGCGCCGACGTGGTGCTCGTGGCCACCGAGTGGGGCGAGTTCGTGGAGCTCGACCCCGCCGCCGTGGCCGCCGTGGCCCGGGGCCGGGTCCTCCTCGACGGCCGTAATTGTATGCCGGGCGAGCGCTGGACAGCCGCCGGCTGGACGTACCGGGCCCTGGGCCGCGGTGTGCCCGAGGTGCCCGCGCCGGTGCCGGCCACCCCGGTGGCGGCGATCGCGGAGCTCGTCAGGGCGTGAACGTCGACGCGGGAGCCTCCCGCACGACCCCACACGCCCGACTACAGTGACGCGGATGGTCAGCACGCCCCCCGAGTCACACCGCCCCCGCGCACACCGCCGCCGCGCCTCCGGTCGGCGTTCGGCCCCGCGGATCGGTGGTCTGGTCCCCGAGGGGCGGGCAGGGCGGATCGCGGTGCTGGTCCTCGCCGTCGCGGCCCTGGCCACGGCGATCGGCGTGGCCGTGCTGTGGCCGAGCTATGCGGAACCCACCGTCGACCCCACCTACGCGTGGTCGGCGGGCACCTCCGTGGTCACCGAGGGCGCCGAGGTGGTCTCGACCGACGTGGGTCCCTGCGGGTCGCCGGACAACGGGCGTGTCCTGCCCGGTTCGCCGCTCGAACCGCGCTTCCCCGGGCCGGAGTGCTCGCGCTCGATCGTGCAGCTCACGAGCGGCCCGGACGAGGGCCGGCAGGTCCTGCTGGAGATCCCACCCGGCCCCGGCTCGCCCGACCTGGGCCCCGGCGACGAGATCCAGCTCGGCCGCTCGGACGCCGGGGGCGGTGCCGTCACCTACGCCTTCGAGGACTTCACCCGCACCGTGCCGCTCGTGCTGTGGCTGCTGTTCGGCGCGATCGTCATGGTGGCCGTGGGCGCGTGGAAGGGACTGCGGGCCGTGGCGGGGATCGTCATCGCCCTCGGCGTCATCGTGGGCTGGGTGCTCCCATCGATCCTCGACGGCCACTCCGCGCTGCTCGTCGCAGTGGTGGGCGGCTCGGCGGTGCTCTACCTGGTGATCTACCTCGTCCACGGGGTCAACCTCAAGACGCACGCGGCGTTGCTCGGCACGCTCACCGCCATGCTCGGAGCCGCGGCCCTGAGCTGGCTGGTCATCGAGACCACCCGGCTCACCGGCCTGAGCTCGGAGAGCACCACCCAGGTGCAGGTGTACCTCCAGCACGTCTCGGTGAGCGGGCTGCTGCTCGCCGGGTTCGTCATCGGCGCGCTGGGCGTGCTCAACGATGTCACGGTGAGCCAGTCGGCGACCGTTTTCGAGATGCGCCACCTCGACCCCGACGCCGGGCCGGTGGAGATCTTCCGCGCCGCGATGGGCGTCGGCCGGGACCACGTGGCGTCCATGGTCTACACCCTGGTCCTGGCCTATACGGGCACGGCGCTGCCACTGCTCCTGCTGTTCTCCGTGGGCACGCGCGGTCCGCTGTCCATCCTCACCTCGGACGTCGTGGCGGTGGAGGTGCTGCGCTCGCTCGTCGGCGCCGTCGCGCTGGCCCTGTGCGTGCCGCTGACGACCGCCGCCGCCGTGTGGCTCTCCCGGACCGCGTCCGCCGCCGAGCTCGACCGGGCCACCGTGGGCACGACCGCCCGCTGAGGCGCGCCGGGCCGGGGTCCGGCCCAGGCGACGGGCCGCTACTGCCGGTACGAGGCCAGGAAGTTGCCGATCCGCTCGATCGCCACGGCCAGGTCGCGCCCGGGCGGCAGGGTGACGATCCGGAAGTGGTCCGGGTCCGGCCAGTTGAAGCCGGTGCCCTGCGTGACCAGGATCCGCTCCGATTCGAGCAGGTCCAGGGCGAACTGGCGGTCGTCGTGGATCTCGTGGACCTCGGGATCCAGCCGGGGGAACACGTACAGCGCGCCCATCGGCCGGACGCAGCTCACGCCGGGGATCGCGTTGAGCTTCTCCCAGGCGATGGCGCGCTGCTCGTGCAGCCGCCCGCCGGGCTCGATCAGCTCATTGATCGACTGGTACCCGCCGAGCGCCACCTGGATGGCGTGCTGCGCGGGCACGTTGGGGCACAGGCGCGTCGAGGCCAGCAGCTCCAGGCCCTCGAGGAAACCGGCCGCGTGCGCCTGGGGGCCTGTGATGGCGACCCAGCCCGCCCGGTAGCCGGCCACGCGGTACGTCTTGGACAGGCCGTTGAAGGTCAGGACCAGCAGGTCGTGTGCGAGCGAGGCGATCGAGATGTGCTGCGCCTCGTCGTAGACGATCCGGTCGTAGATCTCGTCGGCCAGGATGAGCAGGTTGTGCTCGCGCGCCAGGTCCACGATCCCCTGCAGCACCTCGCGCGAGTACACGGCGCCGGTGGGGTTGTTGGGGTTGATCACGACGATCGCCTTGGTACGCGGCGTGATCTTGGCGGCGATGTCCTCGAGCGACGGGTTCCAGTCGTCGTCCTCGTCGCACAGGTAGTGCACCGGGGTGCCGCCGGCGAGGGAGGTCATGGCCGTCCACAGCGGGTAGTCCGGGGCGGGGATGAGCACCTCGTCGCCGTCGTCGAGCAGCGCCTGCATGGTCATGGTGATGAGCTCGGAGACGCCGTTGCCCAGGAAGATGTCGTCCACGTCCAGCTTGGGGAAGCCGGGCTCGAGTTCGTAGCGGGTGTAGATGGCCCGCCGCGCCGAGAGGATGCCCTTGGACTCCGAGTAGCCCTGCGCGTGGGGGAGCGCCGCGATCATGTCGCGCATGATCACGTCCGGCGCCTCGAACCCGAACGGCGCCGGGTTGCCGATGTTGAGCTTGAGGATGCGGTGCCCCTCCGCCTCGAGCTGGTTCGCCCGCGCCAGCACCGGGCCGCGGATCTCGTAGAGGACGTCCTTGAGCTTGGAGGACTGGTCGAGCGTGCGCGGCTGGCGGAGCGCGCGTCCCGTGGTCTCAGGAGTCATACCTGCTGATTGTGCCACCCGTCTCGTCGTGCCCGGCGCCACATGCCCGGTCGGAGGAGGAGTCGTCGATCCCGGGCGGATCGCTGCGGTCAGATCCCGTATCGGAGGTCGACGATCGCCGGGATCTCCGAGTCCGGGAGGAGCTCGTCGGGATGCTCGACGCGCAGGAAATCCACACACTCGCGCTCGAGCGGGCACAGCGAGTACGGCTGTGACTCGATCGACAGCCCGGTGGCCCGGCGGAGACGACGCACCTCACCGCGCACCGTCGTGGTGGCCGTCGGGTCCTCGTAGAGAGCCTCCGACAGCGCCCGCGCCGACCACGCTTCCCGGGAGGCCAGCAGCGCCAAGAGTTCGGCCCGCCGGGGCGTGAGCGGAATCGAGGTCCCGTCCGCCCGGATCACGGCCGGTTTCCACCCGAGCAGCCGGATCGCGGTGACAGGGTTGGAACGGGCGGCCGGGTCGTGGCCGGGTTCGTGGGCGGCGGGGTTGTCGTTGTGCCCGGGGTCGGCGGCCGCGCCGGGGGACGACGGTAGCGCGGCGAGAAGAGACTCGGCGAGTCGCGCGCCGCAGCGCACCAGCGCGGCGGTCTCCATCGACGAGAACCGCAGCGGGTGGGACACGTCGAGGACCCCGATGATCCGCCCCCGCCGATCCCTGATCGGACTCGCGGTGCACGTCCAGCCGTGGTGGGCGCGGACGAAGTGCTCGCCCGCGGTGGCGTGGGTGAGGGCCCCGGATTCGAGAGCCAGCGAGATGCCGTTGGCGCCGATGCCCCTCTCGGACCAGTCCGCGCCCTCCGCGAACGCGATCGAGTCCGCGCGGCGCAACGCCTGTGCGCTGCCCGCGCGCCACAGCACGCGCCCCCGGGTGTCGGAGACGACGACGAGGTGGCGCCCGGCCGCCGAGGTGTCCGCCACCGATGCCACGACCTCCGCCGCGACCGGGTGCAGCGGCGTCATCTCGCGTGCGGTCGCGAGCTCGTCCCGCGACAGAAAGCTGCGGGGGGCCTGCTGGTCGGGGGAGATTCCCGCGTCCCCGCTGCGTTGCCAGGCGCGCAGCACGCGCGCGTCCAGGCCGGGCGGCTTTCCGCCGGACAGCGCGATCTCGTGGGCCTCGATCGACCGGGCCGCGAAGGTCTTCGGGTCGGAGAACCGCAACGTCGGGTGCAACGACATTGCCACCCCCTCGGGAACACAGTGTGATCTACGTCATGAAAAACGCTACAGCACACCGAAGGAGTGGTCATGACACAGACAGCGCAAGCACCCGCCCGAGCCGGCAGTGCCGATCGGGCCGTGGAGACGTGGCTGGCGGAGTTCGGCGAGGCGCTGCGTGCAGGCGACATCGAGCGTGCGGCCGACATGTTCGAGACCGAGGGCTTCTGGCGTGACTTCGTGTCCTTCACCTGGAACCTGCGGACCCTCGAGGGGCGCGATGAGATCCGGGACATGCTCGAAACCCAACTGGCCGCCGTCGCGCCGGACGGATGGGCGCTGGCCGAGCCGGCGACCGAGGCCGACGGGGTGACCGAGGCGTGGATCACTTTCGAGACCGCGGCGGGCCGTGGCTGGGGTCATCTCCGGCTGCGCGACGGCCGCGCGTGGACCCTTCTCACCACGCTGCAGGAACTCAAGGGGCACGAGGAGAAGAAGGGCCGCGACCGCGACAAGGGCGTCGAGCACGTCATCCGCCGTGGACGCCGGACCTGGCTCGAGCAGCAGACCGAGCGGAGGGAATCGCTCGGTTACACCGAGCAGCCCTACGCGGTGATCATCGGCGGCGGACAGGGCGGTATCGGCCTCGCGGCCCGGCTCAAGCGGCTCGGTGTGCCGACGATCGTGGTCGAGAAGAACGAGCGCGCCGGCGACTCGTGGCGCAAGCGCTACAAGTCGCTGCACCTGCACGACCCGGTCTGGTACGACCACCTGCCCTACATCCCGTTCCCGGACGACTGGCCGGTGTTCCCCGCCAAGGACAAGGTGGGCGACTGGCTGGAGCACTACACGGCGATCATGGACCTCGACTACTGGTCCGGCACGCAGTGTCTGGGTGCCGAGTTCGACGAGGCGGACGGGACGTGGCGCGTCCGCGTCGACCGGCGGGGCGAGGAGATCGAGCTCAGGCCGACCCAGCTGATCTTTGCGCTCGGGGTGTCCGGCTACCCCAACATCCCGCACTTCGCCGGCGCCGAGGACTTCACCGGCGACCAGTGGCACTCGTCCGAGTTCACCGGCGAGGGCGACGTCGAGGGCAAGCGGGCCGTGGTGATCGGTTCGAACAACTCCGCCCACGACATCTGCGCCGCTCTCTGGGATCACGGTGCGGACGTGACGATGGTCCAGCGCTCGTCCACCCACATCTCGCGGAGCGAGTCCCTGATGTCGCTCGCGCTCGGTCCGCTCTACTCGGAGGAGGCGCTCGAGGCCGGCGTGACCACCGAGAAGGCGGATATGCTGTTCGCCTCCTGGCCCTACCGGCTGCTGCCGGACGCGCAGATCCCCGTCTACGACCAGATGGCGGAGAAGGACGCCGAGTTCTACGGCAAGCTCCGGGACATAGGTTTCGACCTCGACTTCGGCGAGGACGGGTCGGGCCTGTTCCTGAAGTACCTCCGGCGCGGCTCCGGGTACTACATCGACGTGGGTGCCAGCCAGCTCCTGATCGACGGAGAAGTGGCCCTCGAACGCGGGCAGGTGACGCGGATCCTGCCGGACGGCGTCGAGCTCGACGGCGAGCGCGTGCTGCCCGCCGACCTGATCGTCTACGCCACCGGATACGGCTCGATGAACCAGTGGCTCGTGGACCTGGTGTCCCAGGAGGTCGCGGACCAGGTCGGAAAGGTGTGGGGCTACGGCTCCGACACCACGCGCGATCCGGGTCCGTGGGAGGGGGAGCTGCGCAACATGTGGAAGCCGACCAACGTGAAGCAGCTGTGGATCCACGGCGGGAATCTGCACCAGTCGCGCCACTACTCCAAGTACCTCGCGCTACAGCTCAAGGCGCGGATGGAGGGCATCCCGACGCCGGTGTACCGGGTCCAGGAGACGCACCACACCTGCTGACCGGCGGTTGGCGTCTTGTGCGCGACAGGAAGAGACCGCGGCCCGTGATCACAGAGGTGATCACGGGCCGCGGTCGCGTCCGGCGGGAATCAGCCCAGGGACAGGCCGTAGCCGCCGGGCTTCTTCGCCTTGGGGATGGCACCGCCCTTGGCGGGCGGAGAGGCCTCGGTCGCCTCGGCGGGGGCGGCCTCGGCAGCCGTCTCCTCAGTGGCGGACGTGTCGGCAGCGGGGGTCGCGTCGGCCGGTGCATCGGCCGGGGCCTGCGCATCAGCCGGCGCCTTCGCAGTGGCCTTCGGCGCGCCGGACGCCTTGGGCGCACCCGGGGCCTTGGCACCGCCCTTGAGCCCGAGGCCGACCGTCGGCTTCGCGGCAGCGGACGCCCCGGTCTCGGCGGGCGGCTCAGCGGCCGCGGCCTTGGCGTCGCCGGGGGCCCCGGCTCCGCCGGGAGCCTTCGCGCCACCGGGCGCCTTCGCACCGCCGGGCGCCTTCGCCTTGCCGCCGCCGAGTGTGAGCCCACCCGACTTGGGTGCGCCGGCGCCCGCCTCGGGAGCACCCGAGGTGGCCGGAGCCGAACCCTGGGCCGCCTCGCGCGTCTCCTCGGTGCGCTCCGCGTCCTTCACCGCGGACTGCTCCTCGACCGCGGCTTCGCCACCGGCCTTCGGGGCGCCGGGTGCCTTCGCGCCGCCCGGAGCCTTGGCCCCGCCGGGGGCCCTGCCCCCGCCGCCCAGCGAGAGACCGCCGGACTTGGGCGCACCCTTCGAGTCGGCCACGGAGGGCCCGGCGGCGGCCGCGCTCACGGCACCGGCGGTCCCGGCGGCCGCCACCTCGGCGCCGTCGCCGGTGTCGGTGACGGCGTTGTGGGGCTTCTCCCGCGCGGGCGCGGCGGCGGAGGCGGTCGCCTCGTCGTCGTCACCCTTCTCGGCCTCGAGCTCCGCGGACTTCTTCTCGCGGCGCGGCTTCTCGAGCCACTCGGGCTCGCGCGGCTCGGGCAGGCCGTCGCGGGAGACGGACTCGAGCAGCAGCTGGGAGACGTCCACGACCTCGACGTTGCCCTCGAGGTCGGTGCCGTCGGTCTGCGCCGTGGTGCCGTCGGAGAGCATGACGCGGCAGAACGGGCAGCCCGTCGCGATCTTGGTCGGGGCGGCCCCACCGAGCGTGTCCAGGGCCTCGTCCACACGGTCGATGTTGATCCGCTTGCCGACCGTCTCCTCCATCCACATGCGCGCGCCGCCGGCGCCACAGCACATGGACCGCTGGCCGTGCCGCGGCATCTCCTTGAGCGTGACGCCCGAGCCGTCCATGAGCTCGCGCGGCGCCTCGTAGATCTTGTTGTGGCGGCCCAGGTAGCACGGGTCGTGGTAGGTCACGGCGCCGTCGATCGGGGCCACCGGCACGAGGCGCTTCTCGCGCACGAGGCGGTTGAGCAGCTGCGTGTGGTGGACCACCTGGTAGTCACCGCCCAGCTCGCCGTACTCGTTCTTGATGGCGTTGAGGCAGTGGGCGCAGGTCACGACGATCTTGCGCTGCTGGGCGGGGACGCCGTCGAACGCGTCGTTGATCGTCTCGATGTTCTGCTCGGCGAGCATCTGGAAGAGGAACTCGTTGCCCGCGCGGCGGGCCGAGTCACCGGTACAGGTCTCGCCCTGGCCCAGCACCGCGAACTTGACGCCCGCGGTGTGCAGGAGAGTGGCCACGGCCTGCGTGGTCTTCTTGGCGCGGTCCTCGAAGGCGCCGGCGCAGCCGACCCAGAACAAGTACTCGGTGTCGGCGAAGTCCTCGATGTCCTTGCCGACCACCGGGATGTCGAAGTCGAGGGAGTTCATCCACTCGTCGCGGCCCGAGTTGTTCTGGCCCCAGGGGTTGCCCTTGTTCTCCAGGTTCTTGAACAGGCCCGCGAGCTCGGTGGGGAACTCGGACTCGATGAGCACCTGGTAGCGGCGCATGTCCACGAAGTGGTCGACGTGCTCGATGTCCACCGGGCACTGCTCGACGCAGGCGCCACAGGTGGTGCAGGACCACAGGGCCTCCGGGTCGATGATGCCGGCGGCCGTCGGGTCGTCCAGGACGTCGGCGGTGGTGTGGCCGACGAGCGGGCGCTGCGCCTCGCGGCGGGCGGCCTCGTCGATCCGGTCCAGCTTCTTCTCGTCCGGGTTGCCGTCGGCGTCGACCAGGCCCGTCTCCTCACCCATGGTGGTCTTGCCACCGGCGAGCAGGTACGGCGCCTTGGCGTAGGCGTGGTCGCGCAGCGACATGATCATGAGCTTGGGGCTCAGCGGCTTACCCGTGTTCCAGGCGGGGCACTGCTCCTGGCAGCGGCCGCACTCGGTGCAGGTGGTGAAGTCCAGCCAGCCCTTCCACGAGAAGTCCTCGATGGCGCCGGCGCCGAGCTGCGGCTCGAAGTCCTCGTCCGCCTCGGTGAGCTCCTCGATCTTCTCCATGGACAGCGCCTGGCCGTCCATGGTCATGGGCTTGAGGCCGCCGAGCGCGGTGCGGCCGTCGGCTTCGCGCTTGGTGTAGATGTTGACGAACGCCGCGAACCGGTGCCAGGCCACGCCCCACGTGATGTTCCGGCCCACGACGTACAGCCAGATCATGGCGGACATGAGCTTGACAAAGGCGAAGACGGACACCATGGTCTCGTTGGCCGGCAGGAGCTGCGCGACCTGCATGGTGAAGAAGTCGGTGGCGGGGTTGGCCCCGCCGTACGTGGCGATCTTCCCGGCCTTGACCATGATCATGCCCAGGCCCTCGATGAGCACGATGGCCTCGACGAAGTAGGCCGCGCGGCGGTCCGAGCCGGTGAAGCGGTTGAAGCCCTTCCGGATCGAGCGCTGGCGGATGATGATCAGCACGATGATGCCGATCGTGGTCCCCAGGCCCAACAGCTCGTCGATGAAGTGGTACCAGGCGGTGCCGCCGATGATGGGCCAGTGGCCCTCGGGGTTGAAGGTCTGGATGTAGGCCTCCATGGCCACGACCGACCCGAGCAGGAAGCCGAACATCACCAACCAGTGCGAGACGCCCACGGTCTTCTTGCGCAGCATCCGCGTGTGCGCGAGGAACTCCACGATGAGCGTCTTGAGGCGCGGGAAGAACGGGGTCCAGCGCGAGTAGCCGTCCTTCTGGCCCAGCCGGATGGACCGCACCATCCTACCGATGCCCAGGAAGAACGATCCCCAGGCGAACAAGGAGACCAGGACGCCGATCGCCCCGAGAGTGATGGTCACGCCGTTCATGTGTCGCGGCCTTTCGTCGCTCGTCTGGCCGTCCCCGGGCCCCGAGGCCGTCGGGGGTCCGCGGACGGTCTTGACCTCAACGGTATGTCACGAAGGCCCCGCGCCACGAGTCGAGGTGCCACTTTGGTGAACACCCGACACGCGGCGCGGGGCCCGTGGGGCCGGAGGGGGTCAGCTCGTGCGGAGCGAGAGCCCCGGGTGGGCGGCCAGCACGTCGTCGATCGGGACCACCGACAGGCGCGGCGTGAAGCCGTTCGCCGCGGCCACCTTCTCGGCGTTGGCGCAGTTCCCCGTTTCGGCGACGTTGGACGCGCTGGAGACGCCGAGCGCCTTGTCGCCGGAGAACACCACTCCGCCGCTGTCGCCGGGCAGGGCGCACAGGTCCACGGTAAAGGCGTCCTCGATCGTCCGGCTGCCGGCCACGTCGATCGTCGCGCCGACCTCCGAGATCGTGCCGCACGAGAACCCGGTGCGCGAGCCGCTCTTGCACGCCTTCTGGCCCACCACCGGGGCCGTGGTCCCGGTGATCGCCTGCGTCGTGTCCGGGCCGGTGCCCACGAGGTTGGTGCGGAAGCGGTCGACGTGCTCGTCGTCGATCCGGATGAGCGCCGTGTCGATGCCCTCCTTGCGGACATCGGTCATGGTGCCGAACTCGTCGCCGCCGGGGAAGGAGGCGCGGGTGCCGTCGGCGCCGGCGCAGTGCGCGGCGGTGATGACGACGGGCTTGCCGTCGAGCTCCCCGTTGAACCCGGTCGAGCACTCCAGAAGCCCGCCGGGCACGGGCACCTCGTAGGCCGTGCCGCCCACAACGGGGCCGGTCTCGGCGGGCGCGCGCGTCGTGCGCTGCTCCGAGGGCGTGGGGTTGGGGACGAGCTCGTTCATGCCGTCGATGATCGACCCGGTGCCCGGCGTGAGGCCCGCGAGCAGGTCCACGACCGTCTGCAGGGGGCCCTCCGGAACCACGCCGAGCTGGTTGAGCAGCGTCAGGCTCCCGAGCGAGCCGGCCGTGGCCTCCGGGTCGGCGGCACCGCCCTCGTCGTCCGCGCTTCCGGGGTCGAGGCCCTGGAGCGTGGGGCCGCCGGTGCCGGGGCCGCCCTGGCTGCCGAACGGCGCGGTGTCCTCGGCCGGGGTCGGGGCCTCGACCATGTCGATCTCGGCGAGGTTCTTGAGGCGGGCGGTGAGGTTGCCGAGCTGCGCCTGGTCGCCGCCGCGGGTGGTGACGACGACGGCGTTCCGCGTCGGATCCGTGCGCACGTTCGTGACCAGCTCCCCGAGCTCCTCCGGGAGGCCCTCGACGATCTTGGTGACCTGACGCTCGCGTGCCGCGAGCTCGGAGGCGGTGAGCGCCACGTCCTGCACGGTGAACCCGGCCTCGGTGGCCTCGGAACGCAGCTCGTCGGCGTCCGTGCCGGGGGCCACGCCCACCAGACCGGTGCCGTCCTCGTCCAGCCAGACGCCACCGAAGGAGTCGCGGAACAGCTGCTCCCAGCGGGGCTGTGACTCGGCCAGGCGGGCGCCGACGCCGGCCTGGTCGAGGAACTGCTCGGGCGTCAGGCCCAGGTCACGGCGCAGCGCCTCGACGAGCGAGGTCAGCTGTGCCGCCGCCGCGGGGCCGAAGACGTCGGTGAGGGCCGGGATGGCGGCGGCGCCCGGCGTGGTGCCGGGTGCGGTCGGAGCGGTCGCGGTGGGGCCGGTGGGTTCCTGGGGGGCGGGCGCGGCGCCGACGGGGCCCGCGGTGACGACGAGCGCCGCGGTGGCGGCGAGGGCGGCGAGCGATCTGGTGGTGCGCATGGTGGCCTTCCGTGGTGCACGGTCGGTCGCCCACGGGGGCGACCGGGGTCGAGGGAGGTCGACCGGTCGCGGGCCAGATTACGGAGATGTGATTAGTGAGTCCAGTGTGACACGACGTTGCTTATGTGATTTGTGGGATTTGAGTGGCGGGCGCGGCGGGTCGGGCGCGCCGGAGCCGGCTCGGCGAGCGCGGCGGGCCGGGCCGGTTGGTGAACGCTCCGACGGTCCCCCGAAATCGGCGACTCCGCTGCTGGATCGGCTACCCCTGTGAGGGCTGCGGATACAACAGCGGAGTCGCCGATTTGGCGAGGGGGCCGGCGCCGGGTCAGGAGGTCCGGACGCTGAGCCCCGGGAACTGCTCGACGATCGCGGGGACGGCCACGACGATCGCCTGCAGCGGCGCCCGCACGCCGGCCCCCGCCTCCCGGCACGAGGTGTAGGGGATCGGCTGCCCGGTGGACATGTCGAAGGCGTTGGACATGCTCGTGATGGCCAGCGCCCGCGAACCGGCGAAGAACACCCCGCCGCTGTCGCCCGCGAGCACGCAGATGTCCACGGTGACCTGCCCGGGCGCGCGCGTCGAGTCGAGAGCGCTGACCTTGCCGCACGTGTACGCCGAAGTCCGGCCGTACTTGCAGACGGTCTGGCCCACGACCGGCGACGCCGTGCCGGTGATCGCGAGCGGCGCGCCGCCGGACGAGCGCACGAGGTTATTGGTGAAGCGCGGGCGGGCGTCGTCGGCGATCGTCACCAGGGCCGCGTCCATGTCGTGGTCGGCCTCGGCGGCGCTGAAGTGGCCGAGCTCGGTATCGCCGTGGGCCTGCGACACCGTCCCCCAGCGGGACGTCGCCGGGGAGGCGCCGGCGAACTCGCCGCAGTGGGTGGCGGTGATGTTGACCACGCGGCCGTCGCGGATCCCGTTGAAGCCGAACGAGCACCACACGCCGGCCCCCGTCGCCGGGTCGGTGGCGAGGTAGCGGTCCCCGCCGAGCAGCGCGCCGTCCGGGACGGTGGGCGGGGTCGGGTCGGTGGGGGTGGGGTCGATCGGGGTGACGGCGCCGCCGCCCGACCCCAGGCTCTGCGCCTTGTGGAACGTGCCGCGGCGCAGCTCGGCGCCCAGGTCGGCGGGCGGGGCCGGGGCCCGGTCGGAGTCGGTGACGACGACGGTGACGTCGCCGGTCGCCGGGTCCACCTCGGTGACGGCGACCTCCTCGCGCTGCTCGGGTGGGAGCGAGTCGGTCCAGGACTCCACGCGCTCCGCCGTCCGGTCCAGCGACTTCGCCGGGACGGGGGCGGCGAAGGTGGAGAAGCCGCGGGAGCGGGCGTCGGAGGTGAGCGCGTCCTCGTCGTCGGCGCCCGGGAGCACCCCCACCTGGCCGCGCGCACCCACCACGCGGACCCCGGCGAACGCCTCCGGGTAGCGCGCCGCGTACTCCTCGGCCGCGGCGGACAGTCGGTCGGCGGTCTCGGCCTGGGTCTCGAAGGTCGCCCGGTCCATGCCGACGGCGCCGAGCGCGCCCTCGAGCGTGGTGTGCTCGGTGGCCTCGGGCGGCGGCCCGGGCTGCGGGTCGGCGTGGGCGGCGGGAACGGCGACGGCCAGGGCCACGACGAGAAGCGGTGCGGCTCCTCGGAAGGGCAGGCGGGCGTGGCGGGTCAACGGGGGTCCTCGGGGGAGTGCGAACGGGGGAGGCCGAGCGATTCGCCGGTCAGGGCACCACAATAGTGCTTGGCGGGACGCCCCGGACACGCTCGGTGAAGCGGGGCCCATCGGCCTGAGACCAGCCTGAGTCGGAGATTTCGGGTGCCAGCCGATAGGCTCACCTTTCGGCAACGACACCACTGCCCAGTTTGCCCCTACACCGGAGGTCCCATGTCCGACGCCGACGCCGCCCTGCACGCCGCCCTCGCGACGGTGGAGCGACGCAATCCCGGACAGCATCTCTTCCGGCAGGCCGCCCACGAGGTCCTCGAGTCGCTGGCCCCGGTGGTCAAGCAGCACCCCGAGTACGTCGAGGGCGCGATCCTCGAGCGCATGATGGAGCCGGAGCGCGTCATCTCCTTCCGTGTGCCGTGGGTGGACGACTCCGGCAAGATCCACGTCCAGCGCGGTTTCCGCGTGCAGTTCAACTCGGCCCTGGGCCCCTACAAGGGCGGGCTGCGCTTCCACAAGACGGTCGACGAGGACACGCTCAAGTTCCTCGGCTTCGAGCAGGTCTTCAAGAACGCCCTCACCGGCCTCGAGCTGGGCGGCGGCAAGGGCGGGTCCGACTTCGACCCGCACGGGCGCAGCGACAACGAGGTCATGCGCTTCTGTCAGTCGTTCATGGCCGAGCTGGCCCACCACATCGGCGAGTACACCGACGTGCCCGCGGGCGACATCGGCGTGGGCAGCCGCGAGATCGGCTACATGTTCGGCCAGTACCGCAAGATCACCGGCCGCTTCGAGTCCGGCGTGCTCACCGGCAAGGGCATCGGCTACGGCGGCTCGTGGGCCCGCACCGAGGCCACCGGCTACGGCCTCGTCTACTTCGTCCGCGAGATGCTCCGCGAGACCGACTACAGCCTCGAGGGCTCGAGGGTCGTGGTCTCCGGCTCCGGAAACGTCGCCATCTACGCCGCCAAGAAGGCCTCTCAGCTCGGCGCCACCGTCGTGGGCTGCTCCGACAGCTCGGGCTACGTGGTCGACGAGGACGGCCTCGACCTGGACCTGCTCTGCGAGGTCAAGGAGGTCCGCCGTGAGCGTCTCTCCGCCTACGCCTCCGAGCGGGGATCTGCCGAATTCGTCGAGGGCGGCTCGGTGTGGGACATCGACTGCGACATCGCGCTGCCCTGCGCCACCCAGAACGAGCTCGACGGCGACGCCGCGCGCACGCTCGCCGAGAACGGCTGCCGTGTGGTCGCCGAGGGCGCCAACATGCCGTGCACCGAGGAGGCCGTCCACGTCTTCCGGGACAAGGGCGTGCTCTTCGGCCCCGCCAAGGCCGCCAACGCCGGCGGCGTGGCCACCTCGGGCCTGGAGATGCGGCAGAACGCCGGCCGCCTGCAGTGGGACTTCGAGCGCGTCGACTCCGAGCTCGACCGCATCATGACCAACATCCACGCCACCGCCGCCTCGACCGCCGAGGAGTACGGTATGCCCGGCGACCTCGTCGCGGGGGCCAACATCGCCGGCTTCCGCAAGGTCGCCGACGCGATGCTCGCCCAGGGCGTCATCTGACCCTGGTCGCATCCCCCGCATTCCCAACACATTCCCGAAATCGGCGACTCCGCTGCGGGATCGGCGCCCCTGACAGGGGTAGCTGATCCGGCAGCGGGGTCGCCGATTTGGGAGGGGGCGGGATCGCTGGAGGGAGCGCCGGGTTGAGTGGGGCGCACGCAATCGTGCCTGTGATCTACGCCACCCCGGGAATGTCCCGGCGCTGCGCATAGTTATACGGAGCGTCAAACCTCAGCGTATTCGGCTCAACTTCAGTTGACGATGTCCGACCGGGAGGGCACTCTGGTGTCAACGGCCCGGGCTCTTGAGTCGGGTCCGCTGAACCAAGCCCTGTCAGACCATGTCAACTGCAGCAAAGGAGATCACCATGGGACGTGCAGTCGGGATCGACCTCGGCACCACCAACTCGTGCGTCGCCGTCCTCGAGGGCGGCGAGGCCAACGTCATCGCCAACGCCGAGGGGTCGCGCACGACCCCGTCGGTCGTCGCCTTCGCCAAGAACGGCGAGGTCCTCGTGGGTCAGCCGGCCAAGAACCAGGCCGTCACCAACGTGGACCGCACCATCCGCTCGGTCAAGCGCCATATCGGCACCGACTGGAAGTCGGACACGATCGACGGCAAGAACTACACCCCGCAGGAGATCAGCGCGCGCACGCTCCAGAAGCTCAAGCGCGACGCCGAGGCGTACCTCGGTGAGGACGTGACCGACGCCGTCGTCACCGTTCCCGCCTACTTCAACGACGCGCAGCGACAGGCCACCAAGGACGCCGGCCAGATCGCGGGCCTCAACGTGCTCCGCATCGTCAACGAGCCCACCGCCGCCGCGCTCGCGTACGGCCTGGACAAGGGAGACAAGGAGCAGACCATCCTCGTCTTTGACCTGGGTGGCGGCACGTTCGACGTCTCGCTGCTCGACATCGGCGACGGCGTCGTGGAGGTCCGCGCCACGTCGGGCGACAACGAGCTCGGCGGCGACGACTGGGACCAGCGCGTCGTGGACTGGCTCGTGGAGAAGTTCAAGGCGCAGAACGGCATCGACCTGACCAAGGACAAGATGGCGATGCAGCGACTGCGCGAGGCGGCCGAGAAGGCCAAGATCGAGCTGTCGAGCGGTCAGTCCACGTCGATCAACCTGCCGTACATCACGGTGGACGCCGACAAGAACCCGCTCTTCCTCGACGAGACGCTCTCGCGCGCCGAGTTCCAGCGGATCACGCAGGACCTGCTCGACCGCTGCCGTCAGC
The DNA here is from genome assembly GCF_045369825.1 of Dietzia sp. 179-F 9C3 NHS. NCBI lineage: Bacteria > Bacillati > Actinomycetota > Actinomycetes > Mycobacteriales > Dietziaceae > Dietzia > Dietzia sp. 179-F 9C3 NHS. The sequence continues at coordinate 361,319 of NZ_JBIQES010000003.1, forward strand.
CGTTCCAGGCCGTCATCAAGGACGCCGGAATCGCGGTGTCGTCGATCGACCACGTGGTGCTGGTCGGCGGCTCGACCCGCATGCCCGCCGTCACCGACCTGGTCAAGGAGCTCACCGGCGGGAAGGAGCCCAACAAGGGCGTCAACCCGGACGAGGTCGTGGCCGTGGGCGCCGCGCTGCAGGCCGGCGTGCTCCGCGGCGAGGTCAAGGACGTGCTGCTGCTCGACGTGACCCCGCTCTCGCTGGGCATCGAGACCAAGGGCGGCGTCATGACCAAGCTCATCGAGCGCAACACCACCATCCCGACCAAGCGGTCGGAGACCTTCACCACGGCGGACGACAACCAGCCGTCCGTACAGATCCAGGTGTTCCAGGGTGAGCGCGAGATGGCCGCGCAGAACAAGCTGCTCGGCTCGTTCGAGCTCGCCGGCATCGCCCCCGCGCCACGCGGCGTGCCGCAGATCGAGGTCACCTTCGACATCGACGCCAACGGCATCGTCCACGTCACGGCCAAGGACAAGGGCACCGGCAAGGAGAACACGATCATCATCCAGGACGGTTCCGGCCTGTCCAAGGAGGAGATCGACCAGATGATCAAGGACGCGGAGGAGCACGCCGCCGAGGACGCCAAGCGTCGCGAGGAGGCCGACACCCGCAACCAGGCCGAGTCCACGATCTACCAGACGGAGAAGTTCGTCTCGGAGAACTCGGACAAGGTCCCGGCCGACAAGAAGGAGTCGCTCGAGGCGGCGATTGCCGAGGCCAAGACCGCGCTCGAGGGCAACGACGTCGAGGCGCTGAAGAGGGCCGTCGAGAAGGTCAACACCGAGGCGCAGGCCGTCGGCCAGGCGATCTACGAGGCCTCCGCGGCCGAGGGTGCCGCCGCCGGCGAGGGCGCCGAGGGTGCCGCCGCCGGCCAGGACGACGACGTCGTGGACGCCGAGGTCGTGGACGAGGACGACGACAAGGGTGAGTCCAAGTGACCCGCTCCGACGGCACGCCGGACCCCGGCGCCCCGGAGAACACGGACGAGGAGGCGGTCGACGCCGAGTTCGTCCAGGACGATCCGGTCGCGCCGGAGGCGGACGCCGTCGCCCGCGGTGAGGCCGACGTCGAGACCGACGAGGTCGAGGACGCCGCGGCCGACGACGAGACCAGGAAGGGTGAGGTCCAGTGACCGAACACGCTGACGGTCCGGAGACGGACAAGGCGGCCTGGGCCGGCGGTGACGCCGCGGACGTGGCCGAGGCCCAGCGGGTCGAGGAACAGGCCGAGGGCGGCGGGAGCGGCACCGACGGTGATCACGGACCGGTGGTCAACGACGGCACCGCGGCCGACGACGGCGGCGAGGAACCCATCGAGACCTCCACGGAGGCGGACCCGCTCGTCGAGCTGCAGGCGCAGCTCGACGAGCGGACCGCGGACCTGCAGCGGGTCTCCGCGGAGTTCGCCAACTACCGGCGCCGGATGGACCGCGAGCGGACCGCCGGCATCGAGGCCGCCCGGGCGGGCGTGCTCACCGAGCTGCTGGCGGTGGTCGACGACCTCGATCGCGCCCGCGCCCACGGCGACCTCGAGGAGGGCCCGCTCCGGGCCTTCGCCGACAAGATGACGGCGCTCCTGGCGTCGCAGGGCGTCGAGGCGTTCGGCGAGGAGGGCGACCCCTTCGACCCGAACGTCCACGAGGCCGTGCAGGACGAGTCCGACGGCGGCGAGCCCGTGCTCGGCACCGTCCTGCGCAAGGGGTACCGCATGGGCGAGCGCACCCTGCGGACCGCCATGGTCATCGTGCGCTGACGTACCGCTGTGCGGTCGACCCCGCGATCGCGGGGTCGACCGCACGCCAGGTCGTTCACACTTGTCGTAGAGAGCAGAAAGGAGGCGTCTGGTGAGCCAGCGCGAATGGGTCGAGAAGGACTACTACGCCGAGCTGGGCGTCTCCAAGAGCGCCACGCAGGACGAGATCCGCAAGGCGTACCGCAAGCTCGCGCGCGAGAACCACCCGGACTCCAACCCCGGCAACACCGCCGCGGAGGAGAAGTTCAAGCGGATCAGCGAGGCCAACGACGTCATCGGTGATCCCGCCAAGCGCAAGGAGTACGACGAGTTCCGCGCGATGGTCTCCTCGGGCGGAGGCTTCGGCGGGTTCCGTCCCGGCGGGGCCGGCGGACCGGGCGGCGCCACGTTCACGACCGGCGGCGCGGACTTCGACCTCGGCGACCTCTTCGGCGGCGCCGGCGGAGGGGCCGGCGGCTTCTCCGACCTGTTCGGGGGTCTGTTCAACCAGGCCCGCGGCGGGGGCGGTGGTGCCGGCCGCACCCAGGCCCGGCGCCCGCGCGGGGGCCAGGACGTGGAGACCGCGCTCACGCTGACGTTCCGTGAGGCGGCGCTCGGCGAGACCGTGCAGATCAAGGTCTCCTCGGCGTCGCCGTGCCTAACCTGTCACGGCAGCGGCGCCCGGCCCGGCACGAGCCCCAAGGTGTGCGGCACGTGTCACGGCGCGGGGGTCACCCAGCGCACGCAGGGCGCGTTCGGGTTCGCCGAACCCTGCGCGGACTGCGGCGGCACCGGCTCGACGATCGACGACCCGTGCCCCGACTGCACTGGCAGCGGCGTCACCCACCGCAACCGCAACGTCAACGTCAAGGTGCCGGCGGGCGTCGAGGATGGCCAGCGCATCCGCGTCACGGGGCAGGGCGAGGCAGGCTTCAGGGGCGCGCCGTCCGGCGACCTCTACGTGACCGTCACCGTCCGCAAGGACGAGGTCTTCACCCGCGACGGGGCCGACCTGTTCGTGGACCTGCCCGTCTCGTACCCGGAGCTCGTGCGGGGCGCACAGGTCTCCGTGCCCACGCTCACCGGCCGGGTCACGGTCAAGGTCCCCGCCGGGTCGCGGGACGGCCAGATCCTGCGGGTCCGGGGCCGCGGCATCGCCCGCAAGTCCGGGACCGGCGACCTCAAGGTGACGCTCCGGGTGGCCACCCCGCCCGCCGGGATGGCGGAGGCCGAGCTGGCCGCCTACGACGACGCCCTGCGCGCCGCCGGCTACGACCCGCGCGCGGATTGGGCCGGGTCGTCATGACCCGGCCCGGCGCGGGGGGCCGGGGCCTGGACGGGCTCGGGCCCGACGAGAGCGTGCTGGTGATCTCCGTGGCCGCGGAACTCTCCGGCCTCCACGCGCAGACGCTGCGCACCTACGACCGGCTCGGTCTGGTGAGTCCGGCTCGGACGAGCGGCGGGGGCCGGCGGTACTCCCTGCGGGACGTGGCGATGCTCCGCGAGGTGCAACGTCTGAGCCAGGACGAGGGCATCAACCTCGCCGGCGTCAAGCGGATCATGGAGCTGACCAACCAGGTCGATGCGCTCCGTGGCCGGGTCGAGGAACTGCTCGACGAGGTGGCGGAGCTCCGTGGCCGGGCGGGCGCGTCGGCGCGGTCCCGGGGCGAGCTCGTCCACGTGCCACGCTCGACCTCGGTCGTGGTCTGGCGGCCCCGGCACGAGCGCGACGACCGGCGCTGACGCCGCGTCCGGCGATCCCGGGGGCCTCCCCGTCGGTGGGCGGCGGGATGGATTCTCCAGCCGCGCGATGCTCGAGTTCGCCGACCGCTGGCCGCCCCGCCGGGAATTGCCTCAGGGTAGCCTTTCCTAATACGATCGCGCGGTGACGATCACGCAGGTGGACGCGGCGCGCAGCCCGCTCGGGCTCGCCTCGGCCTTCGCCGCCCGGGGCCCGGCGCCAGCCCTCATCGACGACAACGGGCCCCTGACCTACGCCGACCTCGCCCGCCGCGTGGACGAGCGCGCGGCCGCGTACCCGCCCGTGGCCACCGGCCGCCGGATGATCGGCCTCGTCGGCGCCAACACGGTCGCCTTCCTCGTCGACTACCTGGCCGCCCTCGAGGCCGGGCACGCGGTCCTCCTCCTGCCGCCCGAGAGCGCGGCCACCCGCGCCCTCGTCGCGTCGTGGACGCCGGACGTCCTGGCGGGCGCGGGCGAGCCGATCCCGGCCGCAGCCCATCTCACCCCGCCGCGTCACGTGCTCCACCCCGACCTGGCGCTGCTGCTCAGCACGTCGGGCTCGACGGGCGCGCCCAAGCTCGTCCGCCAGTCGCGCGAGGCGGTGCTCGCCAACGCGGCGGCGATCGCCGAGTACCTGCGCATCACGCCTGCCGACCGCGCCATCACCACGCTGCCACCGCACTACTGCTACGGCCTGTCGGTGCTGCACAGCCACCTCCTCGTGGGCGCGTCGGTGGTGCTCAACGAGGACTCTGTGGCCACCCCCGGGTTCTGGGGGCGCGCGGGCGCGCACGGGGTGACGACCTTCGCCGCCGTGCCGCACACGGTCGAGCTCCTCGAGCGCGCGGGCCTGGATCGCCTGGACGCCCTCCCGCGCCTGCGCTATCTCACGCAGGCCGGCGGCCGCCTCGCGCCGGAGAAGGTCCGCGTCCTCGCCCGGCGCCTGGAGTCGCGCGGCGCCGAGCTCGTGGTGATGTACGGCCAGACCGAGGCCACCGCCCGTATGGGCTACCTGCCGCCGCACCTCGCCCGCAGCCGCGCCGAGGCGATCGGCGTCGCGATCCCCGGTGGCGCGTTCCGCGTGGACCGCCCGGCCGGCGCCGGTCCCGACGACCCCGGCGAACTCGTCTACACCGGCCCCAACGTCATGATGGGCTACGCGCGCGCTTCCGCCGACCTCGCGCGCGGCGCCGAGCTCACCGAGCTGCGCACCGGCGACCTCGCCCGGATCGCCGACGACGGGCTCGTGGAGATCGTCGGCCGCATGGGCCGCGAGGCCAAGATCTTCGGCCATCGCATCGACCTCGGCCGCGTCGAGGCCATGCTCGCCGACGCCCACGGCTTGGACGCCTGGTGTGTGGGGGAGCCGGACCGGCTCGTCGTGGTGACCCGGGAGCCCGGAGGGGAGCGGCCCGGCGGGGTGGGGACCGGCGGATCCGGGAACGACGGCGAGGTCGCCGACCCCTGCCGGCGGGCCGACCTCGTGGGGGGCGCCGCGCAGGCCTCGGGACTGCCCCGGTCGGCGGTGGAGGTTGTCGTCGTCGACCCGCCCCGCACCCCCGCCGGGAAGGTCGACCACGCCGCGTTGCGTGACCTCGTCGCCGGCCGGGACCGGTCGGCCGCGGCGCCGGTGGCGGGGGCACCGGGGGTCGCCGACGCCGCGTCGCCGTCGGGGCTCGTGGCCCACGCCCTCGGGTTGACGGGCGAGGACCTCGCCGCCGCCGGGCCCGGGGTGACCTTCGTGGATCTCGGCGGAGACTCGCTGACCTACGTCGTGCTCTCCGCCCGGCTCGAGGAGGCGGTGCCCGACCTGCCGCGGGACTGGCACCTGCGCCCGATCGCCGAGCTCGACGCGCGGGCCGCGACCGGAACCCGCGCACCGGCGCGGTGGTGGGCGCCGTGGCGGGCGTGGGCGCGGGTGGACACCTCGATCGTGCTGCGGGCGCTGTTCATCCTCACGATCGTCGGCACCCACACCCGAGCGCTGACGATCATCGGCGGGGCCCACGTGCTCGTGGCGCTCACGGGCTACTCGCTGGCCCGCTTCCGGCTCCACGGAGCCGCGGACACGGCCGCCGACGCCCGCGAGCGCGCCCGGGGCGTGCTGCGGACCGCGGGCCGGATCGCGGGACCGGCCGTGGTGTGGCTGCTGCTCGTCACCCCGTTCACCACGCGCTACCACTGGTACTCGCCGCTGCTCGCCACCAACGTGTTCGGTCCGCGGTCCTGGTGGGCGGACCGCTGGTGGAACCCCTGGCAGATGTGGTTCGTCGAGGCCGTGGTGTACGCGCTGCTCGGGGTGGCGGGTCTCATGGCGGTCCCCGCCGTGGCGCGGCTCGACCGCCGGTGGCCGCTGGCGCTGCCGGCCGCGCTCGTCGCCGCCGGGCTCACCGTCCGGTTCGGGCTCTTCGACCTCGGCGGCGGCCCGCAGGTCTGGTATTCCGCGCCGGCGGTGCTGTGGCTGTTCGGGCTGGGGTGGGCCATCGCGCGCAGTCGCTCGGTGTGGGCCCGGGTGTCGGCCTCCGCCGTCGCGCTGCTGTGTGTGCCCGGCTGGTTCGGCGATCCGGGCCGGGAGGCGGTGATCGTGGGCGGGCTGCTCGCGCTCACCTGGATCCCCGCGGTCCGGCTGCCGCGCCCGCTGGTCCGCGTGCTCACGCCGCTCGCCGCGGGTTCGCTGTTCATCTACCTCACCCACTTCCTCGTGTACCCGCCGATCCGCGACGCCGGGTACCCGTGGCTCTCGGTGGCGGCGTCGCTCGCCGTGGGGCTCGCGGCGTGGGCGCTGTGGGAGCGCGGCGCGCGGGCGGCCCGGCGGCTGGTGCGTCGCTGGTGACCCGACGGTCGCGGCGAACCCGCATAGCCCAACGGCCACGACGACGCGGGTAGCGTCGAGGGAACGACCCCACCAGCAGGAGGACGCACCGTGCGCATCGCCGCCGCCCAGATCCTGTCCGGACGCGACCCCGCGGCCAACCTCGACCTGGTCCGCGCGTCGGTCGCCGGTGCCGCTGGGCGCGGAGCCCGACTCGTGGTGTTCCCGGAGGCCACCATGCGGGCCTTCGGCGCCGGCCGGCTCGACGAGATCGCCGAGCCCCTCGACGGGCCCTGGGCGACCGGCGTCGCCGGTGTCGCCCGCGAGTACGGCGTGGTGGTGGCCGCGGGAATGTTCACCCCGGGCGAGGGCGGCCGGGTCCGTAACACGCTCCTCGTCACCGGCCCGTCCGGGGGCGGCGGCTCCGCGGGCGACGGCGGTGACCTGCACCTGGGCTACGACAAGATCCACCTCTTCGACGCCTTCGGTTTTGCCGAGTCCGACACGGTCGAGCCCGGCGACACCACCCGCGTGGTGACGATCGACGGCGTGGGCGTGGGCCTGAGCACCTGCTACGACATCCGCTTCCCCGGGCAGTACCGCGCCCTGGCCGCGGCGGGCGCGCGCCTCACCGTGTGCGCGGCGTCGTGGGGCGCCGGGCCGGGCAAGGTGGACCAGTGGCGGCTCCTCGCGCGGGCGCGGGCCCTCGACGCCACCACGTTCCTGCTCGCCGCCGGCCAGGCCGACCCCGCCGAGGAGGGGATCGAGGTCAAGAAGGGCGCCCCGACGGGTGTGGGGCACTCGCTGCTCGCCGGCCCCGACGGCACCGTGCGCGCCGAGGCCGGTGCCGGCTCGGAGCTGCTGGTGGTGGACGTCGATGTGGAGGGTGACGACGACGAGGTCACGTCGGTCCGCAAGGCCATCCCGGTGCTGGCCAACGGGCGTGTGACCGAGGAGCCCCGGGCGCCGGAGGACGGCTCGTGACCGGGCCGGACGACCCGCGCGGCCGCGGCTCGGGGCCGGATGGCGCGGACGCGGGCGGCCGGGACGCGGGCGGCGACCCGGGCAGGAACACCGGTGGCGACACTCCCACGGACCGGATTCCGGCCGTCGGGGGCGACGGCCCGGCGGACGCGCCCCCGCCCACCCAGCAGCTCCCGCCTGTCGGCGGTGGGCCGGTGGAGGGGGCCCCGCCCACGGAGCAGATTCCGGCGGTCGGCGCCGACGGCTCGACCGCAGCGTGGTCGCAGTACCCCGCCGACGCGGTGGCGGGGCCCGCGCCCGAGGACTGGTACCAGGACCATGACGCGACGGGTCGGTGGGACGGCGAGTCGGTCGTCCCGCCCGCCGGTGCCGCCGTGAGTGCGGCCGGGGGACCTCCCGGCGGGCCGCCGCCCGAGGGGCCGCCGCCCGGCGACGGCGCGGGCGGCCGCGGCGAGGCCACGCCGTGGATGGCGCTGGCGGCGGTGCTGACGCTCCTGCTGGTGGGGGCGCTGCTGGTGTGGCTCGTCACCGCCGGGGGCGGTCGCGGGGACGAAGAGGCCGCGACGACCCCCTCGACCACGACGCTCACCTCGTCGTCGACCCCGTCCCCCACGACGTCGGCCACGCCCACCACCACGACGAGCGGGCCGCCCGGGATGGCCGAGCGTTGCTCCGAGGAGTTCCTCCGCGACGAGCTGGGGGACGGGATCCGGGTGCGCGAGTGCGACGAGCGCTTCGCCCTGGTGGACCACGACGGCGAGCAGATCCTCTACACCTGGAGTGGTGAGCGGTGGGGCGAGCTCGCCACCACCGACTCGGACGTGTGCCGCGAGCAGCTCGAGCAGATCGGCGTGCCGGACCGGTTCCGGCAGGTCTTCCCGCCGTGTAACGCCCCGGCACCGACCACCGACGACGAGCCCGGCCCCGACCCGGATCCGGGCGGCGGCGACGGTGGCGATCCCGGCAACGGAGACGAGACCGGCGGCGACGAGGAGGAGGTGCAGGAGGTCCCGGGCGACGACACCGCTGAATCCGGCGACGCGGCGGGGGAGGGGGTCGCCTAGGAGACTGCTGAACAATCAGGGTGTCCGCCCCGCGGGGTGACCCGGGCCTGAAATACTTGGTTCATGCAGGGTG
>NZ_JBIQES010000040.1:0-1363 GCF_045369825.1 Dietzia sp. 179-F 9C3 NHS
GATATCGGTTGCGGGCAGCGGTGCAGTTGTTCGAGCACTTGCCGTTGCTGGCTGAGGCGTTCCTGGAGGGGGTGGTCTCGGCACAGGTGGTCAAGCAGATCGTGGAGCGGACCTATGAGGTCGATCCGCAGGTGTTGCCGGCGCTGGATGCGGCGGTGCGTGGTGAGGTCGTCGAGCCGATCGCCGCTGGGGTGCGGTTCGCGGCCAAGGCGTTGGACGCGGCGGTGGACGCGCTGGTGGCGCTGATGGATCCGGACGGGGTGCGCACGGTGCGGCGCACCGCGCGGGCCGGTGTCGGGGTGGGGCTCGAGGCGTTGCGTGGTGGGGTGGCGCAGGTTCAGGCGGTGATGCCGGGCGCGGCCGGGGCGGCGGTGTTCGCCACGGTGGATGCCCTGGCGCGCCGGCTGCACGGGCGCCGGCCGCGGGACGAGCACGGTAAGCGGCTGCCCCTGGGGCAGTGTCGGGCGGTGGCGCTGCTGGTGCTGACCGCCGGCCGTGGGGCGGTGGCGGCGGCGGAGCTGACCGAGCAGGCGCTGGCGGTGCTGGCCGAGGAACTCGACGCGGTGGCCGGGGCGGTCCCGGATCGGGCGCAGGTGACGGTCACGGTGCACACCGGTGGTGAGGCCGCCGCGCGGCCGGCGGACGGGCTGATGGTGTGGATCGCCCGACTGGGGCTGCTGCCGGCGTCCGCGGCGGCGGGGTTGTTGGCCCGGGCCCGGCGCGATCCGACCCGGCCCGGCCCGGCCGACCAACTGCGCCCGGCGGATCCGCTGTCGTGGCTGGGCGCGCCACTGACTCCCCCGGACCCGCGGGCCTCGGCCGAACACGCGCTCGCCGAGCGCGACGATCCCGACCGGGTGGCGGAGCTCAATCGCGCCGAGCGGCGGGCCCTGGCGCGGCTGGCCCGGGACCGGCTTCCCGGGTACGCGTTGCGGTACCGGATTCCCGACTGGCTCAGAGTCCGCGTCCGCGAGCGGGACGGGTGTTGCAGGTTCCCGGGGTGTGGTGTGCCCGCGGCGGATTGCGACGTCGATCACCTCGAGCCGTTCCTGCACCGCGATCCGGTCTCGGGCGGGTGGACCGTGGAGCTGAACCTGGGGTGCCTGTGTCGGCGGCATCACCGGGTCAAGACCCGTGACAGGTGGACGATCACCACCGATCTGCAGGGGGTGTTCACCTTCACCGCCCCCGACGGCGCCACGGCGGTCACCTATCCGGCCGGCCCGGCCGAGGCCGTGGGCACCGCCGAGCAGATCTTCGGCCCGCCGGGGCCTCGGCTCCCAGACCCGAGCGACCCCGGATGCCGCATCGACACCCTCACCGACACCGAACTCGCCGCCGAGATGGCGCGGGAAAGACTCCT
>NZ_JBIQES010000041.1:0-1254 GCF_045369825.1 Dietzia sp. 179-F 9C3 NHS
CTCCGGGCAGATCTGGTGACCGTCACCGGGCAGGTCTCAAGACCGCCCCTGGGCAGAACTCACTGGCCCTTGACACTCAAATTCGGCGACGACGATCCCGCAATCCCTGAGGCAAGCGAGATGATTCGACACATTTGACCGCGTCAACCCAAGCTCCTGGGCAATCTCGGCGGGATACACAGGCCCATCCAGCAGTCTCAAGAGGATACGAGAACGAGTCGGGTCAGCCATGGCGCGACCGAGTCGGTTCATCACACCTTGACGCGAAGCAAGAGACAGCATGCACTGAATAGTACAGTACGCAGTGAACCGTTCTCGGCGGTGTCACCGCACACCGAAGGGCGAGGAAACCGCAAGGCCAACACAGTCAATGGACGCAGGCGTGCCGCCCCACCCCCAGAACCCACCCGTTCGACCGCGCCGTTCAGTGGCGTTTCACAGGGCGGATATCGGCTATGGCACGATCAGACAGTGGGACCATCTCGCCAGTGCCGGTCACGACACTGGTGTTCGACAGAGCCACCCCGTGCGGCACCGCCGGTTCGGAGCCGAGGGGGCAATGACCCGTCGCAGACCGGAGTGAAAAGCATGGGCAGTACCCGAGCCATCGGTTTTCGCGCGCGCCTCTGGGCGGCCCTGTGTGCGGGCACCCTAGTCCTCTCCGGTTGCGGGAGTGGCACCGATGCGGTCGCGCAGGGCGGCACTTTCGAGTTCGTCAGCCCTGATGGGCAGCTGGAAATCCACTACCCCGAGGAAGAACGGAAGCCGGTGGCCGAGCTCGCCGGCCCCGATCTGCTTGATCCAGACCAGACCATAGGGCTCGCTGACTACAAAGGGGACGTGGTGATCCTCAATACGTGGGGCCAATGGTGCGGGCCTTGCCGCACCGAGGTCGACGATCTTCAGCGCCTTCACGAGGAGTTTGAACCCCAGGGAGCCACCGTGCTCGGAATAAACGTGCGTGATCCCAATCGCGACAAGCCGGTCGACTTCGTACGCGACAACGGACTTACCTACCCGTCGATCTGGGACCCGAGCAACGCCGCCGTAGGTGCACTCCGAGGCTTTCCCACCTCGATTGTGCCCACGACTCTCGTGCTTGACCGGCAGCATCGAGTGGCCGCGGTGTATCTGGCGGCCGTCACCGACTATCAACTTCGGGACGTCATAGCCGAATTGAACCGCCCCAGGTTTCCCGCCGCCTCCTTTTCGAGTCGAGGAGGATGGCTGTATGCCGAAGAAGATCGATCCCGC
>NZ_JBIQES010000042.1:0-1210 GCF_045369825.1 Dietzia sp. 179-F 9C3 NHS
GTCGCTGGTGTGCGCACGGCTAGTACTGCCGACCAGCAAACTCGAGACCATCGAGGTCCTCGAGGACATCGGCGCCCCCGCTCCACATCTGTCGAGCATCAAACGGGCGCTGGCCCGGTGCGTGGAACGCGACTACCGCACCACGATCGCCACCGCCTGCTGGGAGCACGTCACCCGGGACGGTGGCCCCGGGGTCGCGCTGGTGCTGTACGACCTGACGACGCTGTACTTCGAGGCCGAGAAGGAGGACGGCCTGCGCAAGGTCGGTATGAGCAAGGAACGCAAGGTCGATCCGCAGATCACCGTCGGACTGCTGGTGGCCCGTGACGGGTTCCCGCTGGATATCCACGTTTTCGAAGGCAACAAGGCCGAGACCAAGACGCTGATCCCGGTGATCACCGCGTTCCAGCGGCGCCACCGGATCGACGACATGGTCGTGGTCGCCGATGCGGGGATGCTCTCGGCGGCCAATCTCAACGCGCTGGAGGATGCGGGGCTGTCGTTCATCGTCGCCTCCAAGACCTCACGGGCCCCGAAGGAGCTCGAGGAGCACTTCGGCGTGCGCGGGAACGCGATCTCCGACGGTGACACCGTCGAACTGACCCGCGCCATGGGCCAAGGCAAGGACCGGCGGGATCGGCGGGTGGTGTGGCACTACACCTGGGATCGGCACAAGCGGGACAAGCGGACGTTGAACGCGCAGATCGAACGTGCCCAACGCGTGGCCGACCGAGCTGAGCCGCTACGCAAGCAGCGGTTTGTCAAGGTCACCGACCAGAAGGTCGCCCTGGACGAGGTGTCGATCCAGCGGGCCCGCGAGTCGGCCGGCTACAAGGGCTATGTCACCAACATCGCACCCGAGGTGATGGACGGGCCCGCGGTGGTAGCCGCCTACCGCGACCTGTGGAAGGTCGAGCAGTCCTTCCGCATGGCCAAGTCCGACCTCAAAGCGCGGCCGATCTTCCACCGCACCCGCGATGCCATCGAGGCGCACCTGACCATCGTGTTCGCCGCCCTGGCCATCGCCCGATACCTGCAGGCCGAAACCGGGATGTCGATCAAGAAGATCGTCCGCACCCTTCGCCGGATCCACACCGTCATCGTCGACATCGACGGCCACCACCTCACCGCCCGCACACCCCTCGACGACACCAGCGCCGCGATCATCGCCGCCCTGCCAGCGGGGCACTAAGGAGGTCCAACTCAGGTC
>NZ_JBIQES010000043.1:0-1153 GCF_045369825.1 Dietzia sp. 179-F 9C3 NHS
CCTAGTGTCGCGCGTGTGAAGTAGTTTTACGGTTGGGTATGTGAAATCATGGGGCATGGCGAATCGAGCTGCCCCGGCATTGATGTTGCGTCCCGGCGATCGCGAGAAGCTTGAGAGAATGACGCGCTCGCAGTCGATGTCGGCAGGCATGGTGCAGCGAGCTCGCATCGTGCTGCTGGCTTCGGAGGGCCGGCGCAATGCGGAGATCGCCGAGTTGGCCGGGGCGTCGCGGCCGAAGGTGAACCTCTGGCGGTCCAGGTACGAGGACAAGGGCATCGGGGGCCTGGCTGATGAGAAGCGTTCTGGCCGGCCGCGCACGATCGATCACGCGGCGATCGTGACGGCGACCTTGATGCCGCCGCCGAAGTCTCTGGGCGTGACCCACTGGTCGTCGCGGCTGCTGGCGTCCCGGTTGAAGGTTTCGGCCTCGACGGTGGTCACGGCGTGGCGTGCCTACGGGATCAAGCCGTGGCGCTCGGAGTCGTTCCGGTTCTCCACCGATCCTGAGCTGGTCGGCAAAGTCACCGATATCTGCGGCCTGTACCTGGCGCCGCCGGAGAACGCGATCGTGTTGTGCGTGGATGAGAAGTCCCAGATCCAGGCACTGGATCGTACTCAGCCGATCTTGCCGATGCAGCCCGGCCTGATCGAGCGGCGCAGCCACGACTACGTCCGGCACGGCACATCGACACTGTTCGCGGCGCTGGACATCGCCACCGGGCAGGTCACCGCCGCACTCAAACCGCGGCATCGCAACCAGGAGTTCCTGGCGTTTTTGAAGCAGATTGAGCGGGCGTACCGTCATGTCGTCGATGCCGACGGTCAGCCAGTTGAGCTGCACCTGGTGATGGACAACTACGCCGCCCACAAGCACGCAAAAGTCAAGGCCTGGCTGGCCGAAAAACCCCGGATCAAGGTCCACTTCACACCCACTCACGCGTCGTGGATGAACCTGGTCGAGGTGTGGTTCGGCATCGTCGAGCGCCAGGCCATCCGCCGCGGAGTCTTCACCTCCGTCAAGGACCTCAACGCGAAGATCCGCGCGTTCATCGACGGCTGGAACAACCGCTCACACCCGTTCGTCTGGACGAAAACCGCAGAGGAAGTCCTCGCGAAAGCCAACCGTAAGAACACTTCAAATGCGGACCACTAG
>NZ_JBIQES010000044.1:0-1086 GCF_045369825.1 Dietzia sp. 179-F 9C3 NHS
TCACCACAGGCCCCACACCGCGATCGGGAAGCTCCCACCCATCAGCCGGATCTCAAACAACCTGGCTGGGCAGTACACCTAGTCCAGGAACGACAGGTCGCCGGGGGTGGGCGGTTCGGGGGCCGGGTAGTCGGCCTCCTCCATCGCCTGTCCCACGTTGTCCATCAGGGCCCGCTCCCACTCGCCGTCGGCGATCATCTTGTCCAGTGCGCGGTTGATCGCCTCCTGGGCCTCGGTGTCCTTGTCGGTGACCCCGATGCCGTAGCGCTCGGTGGAGAACGGGTCGCCGGCCTTCTTGTCGGGGGAGCCGTCCTCCTTGAACGTGTCCTTGAGGATCTCCATGCCGACGATCTGGAACTCACCGGGGTACTGGTCGGAGAACCCGGCGAGGATGGTCGCGTCGGTGGTGAGGGCGTCCACCTTGCGCTGGTGGAGCGCCTCCACGCACGAGGAGTAGCTGTCGAACTGCTGCAGCTGCACGCCTGGGAGTTGCTTCTCCACGTTCTGCGCCGAGGTCGAGCCGGCCACCGAGCACAGCTTGCGGCCGGCGTCGAGGTCGGCGAGGCCGGTGAGCGACTCGTCGTCGCGGCGGACGAGCAGCGCTTGCTGGGTCTCGAGGTAGGGGCCTCCGAACTCCACGGAGGCGTCGCGGCTCGTGCTGATCGAGTACGTCGCGGCGATCGCGTCGACCTCGCCGTTGCGGATGAGCGTCTCGCGCTGGGCGGACGGCGCCTCTTTCCACGAGATCTCGGGGTGCTCGACGCCCAGCTCGTCGGCGATCGCGGCCACCACGTACTCGAGCACGTCCACGTCGAAGCCGGTCATCGACTTGTCCGGGTTCCGCAGGCCCAGGCCGGGCTGGTCGTACTTGGTGCCCAGGACCACCTCGCCGCCGCGGATCGACTCGAGGAGGCTGCGGGGGCCGCCGGAGCCGCAGGCGGTGAGCCCGGTGGCCGCGACCACCGCGACCAGCGCGGCGGACAGGATTCGGGAACGCATCTCACCGCCTCCTAGTGTCGCGCGTGTGAAGTAGTTTTACGGTTGGGTATGTGAAATCATGGGGCATGGCGAATCGAGCTGCCCCGG
>NZ_JBIQES010000045.1:0-935 GCF_045369825.1 Dietzia sp. 179-F 9C3 NHS
CACGCTAACGCGGCGCTCACCCCGCGCCAAAGGCTCCGCCTTGCCCGGAAGGTCGTCGACGAGGGATGGACGATCGCCGCAGCAGCGGACTACTTCCGGGTGTCCTGGCCCACGGCGAAGAAGTGGGCTCTGCGCTACCTCGAGCTCGGCGACGAGGGCATGGTCGACCGCTCCTCCCGGCCGCACACGCATCCGAACCGGACCCCGCAGCATCTGGTGAAGAAGATCGTGCACTTGCGGATCCACAAGCGCCTCGGCCCGGTCGAGCTCGCGGGCCGGTTGGAGATGGCGCCGTCAACCGTTCATGCGGTGCTCAAGCGCTGCCGGCTCAATCGGCTCTCCCACATCGACGTGAAGACCGGTGAGCCCGCGCGTCGCTACGAACACGAGACTCCAGGGGCTCTGATCCATGTCGACGTGAAAAAGCTCGGCAACATCCCCGACGGCGGCGGCTGGCGCTACGTCGGACGGTTCCAGGGCGACCGCAACCGAGCAGTCACCGCCAAGCGCACCGGAAAGCGAGGCATCGCCGGCGACATGGTCACCGGCACCGCCTACGTCCACACCGTCATCGACGACCACTCCCGCGTCGCTTACGCCGAGATCCACGACGACGAACGCGCCGAGACCGCGATCGGCGTCCTGCAACGGGCCGTGTCCTGGTTCGCCGACCGCGGCGTCCGCGTCGAACGGGTCCTGTCCGACAACGGCTCCGCCTACCGCTCCCACGCCTGGCGAGGCGTCTGCGCCGAGCTCGGCATCACGCCCAAGCGCACACGCCCTTACCGGCCGCAGACCAACGGCAAGATCGAGCGATTCCATCGCACCATGGCCGACGGCTGGGCCTACGTGAAGCACTACAACAGCGAATCAGCCCGCCGCGCAGCCCTGCCGGCCTGGCTGCACTACTACAATCACCACAGGCCCCACACCGC
>NZ_JBIQES010000046.1:0-867 GCF_045369825.1 Dietzia sp. 179-F 9C3 NHS
TCTGGTGGCGCTGCTGGAAGGCGGTGATCACGGGGATCAACGTCTTGGTCTCGGCCTTGTTCCCCTCGAACACGTGGATGTCCAGCGGGAACCCGTCCCGGGCCACCAGCAGGCCGACGGTGATCTGCGGGTCGACCTTGCGTTCCTTACTCATGCCGACCTTGCGCAGGCCGTCTTCCTTCTCGGCCTCGAAGTACAGGGTCGTCAGGTCATACAGCACCAACGCCACTCCGGGGCCACCGTCGCTGGTGACGTGCTCCCAGCAGGCGGTGGTTACCACTGTCCGGACGTCGCGCTCGACCACGCGTTTAAGACAGTTGTAGAGCGTGTTCGTGTGCGGCGGATCGATGCCGAGCCGAGCGAGTACGCGCACGGAGTCGAGTTTGCTCGTCGGCTCCACCAGGCGGGCCACCACCAGGTCGCGGAACACCGGGTCGGCGATCTTGTCGAACCCGAGGCGGCTGTAGCTGCCGGTCAACGCCTGCCACAGAATCCGCGAAGATGACCTCTGGACCACCGCGGCCGATGCGGCGGGGAGATCGATCACCGCCGATGGCCGATCGTCGAGGCCAAGATCCAGCTCGTGCTGATCGGCGTGAATGCGCTGCTTGGCGACCTCGATCAGGGCGGCGAGTTCCCCCTGGGTATGGGCCGAACCGATGTGCGCCACGATCCGACGCTGACCGCGGACCTTCTCCGCCACTTGGACGGCAGTGGCCCCCGACGCCGTCTTCACCTTCCGCACATACGGGCTCACCCGGCCAAATCTACCGCCGATTAGTGCCCCACACGCCCCCGTCCCAGCGCCCTGAACAGCAGCGATCACCGCCCGAAACCCGAAACCGCCGTCAACTTGTGAAACTCAGG
>NZ_JBIQES010000047.1:0-794 GCF_045369825.1 Dietzia sp. 179-F 9C3 NHS
CCAGATCGAGGACATGGTGGTCGTGGCCGACGCCGGCATGCTGTCCGCGGCGAACCTCAACGCGCTGGAGGACGCCGGATTGAGGTTCATCGTCGCCTCCAAGACCTCGAAGGCGCCCAAGGAGTTGGAGGAGCACTTCGGGGTACATGGCAACGCCATCGCCGACGGCGGCACCGTCGAACTCGTCCGCGCAATGGGGCAGGGCCGCGACCGCCGGGATCGCCGGGTGGTGTGGCACTACACCTGGGACCGACACAAGCGTGATAAGCGCACGTTGAACGCGCAGATCGAACGCGCCCAGCGCGTGACCGACCGGTCAGAGCCGCTGCGTAAGCAGCGGTTCGTCCAGATCACCGGCCAGAAGGTCTCTCTCAATGAGGCCTCGATCGAGCGGGCTCGCCAGTCGGCCGGCTACAAGGGCTATGTCACCAACATCGCCCCCGAGGTGATGGACGGGCCAGCGGTGGTGGCCGCCTACCGGGACCTGTGGAAGGTCGAGCAGTCCTTCCGGATGGCCAAATCCGACCTGAAGGCCCGACCGATCTTCCACCGCACCCGCGACGCCATCGAGGCGCACCTGACCATCGTGTTCGCCGCACTCGCCGTCGCCCGCTATCTGCAGAACGTCACCGGTGTGTCGATCAAGAAGCTCGTCACCACGCTCGAACCCCTACACACGGTCGTCGTGGGCATAGGCGACAACGAAATGGTCGTTGAACCCACGATTCCCGACGAGGCCCGCGAACTCATCAACGCCATCAACGCGGGGCACTAAAAGTTGTGGAACTCAGGTC
>NZ_JBIQES010000004.1:0-112651 GCF_045369825.1 Dietzia sp. 179-F 9C3 NHS
ATCCCACCGGTGACGCCCGGGCCCGCCGCTCACACGACCGCCAACCCCAATAGCGCCTTGTTCAGCAGTCTCCTAGGTCCGCCGCACCGTCGACGGACACCGGCCCCCCACCTTCTGCAGGCGGGGGGCCGGGCCGATTCGGGGGATCAGGCCTGCTTGATGGCCGAGACCTCGAACTCGAGCGTGATCTTCTCCGAGACCAGCACGCCGCCGGTCTCGAGCGCGGCGTTCCAGGTGAGGCCGAAGTCGTTGCGGTTGATGACCGTCTTGCCCTCGAAGCCGGCGCGGAGGTTGCCGAACGGGTCGGTGGCGGCGCCCTCGAACTCGAACGGGACCGTCACGGACTTGGTCTGGCCCTTGATGGTGAGGTCGCCGGTGACCTCGAGCTCGTCGGCGCCCTTCGCGGTGACCTTGGTGGAGCGGAAGGTGATCTCCGGGTAGTTCTCCATGTCGAAGAAGTCGTTGGTCTTGAGGTGAGCGTCGCGGTCGGCGTTGCGGGTGTCGATCGAGGCGGCCTGGATCGTGACCTCGATGGTCGCGCCCTCGACGCCCTCGGCCGGGACCGTGGCGGTGCCGGTGAACTCGTTGAAGCCGCCGCGGACCTTGGTGACCATCGCGTGGCGGGTGACGAAGCCCATCCGGGTGTGGGTGGGGTCCAGGGTCCAGGTGCCGGAGAGATCGGTGACGGCGGCGGGGGTGGCGGTGGTCATGGTGACTCCTCGTGGTCTGTGGTGTGTCGGTTGGTCTTGCCTTGTGTGGTTCTCACCGTAGGCCAGAAAGGATGACACGTCAACAAGTGGGCGGTGTGGAGTCGGTCACAACTGGGTGATGCGTCAGCTATCTCGGTCGCGTGGGCACGTGGCGGCGCAGGAAGAGCAGGGCGTGCTCGACCGCGCGGCGGTGGCACGGCCGCCCGGGGAAGAGGTCGAAGTGGTCGCCCGGGTAGTGCCGGACCTCGGCTCGCGCGGCGAACGCGGCCTCGGCGGCCGCGTGCGGGGGCGCGCTACGGTCCAGGTCCGCGATCTGGACGAGCACGGGGATCCCCGCCAGGTCCGCGGCGTGGGCGCCGGGCCGGAACGAGCCCAGGTCCGCACCGATACCCGCCCCGACCTCGTTGCGCCACGTCGGCCCCGCCACGGACGTGTAGGCCTCCTCGTAGCCCTCGAGAGAGAGCAGGGCGGCCGAGCCGGGTGGGCCGACGAGCGGCACCGTCGGCTCGGGCCGGCCCAGCGCGGAGGCGACCTTGGCGGCCAGCGCGGACCCGGTCGAGCGCAGCAGCGCCGAGGGCCGGTGCTGCCGGACGGCGGTGACGGCGGCGGCTCGCCCGTCGACCAGCGGGATCACGGAGACGACGGCGGCCACGTCGGTCCGGCCGCGGGCCACCTCGAGCACGTGACCTCCGGAGAGCGAGCAGCCCCACAGGATGATCCGGTCCGCGTCCACCTCCGGCCGGGCGGTCACCGCGGCGATCGCGGCCCGGTAGTCCTCCTGCTGGCGGGCGGGGGAGACGACCTGGCGCGGTGCGCCGGCCGAGCGGCCGAAGCCGCGGTAGTCGAAGCCCAGCGCGGCGTAGCCCGCGTCCGCGAAGGCCTCGGCGAACGGCCTCAGCCCGGAGTCCGCGGTCCCGCCGAGTCCGTGTGCCAGCACCACGCAGGGGGCCGGTCGGTCCGCGGTGGCGCCGCGCGCGGGGAGGAACCACCCCCGGCACTCGGCGGCGGCCGCGCCCGTCCCGGACGGGAAGGCGAGGTCGACGGCGGCGAGACGGTCGGTCACGGGGGGGATCCGCCGGCCGGGCGGTCGACCTCCGGGTCGGGTCGGCCGTAGACGGCGCGGACCCACATGTCCGCGGCGGTGGGCAGGAGCGGTTCGCGCGGATCGTCCGGGTTGTAGGCGAGGCACTCGAGGACGGACTCGTTGATCCGGATGAGCGACTCGGCGAGCATCTGCGCGTCCGGCCCGTCGGGCGCGCGGCCCGCGGCGCGCTCGGCGCGGATGAAGTCGGCGATGGACTCGGCGAGGAGCACCCGGCCGCCGTCCCACATAGACCGCGTCGGGTCGTGGGTGTTCCGGGCCGTGAGCAGGGCGCGGTACAGGTGCGCGTTCTCGACCACGCGGTCGGCGAGCCGCTCCATGCCCGCAGCCATCCGCTCGCGGAACGTACCCTCGCCGGAGACGAGGGAAGCGGTGGAGTCCTCCGCCTGGTACTGGACGTCCGCCAGGAGGACCGTCACGGCCGCGGCCTTGGACTCGAAGTAGAAGTAGAACGCCGACCGGGTGATCCCGGCCGTGTCGGTGAGGTCCGCCACCGAGATATCGTCGAGCTTGCGGACCCGCAACTGCTCATCGAGCGCCCGGAGCAGGGCCTCTCGGCGCTGGTCACCCCGCGGTGACCCCCCGTTGCCCGTCCCGGCGGCTCCGTTCGGCCCGACCGTGTCCGACCTGCCCGCGTTCATGCGACCTCCTTCTCCGAGCGGATCATGCCTCCCAGGCGCCGCGCGCGCTCGCGACCCGCCGGGATCTCCCTGGTCCTCAGGTCGTGTTCGTAGAGGAAGTAGTCGACCTGCTGCTGGTGGCGAGGGGTGTCGAGCATGTGGCCGATGTACTTCTTCTCGTCGGCCACGATCACCCGCTCCATCTCCGCCACCGGCGGCGTCCGGTACAGCCCGGCGGCCCACGCCGCCACGAGCCGGGCCTGGGCCTCGACGAAGGGGAAGAGGGTGGGCGTGGACTGGGCGAAGCCCACGAGGACGAGGTCGTCGATCCCCGGCGAGAACATCCTCTTGTAGAGGGGTATGTGGTTGTGGGCGTCGGCGGAGAGGAACTCCGGGTCGAAGAACGGGAAGGACGTGGTGTAGCCGGTGGCCTGGATGACGACGTCGAAGTCCGCACTCGTGCCGTCGGCGAAGTGCACGGTGCGCCCGTCCACCCGCGCGATGTCCCCCTTAGCCGTGAGGTCACCGGAACCCAGGCGCAGCGGCAACTCCACCGACTGCGTGGGGTGGGCCTCGAAGAACCGGTGGTTGGGCGTGGGCAGGCCGTAGTTCTCGGGCCGGCCGGCGGTCATCGGCTGCAGCTTCTGGATGACCTTGCGCTGCCACGCGTACGGGATCCACGGCGAGGTGGCGAACAGCTTGTCGGCGGGCTGCCCGGCCAGGTACTTGGGCACGATCCACGCGCTGGACCGGGTGGACAGGACCACCTCGTTGCGCATGACCCGGCTCGACAACTCCACCGCGATGTCGGCGGCGCTGTTGCCGATCCCGATCACCAGGATCCGCCTGTCCATGAGGTGCAGCGGGTCCCACGGGTCAACGTAGGCGTGGGAGTGGATCATCTCGCCGGTGAACTCGCCCGGCAGGTCCGCGAAGCGCGGGTCCCAGTGGTGCCCGTTGCCCACCACGAGCGCGTCGAACCGGCGGGTCCCCGTGCGCTCGGTGGTGAGCTCCCAGCCGCCATCGGGCAAGCGCTCGGCGTGGAGCACCCGGTTGCCGAACTCGATCGCCGGCAGCAGCTCGAAGGCCTCCGCGTAGGCGTCGAGGTACTGCTTGATCTGCGTGTGGTGCGGGAAGTCGGGGAACTCGTCCGGCATCGGGAAGTCGCGGAAGCTCAACTGGTGCTTGGACGTGTCGATGTGCAGCGAGCGGTACGCGCTCGAGCTGCCGTTGGGGTTGCCAAAGGCCCAGTTGCCGCCGATCCGGTCCGAGGCCTCGAAGCCGACGGCGTCGATCCCGTAGTCGCCGAGCATCTTGAGCGAGGTGAGGCCGCTGATGCCGGCGCCGATGACGGCGACGGAAGGGGACGGGGACATGGGCACCTCTCCGGCCGGACAACTATGGCGCAGATCACACTATGTCCCGGTGTTGACGGCCGTCAAACGCTCGGGCGCGGGTCGTCCGGATCCCGATCCGCTGAGCAGCACCGACCCGGGTGGGAATCTGCTCATGTGTTTTGTGCGAACACGGTGGAGGGGCCCGCGGAACGGTTCATGATTAGGGGACGGACCCACCGGGTTCGATCCTCTGGGAGGGCGAAAGTGGACACCGAGACGCGGCCGGACGCGTCGAGCCCGTGGTCGTGGCTCTCGCGACCCGGGATCGAGAGACCCCCGGAACGACGGTGCACGTGGATCGTCGGGCCGCCGGGGAGTGGGAAGTCGCATGCCCTGCGTCGGCTCGCCGCGGGGGCGGGCGCCGGCCGGCGCCGCGGGGCTGCGACGGTGCTCCTCGACGACCTCGACAGCGTCCCGCCCGCGGAGGTGCTCGCCGCCCTCACCACCCCGGGGGCGATGGTCCTGGCCTCGTCCTCGCCCCACGACGAGCTCGCGCCCGAGGTCCTGCGCGCGCTACGCGCGGCCGGCACCGATCGGCGCGTTCTGGCGCCGCTCACCGAGGCCGACGTGGCCTGGATGCTCGAGGCGCGGTGGCCGGTGATCGCCGAGGAGCACACCGTGGCCCGGCTGCACTTGCTCTCGGGCGGTGCCGTGGGCGTGCTGCGCGCCGTGGTCGACGACGCCCTCGACGCGTCGCTGTTCGCGATTCGGCACGGCGTGCTCCGGCTCCGCGGCGAGATCCCGCTGAGCCGGGCGGACCTCTACCTCGACGCCATGGGCCGCGAGACGGCGGCGGTGGCGCGGATCCTCGACGGCGCCGCGCTCGCCGACGGCCTGCCCTACGCGGTGCTCGTCGAACTCGGCGGCGAGGAAGCCGTCGAGGACCTCATCGCCGAGGGGGAACTCCTCCCCGATGACGACGGGTCGATCCTGCACCACGTGCCCGAGCTGGCCCGCCACCGCCGGGTCGCGGAAATGGACCCGGGACTGCGGCGGCACCGCCTCGGGCAGGTGGACGCCGCGGCCGCGCGAATCGGGGCGGACGACACCGTCCCCCTGCGGCCCCCGGCGGACCTGCCGGCCGACGCCCTGCTGTTCGACGGGCCGTGGGAGCCCGGGAGAACGCCCGGGGTCACTGCCTTGGAGGTCCTCGCCCGGTCGGGGATGTGCCTGCCGCACACGGACGACATGGGGGCCGCCCACCCCGCGGAGGCGGACCCGGCGCGGGATCTGCACGACCTCGCCGTCGCGGCCCTCTCCGGGAACCACGAGGACGTCCGGACCGCGGCCGGGGCGCTGCGCACCCTCGAGGCCACCGACCCGCGGATCGCGGCCGCCGTCGCGCTGTTCGAGACCTACGGGCTGTTACTGGGCGGGCGGATCGAGGAGTCCGCGGCGCTTGCGGACGCCCTGCGTCGCAGGTACAGGTTCCGGCCGCGCCTGAGCGCGGTGGCGGTCGGGGCCTGCGCGATCTCCGACATCGCGGCCGGGGAGCTCGAGCGCGCGCGCCGGCGATTCACCTCCGTCGTCGCCGAGTTCGCCGACGAGCCCTGGACCGGCTGGGCCGTCTACGCCCTGTGTGGGCTCGCGATCGTGAGCGACTTCCTCGGCGACACAGCCGGGCGGGCCCTGGTCGGGGCCGAGGTCGAGCGGATCCCGGCCGAGTGGGGCCTGTTCGCGGCGTCGGCGGCGGCCACGCGGGCGTGGGCGACCGACGGGGGCGAGGAGGCGGTCGGCCACCTCACCGAGGCCTGCCGCGCGGCGGCCGAACGCGGGCAGTCCGGGCTCGCGGTGTCGTTCGCGATGGAGCTCATCCGGGTCGGCGGCGAGGAGGCCGCGCGCGCGGTCGACACGGCGTCCGGCCCGGAGTTCGGCCTCGGGGAGCTCCGCCGGTACCGGGAGGCCGTGCTCTCCGGGGACCGCGGGGTCCAGCGGCGACTCGCGGAGGACTACCGAAGGCGCGGCATCCGGGTCTTCGCGATCGCCCTCTACGTCCGTCTGGCGCAGGCCTACCGTGCCGAGGGGCTGACCGCCCGGTCCGTGGAGGCGGCCGCCATCGCCCGCGAACTCTCTGCCGAGTCCGGCGCGCCACGGGTGCCGTCGCTCCAGCTGCTGTCCGGGGTCGCCGACCTCACCCCGCGGGAGCGCGAAACCGCGCAGCTCGTCTCGCGGGGGATGACCAACCGGCGGATCGCCGAGGAGCTGGGCCTGTCCGTGCGGACGGTCGAGGGGCACGTCATGCGGGCGTGCCGGCGCATCGGGGTGGGGACGCGGGAGGACCTGGCGGAGGCGTTGAGCGCGGTCCTGCGGTGACGCGGAGCGCGGCCGACCCCGTGGTCGCGAGACCTACCGCGCCCCGGGCTCAGTGGTCGTGCTCGTCGGCCTCCGAGTCGGCCTTGGTCGGGTGGACCGTGCCGTGCGGGTGTTCGGCGGGCGCGTAGAGCGAGTACACCTTGAGCGGCTCGTCGCCGATGTTGGTGACGTTGTGCCACGAGCCGGCGGGCACGAGGATCACCCAGTCGTCACCCACCTCCTCGGTGAAGTCCAGCTGGTCCTTCGCCGGGCCCATCTGGACGCGGCCGCGTCCCTGCTCGACGCGGAGGAACTGGTCGTGGTCCTCGTGGACCTCGAGTCCGATGTCGTCGCCCGGCGCGATCGCCATGACGGTCATCTGCATGTACTTGCCGGTCCACAGCGTGGTCCGGTAGTTGGTGTTGCCCAGGGTCTCGTCCTCGATGTTGACGACGTAGGGGTTCGGGCCGTGATCGGTGGTGCTCATGGCGTCCTCTCTGCTCGGGCGGGTGCGTCCGGGGCGGACCGGACGGCTCCCTCCATCATGCCCCGCAGCGGCGCTCTCGGGGCGTCAGGTGCGATCTCGCACTGGGCTGGCACCTCGACCTCGCCGCACACCTGGCGCGTGGTTGATGCGTCAACTACGGTGGGGGGATGAGCACCGCAGCGCACGCCTCGTCGTCGTCCCTTCCCTCCCCCGCCGCGGCCGTCGCCTTTGGGCTGGACACCTTCGGCGACGTGACCGTGGACCGCGCCGGCGAGCCCGTTCCGCACGCCCAGGTGATCCGCGACCTGGTGGAACAGGCGGTGCTCGCCGACTCCGTGGGCGTGGACGCGTTCGGCATCGGCGAGCACCACCGGCCCGACTTCGCCGTCTCCGCGCCTGACGTAGTGCTGGCCGGCATCGCGACCCGCACGGAGCGCATGACCCTCGGCTCGGCCGTCACCGTGCTCTCCAGCGACGACCCCATCCGCGTTTTCCAGCGCTTCTCCACGATCGACGCGCTCTCGAACGGCCGGGCCGAGGTGGTGCTGGGCCGCGGCTCGTTCACCGAGTCCTTCCCCCTCTTCGGCTATGACCTCGCACAGTACGAGCAGCTCTTCTCCGAGAAGCTCGACCTCTTCGCCGCACTCCTGCCGGAGGAGCCCGTCACGTGGTCCGGCGAGCTGCGGCCGCCGCTCGTCGACCAGCGCGTCTACCCCGAGACCGAGGGCGGTCTCTCAGCGTGGATCGCCGTGGGTGGCAGCCCCGAGTCCGTGGTCCGCGCGGCCCGGTACGGGTTCCCGCTCATGCTGGCGATCATCGGCGGGCCCGCCGGCCGCTTCGCGCCCTTCGCAGACCTCTACCGGGAGGCGTGCGGGCGGTTCGGCACCGGCCGCCTGCCGATCGCCGTGCACTCCCCGGGCCTGGTCGCCGAGACCGACGACGCCGCCGCCCGCCTCGCGCTCCCGCACTGGCTGGACAACCGCAACCGCATCGGCCGCGAGCGCGGGTGGGGCGACGCCGGCGAGGCCGAGTTCCACCGCGAGGTCCGCTCGGGAGCGCTGTACGTGGGCTCACCGGAGACGGTCGCGCAGAAGATCGCCACCACTGTCCGCACGCTCGGCCTGGACCGCTTCGACCTCAAGTACGCGAGCGGGCCCACCCCGCACGAGGACCTCATGGCCTCGATCGACCTTTACGGCCGTCGTGTCATCCCCCGGGTGCGCGAGCTGCTCACCGAGGCCGGCTACGAACCCGGCGTGGCACAGACCGTCTCCCGGCTCTGACGGCGCGAGCTCACGTCGATGTGTGCTCACGCCGCGCGATTCGGCACACTGGCGTGTGCCAAACCTGAGGGGGCGCCATGACCGAGCGAGTGGTCGAGCCCGGGGCCGAGCGCGCGACCGGGACCGAGCCCGGGGCCGCCTACCGCGTGGTGGGCTCGCCGATCGGCGACCTGCTCCTGGCCGCGACTCCGCGGGGGCTGGCCTATGTGGGCTTCGAGGTCGAGGACACCGCGGCGCTGCCCGCGACCCTCGCCGCCCACCTCGGCGCGTCGGTGCGGCGTGACGATGCCACGGAAGCCGTCGGCCTCGCTGCTCACCCCGATCCCGCCGCCGGTGTGCTGGATGACGCCACGGGGCAGATCGTCGAGTATCTCGATGGCCGCCGCCGCGCCTTCGACCTGCCGCTCGACACCGCCCTGTCCACCGGCTTCCGCGGGCAGGTACAGGCTCACCTCGCGACCATCCCCTACGGGCACACGGCCACCTACACACAGCTCGCCACCGACCTCGGCCGGCCGGGCGCGGTGCGGGCCGTGGGCACCGCCTGCGCCACCAACCCGCTGCCGCTCGTGTGGCCGTGCCACCGGGTCCTGCGCTCGGACGGCGGGCTCGGAGGTTTCCGCGGCGGACTCGAGGTGAAGCAGCGGCTGCTCGCCCTGGAGGCCGCCGGGTGACGACGTCGCAGGTCGCGGCGCTGTTCGGGGTATGGGCGGTGGCGGTCGCCTCGCCGGGCCCGGACCTCGCCGTCGTCCTGCAGCGGGCCCTCGCCGGCCGCCGCCACGGGGTCGCCGCGGCCGTCGGTGTGGTCGCGGGGATCACCGTGTGGATCGTCGCGGCCTTCGCCGGCCTCGCCGCGCTGGTCGGTGTGCAGCCGGGCCTGATGACGGTGCTCCAGGTCGCCGGCGGCGGGCTCCTGGCGACCCTCGGCGCGCTCGGCCTGCGGGGATGGTGGAGGGTCCGGGGGCGCGGTGACGACGACGAGGGCCGCAGCTGCTCCGACGACGGCAACGGCGACGCTGCCGCCGATCCAGGTTCGGCTCCGGCGAGCGCCCGCGGAGATCTGCTGCGGGGCCTGGCCACCAACCTCGCCAATCCCAAGGCGCTCGTCTTTTTTGGCGCAATTCTCACCCCGTTCCTCACCGGCGAGGTCTCGGCGGGGGCGTCCGTCCTGCTGGTCGCCGGGATGGTCGCGGTGGCGTTCGCGTGGTTCTGCGGGTTGGCGCTGGCGGCCTCGCACCCGCGGGTGTATCGCCGGATCGGCCGGGCCCTGCCGTGGATCGACCTCGTGGTGAGCGGGTTGTTCGTGGTGTTGGGGGCGGTATTCGCCGGCGCGGCGCTGCTGGGACGCTGACCGCGGGGCGGGCGCCGTTCCGCACCGGTGCTGCGCTGCGGAGGGCTGCGCTGGGCCGGCGCTGCGGAGGGCTGCGCTGGGCCGACGCTACCCGGGGGCGGGTCGGGTTCGCCCGGCACCGCCGTTCGGGACGCTCCGGCAAATCGCTCACTCGCGCACAGGACGCGGGGTGGGCCGGGAGGTCAGGGAAAGAGAACGCGCTGGTAGCGGACTGTACCCGGCGCTCGCCTGAGGAGACCGGGTCCCAGAGAGCGCACCGGAGGAGGCCGCTGTGCCCGCAGGTGGCCGGGATGTGTGCGAGACGCCTGTTCAGGGCTGCGCGAATCGGATTCGGTGCGCAGACTCGCGCGGTCTACCGGGCCTACTCGCGCACTTTGTGTGCGTTGACCGCCGCCTGGCCTGTGGCCTGTGAGAACAGGTGGACGGGTGATGATGATGGGACTGCCGGGATCGCGTGCCGAGTGAGCGAGTGAGCGAAAACCCAGAGCATCGTGACGGCGTACCGCCCCCCGCCCCTGGACTCCCCCCGCCCCTGGACTCCCCCGCCCCCGGACTCTCGCTCGCCGGAGTGCGGGGGAAGCCGGTCGGCCGGGGGTGGCGGCACCGGTCGCGGTACCGGCGTGCGACACGGCGGCTAGGTTCGGCGGCATGGACGGACTCGGCGCGGCACGGCAACAGCCGGACCGTGCCTGGCTGCGGGCGGCGCTCGCGATGTTCGCCGTGGGCTGGGGCGCCAACCAGTTCGCGCCCCTGCTGCACCTGTACCGCGTCGAGCAGGGGCTCGGGCAGTCGTCGGTCACCGCGGTCTTCAGCGTCTACATCGTGGGCCTGCTGCCTGCCCTGCTCGTGGCCGGGCGATGGTCCGACGCCCACGGCAGGCGCGTGCTCATGCGGCCGGTGCTCGTGCTCTCGCTGGTCGCCACCGTGCTCATGCTGGCCGGGCCGTGGCACCCGGCATGGCTCTACCTCGGCCGGTTCCTCGCGGGCGTGGCCTCCGGGGCGGCGTTCGGGGCCGGCAGCGCGTGGGTCCGCGAGCTGAGCGCCGGCGCGCCGCCCGGGACCGGCGCGCGCCGGGCGGCCGTCGCACTCTCGGGGGGATTCGGCCTCGGCGGGCTCGTCGCCGGCCTCGTCGGGGAGGTCGCACCCGCGCCGCTGGTCAGCGCTTACGTTCCGCACCTCGTGCTGGGCGTGGTCGCGGTGGCGGCCGCGTGGCGGGCCGTTGACCCCTACGTCCCCCACGGCGAGCGGCACCCATCCGCGCTCGTCCCCGCGACCGCCCGCACCCGCCGCTTCCTCCTCGGCGTCGCCCCCTGGGCACCGCTGGTGTTCACCTGCGCCAGCATGTCGTTCGCCGTGCTCGCCGACCAGCTGGGCGAGGACGCCGCCGGTCGCCCCACCGCGTTCGCCGGTGCGATCGTGGGCATCACCCTTGGCGCGGGCGTGCTTGTCCAGCCTGCCGCGCGGCGGCTCGCGGCGGCCTCGGACCCGGCCCGGCTGCCCGTCGCCGGACTCACGGCCGCCGCGCTGGGTATGGGTATCGGCGCTTGCTTGGTCGCGATGCCGGGGCTGCCGGGCCGGGCGCTGCTCCTCGTCCCGGTCGCAGTGCTGCTCGGCGCCGCCTACGGAACGCTGCTCGTGGCAGGGCTGGTCGAGGTCGAGCTGCAGTCCGGGCCGCGCGACCACGCCGGACTCGTGGCCGTCTTCTACGTGATCACCTACCTGGGGATGTCCACGCCGTACGTCATCGCCCTGCTCTCGCCGGCGGGCGGGCCCGCCCCGTGGATCGCCGCCGGGGCGCTCGCCTGCCTCGCGCTGATCCCGCTCACGATCTCCCAGCTGCGCGCCCCGCCCGAGCCCTCGCGGCACTGACGCGGCGGACCTACGGTGGGGGCATGCTGTTCGCCTTCTCCGTCGCCCCCACCACCACCGACGACGCCGGCGCTTCGATGAGCGCCGCTGTCGCCGAGGCCATCCGCGTGGTCCGCGAATCCGGGCTGCCACACGAGACCACCGCCATGTTCACCACGATCGAGGGCGAGTGGGACGAGGTGATGCCGGTCGTCAAGGCCGCCACCGACGCGGTACTCGCCGTGTCGCCACGGGTGAGCCTCGTGCTCAAGGCCGACCTGCGGCCCGGCCGCAACGGTGAGCTGCGGGGCAAGGTCGAACGCGTCGAGCGGCGCCTCGCCGGCGGCGAAGGGGTGCGGTAACAGCGACCAACAGCGCTCTCGCCCACCAGCACTGTGCATGGACGCTGTTGGTAGGCGATAGCGCTGTTGCCCGCCGGGGTCTAACCTGCGTTACGCAGGGCCGTGGCCAGGCCGTTCATCGTGAGCTGGATGCCGGTGCGAACGTCGGGGTCCTGGTCGCCCGCGCGATAGCGCCGCAGGAGCTCCACCTGCAGTACGTTGAGCGGTTCGAGGTAGGGGAAGCGGTTGCGGACCGAGCGCGCGAGCGCCGGGTTGTCGTGTAACAGCGTCTCCTGCTGGGTGATCGCCAGGACCATCTCGCGGGTGAGCTCGAACTCCTCGGAGATGACCCCGTGGATGCGGCGGCCCACCTCGCCGTCGGGCACCAGTTCGGCGTAGCGCCCGGCCAGACCCATGTCGGCCTTGGCCATGACCTGCGCGAGGTTGGACAGGGTCGTGCGGAAGAACGGCCAGTCGCGGTGCAGGCGGCGCAGGGTGGCCAGGCGCTCGTCGGGATCGGGCTCCAGCCACTGCCGCAGCGCCGTGCCGACGCCGAACCAGCCCGGCAGCATGACGCGCGACTGCGACCACGACAGTACCCACGGGATGGCGCGCAGGTCGTCGACGGTCGAGGTCTGCTTGCGGGAGGCGGGTCGGGAGCCGATGTTGAGCTCGCCGATCTCGCTGAGCGGGGTGGAGGTGGTGAAGTACTCGATGAACCCGGGGTCGTCGTGCACGAGCGAGGCGTACGCGGCGCGCCCGAGGCGCGCGAGGTCGGACATCACGGCGTAGGCCTCGTCGGCGTCCTCGCCCAGGCCCTCGACGTCGAGCAGCGAGGCCTCGAGCGTGGCCGCGACCAGCGCCTCGAGGTTGCGGCGCGCACGGCCGGGCTCGGAGTACTTCGCCGAGATGACCTCACCCTGCTCGGTGATCCGCAGCGCGCCCTGCACCGCGCCGGGCGGTTGGGCGACGATCGCGTCGTAGGAGTTGCCACCGCCCCGCCCCACCGCGCCGCCGCGGCCGTGGAAGAACCGCAGGTGCACGCCGGCGCGGGCCGCCGCCTCGACGAGAGCGAGCTCGGCCTCGTACAGCGCCCAGTTGGCCGCCAGGTAGCCGCCGTCCTTGTTGGAGTCGGAGTAGCCGAGCATCACCTCGAGCACGTCGTCCTGCGAGCGGACCAACGCCCGCACGGCCGGAATCGCCAGGGCGTCGTCGAGGATCCCGGCGCCTGCGGCGAGGTCGTCGATCGTCTCGAGCAGCGGGATGAGGCGCACGCTCGAGCGCGGCTCGTCCGGGTGGCCGGAGAACAGCCCGACCTCCTTGAGCAGCACGGCCGGCTCGAGCAGGTCCGAGACCGACCCGCACATGGACACGATGTAGTGCGGCACCACTTGCGGGCCCAGCAGATCCACGGCGTCGGCGGCCGCGCGCAGCACCCCCAGCTCCTGGGTGGCCGACTCGCTGAGCTCCGCGCGGGGCCCGAGCAGCGGCCGGTCGTGCGAGAGCTCGCGTAGCAGCAGCTCTACGCGCTCGGGCTCGTCGAGCGCCGCGTAGTCCTCGGCCACCCCGGCGATCGCGAACAGCTCGCTCAGCAGCTCCTCGTGCGACTCGGAGTTCTGCCGCATGTCCAGCGCCTGGAGGTGGAACCCGAACGAGCGCACCGCCCACCGCAGATCCCGGAGGCGCGGCGACCGCAGGCTGCCGGAGCCGGCCGCGTCGAGCGCGGCGTCGATCGTGTCCAGGTCGGCGAGCATCTCCTCGGGCCAGTTGTAGGGCTCGTCGTCGTCCCTCCCGATGGGCCGCCCCGCGGACAGCAGTACCGACGGCGGCAACGACGACCCCGTGGCCCGGGCGCGCGCGGCGAGTCGACGGCGGATCACCCGCACGGCCTGGCGGAACGGTACGTCCTCGCGAGCGGCGGTCTCCTCGGCCTCGGTGTCGGTGAGCGCGTCGGCGAGCGCCGCCAGCGCTGGGTCCACCGCGACGATCCGGGCGGACATGGACAGCTCGCGCTCGAGCAGCCGGAGCTGTTCGGCGTAGTGGACGTGGAGGAGTTCGGCGGCGCGGCCGGTGGCAAAGCGCACGACGTCGCCGGTGACGTACGGGTTGCCGTCGCGGTCGCCTCCGATCCACGACCCGGGGCGCACCACGGCACGGTCCGTGCACCCGAGCCGCTCGGCGATCTCGGCGTTGAGCGGCGGGATCACGTCGAGCAGCGTGGCCTGGTGGTACTGCAGCCCGGCCAGGACCTCGTCCTCGATGCGCGGTCGCTCGCTGCGGATGATCGCCGTCTGCCACAGTGTGAGCACCTCGCGGCGCAGGTCGGCCTCTACGCGCGCGATGTCGGCCTCGGCGACGGGGTCCTGGACGCCGGTGCGCAGGGCGTCGCGGCGCCGCATGAGCCGGTGGACGCGGCGGGTCAGCTCGAACACCGTGCGGCGGCGGGTCTCGGTGGGGTGCGCGGTGAGCACGGGGGAGACGCGGGCGGTGCGGAGCACGTCGTCGAGCCGGGTGGGTGACGACGACGAGGACGTCCCCTCGCCGCCGCCCGCCTCTTCGAGAAGGCCCGCCAGGCGCGTCCACGTGGCCTCCAGATCGCCGTCCGGGGGCGGTTCTCCGGCGGCCGTGTGGATGCGCCGTCGGCGTTCCTGGTGCAGGTCCTCGGCCACGTTGGCCAGCAGGACGAAGAGCGAGAACGCGCGGATCACCGGGATCGCCTCGGCGGCGCTCACATTGCGGAAGAGGGCGGCCACCTCGTCTCGCTCGGCCTCGGAGCGGCGGACGGCGAACGCGGTGCGGCGGGCGGTCTCCACCAGGTCGAACACGCGTTGTCCAGCCTGCTCGCGAACGGTGTCGCCGAGCAGGGTGCCGAGGAAGCGCACGTCATCGCGCAGCGGCGCGACCGCCTCCTCGAAGGGGTCGGGCTGGGCGTCGGGGTCGGGGGACTGCGCATCGGTACCGGCCATGGCCGCCAGGGTAGGCGCAGCGTGTGACACGTGCGTGAACCCGCTGCGGCGGGCCCGGTGGCTGCAGGCGGGGCGCCGGGGGGAGACTGGGCTCATGAGCCAGCCGCAGTACGGACACCAGCAGTACGGACACCAGCAGTACGGACAGCAGCCCGGCACCGCGGGACCCGACGACCGCACCCCCGCGGCGCTCGCCCACGCCTCGAGCCTCATCGCCATGGTCCTCTCGGCCGGGTGGCTATCCCTCGTGGGGCCGCTCGTCATGTGGCTGCTCTACAAGGACCGCAGCCCGTTCGTGCGCCAGGCGGCCGCCGGGTCGTTCAACTTCAACCTCGGCCTGTGGGTGATGAACATCGTGGGGTGGATCCTCATCATCACGATCATCGGCATTCCGTTGGGGATCGTCCTGCTGGTGATCTCCTACCTCGGTCAGATCATCGGCCACATCATCGGCACGGTCCGCGCCACGCAGGGGCGGACCATGAACTACCCGTTCCAGATCCGCGTCCTGCGCTGACTACCCGGGCGCCAGGGCCGTGACGCCCGGCAGGTCTCCGAAACGGGCCAGGGCGTCCGTACTCACGAGGACGCGTTCAGTCTGGGCGGCGTGGGCCGCGATCACGAGATCGTGTGCCCCCCGCGGGCGGCCGGCCCGGCGGGCGTGGGCGATGAGGCGGGCGTGGTGTGCGGCGGTGGCCGCGGTGTAGTCGAGCACCTCGACGGCGTCGACGATCGCGGCCAGGGCGCGCGAGCGCTGTGCGGCCCGCTCCGCCGAATCGGCGAGCTCTATACCCGTCCGGTACCCGGCCACGGTGATCGCGGCGATCGCCAGGTCGTCCTCGTCGAAGGCCCGGCGGGCGAGGGTTCCACGCTCGTAGGCGATGAGCACGCCCGTGTCGAGGATCAGCCTGCGGCCCACGGGTCGGTGTCCTCTCCGAGGGCGGCGATCGCGTCGACGACATCCGAGGCGAAGGCCTCGTCCGGCGGCTCGGTCCCGACGAGTGCCTCGCGGAGCGAGCGGCCGGTGCGCCGGGGCGCCGGCCTGATCTCTGCGATCGGACGGTTCCCACGCGTCACCGTGACGGTCTCCCCTCTCTCGATCGCGTCGAGGAGGTCGGAGAACCGCCGGGAGGCCTCCGTGGCGGTGATCGTACGCATGCCCTCAGGTTATCTGATAATCAGATCCGCGGCCATGTCCGGGTCTCGTCGGGGCAGGTCACACCCCCGCCGGTCGCCGGCCGTGCAGGCGGAACCGGTCGGCCAGCTCCTCGCGCTGCTCGTCGGTTCGGCTAGTGTCCGGAAACGTGAACGACCGAGCGGTTCCCGACGTGCGACTGACCAGCGTCCACAACTTCCGGGACGTGGCCGGGCCCGGGTACCCCCTCGTGCCCGACGGGACCATGTCCCGCGGCGTCGTCTACCGGTCCACGG
This sequence comes from Dietzia sp. 179-F 9C3 NHS, assembly GCF_045369825.1. Taxonomy (NCBI): domain Bacteria; kingdom Bacillati; phylum Actinomycetota; class Actinomycetes; order Mycobacteriales; family Dietziaceae; genus Dietzia; species Dietzia sp. 179-F 9C3 NHS. The sequence goes on from NZ_JBIQES010000004.1 coordinate 15,829, forward strand.
CCCTCGCGGTGAGCGAGGAGGACCTCGACGTCCTCGAGCGCCTCGGCGTGACGGCCGTCGTGGACCTGCGGACCGAGGACGAGATCGCCAAGCAGCCCGACGTGGTCCCGGCCGGGGCCGACTACGTCGCCGTCGACGTGCTCGCCGGGCACACCTCGGCCGCCACGCTCACGACGTTCGACGACATCGGGGTCGAGGACGCGCGCCGCGAGATGGCGCTCACCTACGAACGGTTCGTGTTGGGCGCCGACGAGCGGGCCGCCTTCGGCCGGGCCGTGCATGCGCTGGCCGCCTCGCCCGGGCCGGCGATCGTGCACTGCACCGCCGGCAAGGACCGCACCGGCTGGGTGTCGGCCGTCCTGCAGCTGCTGGCCGGGGTCCGCGAGGAGGACGTGCTCGCCGACTACCTGCTCACGCGCACGTACTCCGTGGACTTCGTGTCCGCGATCCGCGGCTTCGTGGAAGCCGAGATGCCCGAGCACCTCGCCGTGATCGAGGTGCTCATCGGCGTCGAGGAGGAGTACCTGCGGCGCTCCCTGGATCACCTGACGCGGGAGTTCGGCGACGCCCGCCGGTACCTCGTCGAGGGCACCGGGCTCGAGGAGCCCGTGGTGGAGGCGCTCACCGAGCGGCTGCGCTGGCGCTGAGCAGCGCCCGCGGGCCGTCAGAAGACGAGCAGGACGGCCAGCCCGCCGAGCGTGCCGCCGAACGCGATCCCGTCCAGGACCACGGCCACGGCGCGACCCGCCTCCGTCCGGGCGTCCGAGAGGAGCTTGGGGCCCGAGAGCGCCATGGCGAACAGCACCAGGATGACGCCCGCCCCGTAGAGCGGGTTCACCCGGAAGGCCACGAGCAGGTAGACGGTCGCGAAGCCGAGGAGCGCGCCGAGCGCGCCGGCGGCGAGGGTCGTGAGCGGCGCCGGGAACACCGCGACGCCGGACATCTCGATCGGTCCGCGCCCCTGCGCGGCCTCGTCGATGTCCGGAGCGGAGCTGATCGCCGGGGCGGGGACATCCAGCACCCGGTCCTCGACGGCCAGTTGGTCACTCATACCCTGGACCCTACGGACAGTCACCCTTCCGGAACGTGTTGACCGGCTGTGGTCTCGCCCATAGTGGAGGAAGGTGCTGGTCAGGACCTTGCTCCAGGGTGAGATGTGGGACACGTTCGGCCGATTCTGCTGTCGACGGGCCGGGAAGCGGGTATCGGGCGCGGTCCCGCGGCGGGTCGGGTGGCACAGAGCGGATGCCGGGCGGAGGCGTACGATGCCGTGGTGCTCGGCAGGGGGGCCGAGAGTTCGTCCGCCGCAGGAAAAGAGGGGGTCCGCTCGTGGGTGCCAGAGAAATGGCCGGTGGTCTGTTCGAGCCCGGCGACGACGTCGGCCGTACCTGGGACGAGGCCGAAGCAGTTCTCGTGGCGTGTGACGACATCGAGGGCGTCATGGCGACCATCCGCAACGCCGAGTCGCCGGTGGCCGCGCGCCGCGCACTCAAGCTCGAACACGGGTTCACGGGTCGGCAGGCCGCGCTGCTGCTCACGCTGCCCGTGCTGTCCTTCACGCGGTCCGAACGGGACCGGTTGGCCGAGGGCCGGCGGTCACGGATGGCCCTGCTCGCCGACGTGACCGGCCGGATCCCGGTCGTGCGGGACGCCGACCCCGAGCCGCCTGCCGTCGCGCCTGCTGCCGTGCCGCCCTCCGCGTCCGAGCCGCCGGCGACGCCGCCGCCGGCCGGCCCCGTCCAGGGGCTCCCCGGATACCTCGCGCCGCCGCCGCGGCCCGCTGCCGACCTGGGCGAGACGATGGCCCGCTGGGAGGCCGAGATGGAGGGCGCTCTCGGGGCCCTGCGTTCCGCGATGGGCGCCGGCGCGGCGCCGGCCGCTGCGCCTACCGCCCGGACCCCGCGTCGGTCCACCGCACGGGAGCCCGAGTCGGTGGTGCTGGACGAGCAGATCGGTGAGCTGTGCGATGGGATAGCGGAGCTCGTGGGCGTCGCGTCCCCCACCGCGCGTGAGCTGGACGACCCGCGGGCCGCGCGGACCCGCTCGGGCGAACTCCTCGACAGTTGTGGGGTCGGCGACGAGACGGGTGTCCGGACGTTGCTCTGGCACCTGGATCGCACGGGTCTCTCCGCTGTCCCGGGACTGCTTCCGTTCGTCGACCTGCTGTCGCCCCGAGAGGCCTTTGACGTGCAGGCCACGCGGTTCGAGGCCGCGATGACGGCGGGCACGCTGGGTGCGGATCCCGAGAACGGCGCGCCCTGGGTGGGGCGCCTGTGGCCGATCGCGGACCGCCGGGGCTACGGCTACGCGGTCCACTACCGTCGCGGCCCGCGCGCGGGAGCCGTGTGGGCGTACGGCGGTGGTGAGCCGCTCCACCTGCTGTGGGACTCCGTCGTCGATATGCTGGTCGAGCTGTACCAGGCGCTGTCGTCGGGCGCGCCGTGCGACGCGGCGGTCGCGACCGTCGTCGACGGCCGCGTGGTGTGGACGAACCTGGGCTGAGGGTCCGCCGCGTTCAGACCCCGGTCGGCCGGACCGTGAGGTCGCGGGCGATGACGGTGGCCCGGGAGCCGCGGCAGAACACCAGCGCGATCCGCGAGACCCGCCGGCCCGTGGACGCGTGGAGGAGCTCGGCGTAGGCGCACAGCTGGAGCAGGTACTCGTCGACGGTCGTGGTGGTGACGCCGACGTCGGTCTTGTAGTCGATGATCGACAGGGTGCCGTCCGGCTCGTCGACGACGAGGTCGGCGACACCGTCCACGGCGACGGTCTCCCCGTCCGCCGTCGACAGCGTCCCCGCCAGCGGCAGCTCCGACCAGTGGGGCAGCGTCCCCGCACGCCGGACCGGCTCGGAGGCCAGGGCCGTGCGCGCGACCCCCACCATCTCGGCCACGGCCTCGACCCCGCGGGGCCGGCCGCCGCCCCCGAGGCCGAGCGCGGCGAGCTGGCCGGCCGCCCAGGTCTCCCAGTCGGCGTCGAGGGAACGCGCGAGGTCCGTGACCTCGGCCAGGTGGTGAACGGCGGTGCCGACGTCGGGACCGGCCGCGACGGGGGCGGTCCGCGGCGGCGGTGGCAGTTCCGCCTCGCTGGCGGGCGCGGGGGCGAACCGTTCGCGCAGCGCCGCGGCCAGCCGCGCGGGCAGCGGCGGCGCGGCGTCGGGCGTGGCGTCGGAGGGAGCCGGATCGGTGGCAGGGGCCGCGGCGGCCTCCGGGTGGACGATCCGAGTCGCGGACCAGCCGGCGCGTTCGGCCGAGCGCGCGGCGACCTCGCGGGTCTGGGCGGCCCACGTCTCGGCGTCGGGGGCCTCGACGACCGGCGCGCCGGCCGCGCCGAGCAGTGTCTCGCCGTACGGCAGGAGCGGCGGGGCGTCCGGTTGGGCGGAGACCGTGCCGAGCAGGGAGCCCCAGAGGGACAGGGGCTTTTTCTTGTCCTTGGTGAGTGCGTGCCCGTATCCGGAGACGGCGAGGCGGCTCTCGGCGCGGGTCGTGGCCACGTAGAGCAGCCTGATCCGCTCGGCGAGGGAGTGCTGCTTCTCGAGCTCGGCGGCGGCGTCGAAGGCCGGGTCGCGTAGCTTCCCGCCGAACGAGGCGGCGGGGACGGCGGGGCCGCCGTCCGCGGGGTCGGTCCACAGCAGCCGGGACCGGTCCGCGGGCCACCGCCGGCTCATGCCGGCGAGGACGACCATCGGGTACTCGAGTCCCTTGGAGGCGTGGATGGTGGTGATCCGCACGGCGTCGACGCCGATCTCGGGGATCGCCGCCTCGGGGACGCGCGCGTCCTCGGCGGTGAGGGAGAGCGCCCAGTCGGCGTAGTCGCGCAAATCGGCGCGCGCCGGGTCGTCGGCGGACTCCTCCCACTGCCAGGCGTGTTCGATCACGAAGCGGATGCGTCGCCACAGGTCGCGCCGGCGGGGCGACTCGGCGACGGATTCCAGGACGAGCCGGTCCTCGACGAGACGCGCGAGCAGTTCGCCCGGGCGACGGCTGCCGCGGGAGAGGTCGGCGAGGTAGCGCATGCCCTCGGCGACGGGGGAGTCGTCCAGGCCCTCGGGGGCGGGGGCGCCGGGCGCCCACGTGCCGCCGGCGGCGCGCCAGCGCAGGAGGTCGTCGTCGCCGCACCCGAACAGCGGCGAGCGCAGCGCCCCGACGATCGAGGCCTCGTCGGCGGTGGTGGCCGCCGCCCGGACCGCGAGGAGCAGGTCGCGGATCTCGGGGGTGCCGTAGACGATCGAGGAGGCCTCGGCGCGGTAGTCGATCCCGGCGTGGTCCAGGCACGTCTCGATCATCGGCAGTGAGCCGCGGGACGGCAGGAGGATCGCGATGTCGCCGAGACGCAGCGGCGAGTATGTCCCGTCCTTGGACTCGTGGGTCCAGCCCTCCCGCAGCGCGGTGGCGATGACGCGGGCGACGTCGGCGGCCTCGGACCAGTGGCGCCGGTGGTCGTCGTTCGCCTCGGCGGGGCAGTGCGGCGGCACCTCGTCGCTGCGGAAGACGAACGGCGCCGGCCCGTGCGTCGGATCGTGGGTGGGGCGCCCGGGGGCCGGCTCGAGCGGCCGGTACTCGGGCTGCACTCCCTCACAGGGCACCAACACCGCGGCGAACACCCTGTTGACCCAGTCGAGCACGCCGCGCGTGCAGCGGAAGTTGGTGCTCAGACGCTCCACCTCCACGCCGGGGCCGGTCTGCGCCCGGAGGTAGGTGGCGATGTCCGCCCGGCGGAAGCGGTAGATGGACTGCTTGGGGTCGCCGACGGTGAACAGGCGGCCGGGCTCGGGGCCCTCGTCGGCCGCGACAACGGTGATGAGCTCGGCCAGGTCGAGCTGGATGGGGTCGGTGTCCTGGAACTCGTCGAGCAGGACGCGGGTGTAGCGGGCTCGGACGCGCTCGCGTACCTCGGCGTTGCCCAGGAGTTCGCGCGCGAGGACGAGCTGGTCGTGGAACTGCAGGGTGCCGCGGCGGCGACGGTCGGCGGCGTGGCGCAGCACGACGGGCGCGAGCGCGTCGAGGACCACGGCGATGCGCGGCCGCCAGAACGTCGCGAGGATCTCGTCGCACAGTGCGGGCAGGGCCTTGGCCTCGGTCTTGACGCCGTCGAGCGTGGCCTTGTCCCCCCACGACGCACCGCGCCCGTAGCGCGAGGGGCCGGGCGGATTGCCGAGCAGCTGGGTCCACGTGGGCGCGGAGGCGTCCGCCGCGGTGTCCGGATCGACGGCGGCGACGAGGTCGTCCCGCCAGCGTTCGACGGACTCGAGGTGGAGGTAGAACTTGTCCGTCTCGTCCTGGCAGGCGTCGCGCCAGGCGAGAATCGACCCGACGGCGGAGACGGCGTCCGTGACGTCCGGGGCTCCGGGCAGGGTGCCGGTGAACAGCGGCGTGGTGGGCAGACGGTCCCAGTCGGCGTGTAGTGCCTCGACGACCTCACGGAAGGTCGTGGTGCCGACGCCGGCGTCGAGCATCTCGTCGACGGCCCGCGCGGTGATCCCGCCGTCGTGCGCCTCGCGGCCGGGCCCGAAGAGCAGGTCCGTGCAGTCGTCCCACAGTGCCTCGAGGGCGGCGTCCTCGGCCGTGTCGTGCTGGGTGGTGACGCGGGGCGGGATGCCGGCCTCGAGGGGGTTTTCCGCCAGCAGGCGCAGTGCGAACGAGTGCAGGGTGCCGATGGCGGCGGTGTCGAGTCCGGCGAGCGCCTGCGCGGCCCGGTCGTCGCCGTCGGCGGCCTCCGCCACGAGGCGTACGCGCAGCCGGTCCCGCAGCTCGGCGGCGGCCTTCTCGGTGAAGGTGATGGCCGCGATCTCATCGATGGGCACCCCGTCCTCGACGACGAGCCGGGACAGGCGGCGGACCAGGTGGTAGGTCTTGCCGGTGCCGGCCCCCGCTTCGACGAACAGGGTGGCTCGGGTGTCGGTGTCGACGCGGTCCCGGGCGGCCTGGTCGGTGAGGGTGTGGGTGGGGCTCACGCGGACTCCTCGGGTCGGGTGGCGTCGGGGTCGGGGACGACGATGCCCGCGAACGCGGGATGGCTGCTCACGGGTTCGTGTCGGGAGAGGCGCTCCCACGCACGGTCGAGGTCGGCGCCGCCTAGGAGGTCGGCGAGGTCGCGGGCGGAGCCGCGCCCGCCCTTGAGCGGGAACCAGCCGCGGTCGATGGCATCGACGAGGTGGCCGACGTCGGCGCGGACCTTCTCGAGGAGCTCCTCGGTGACGGCCAGGGCGATCGACTCGAAGCCGCCCTTCTCGGTGCAGTACCAGTACCGCACCTCGGTGACCGGCCGGCGTTCCTCGCCACGAGCCGCGGCGATGGCCTCTGCGGCCGCCGCGTAGAGCGGCAGCTGGAAGCGGGTGCCGGCGAGGGTGGGGTCGTCGGCGTGCGGGCGCTCCTTCTTCCCGGGCGCACCTCCGGTCTTGTAGTCGGTCACCCGCCGGGCGCCGGTCCGCGTGTCGATGCGGTCGATGGACCCGCTGAGCAGGAGCGTCCGCTCCCCGGTCGCGGTGAGGACGGGGTAGGGCACCTCGACCGTGACCCCGTCGGCGTCGGCCCGCCCGAACATCGCCTCGGTGACGGCGGGAGTCCAGCCGGCGTCGAGGTCGGCGAGGTCGTCGGCGTACCAGCGGTCGAGCTCGGCGCGCAGCAGTTCCTCGCGGCGGCGCCACAGCGACTCCACCAGCCCCGGGGCCGCGGCGACCGCCGCCGCGCACTGCTCGCGGAGGATCTCCTCGAGCCGTTCGCGGCTCGGCGCGTGCCCCTCGCGGACGCGCTCGTCGACGTAGACCTCGAGGATCGCGTGGACCAGGGTGCCGTAGTCGAGCAGGTCCATCTCGATCGTCGCCGCCGGTTCGTCGAGCGTTCGCACTCGGAGCACGGTGGCCAGGAAGAACAGGTAGGGGCTCTGCGCCCAGTCCTCGAGGCGGGTGGGCGAGACGGGGCCGTCGAGGACGGTGACGAGCTCGCGGACCGACTCGACGTTGCCGGTGAACCGGGTGAAGGCACCGGTGCGCCGATCGCGGCGCATCTCGTGCGCGCGGTCGAGCAGCGCGGGGTCCCCCGGTCCCGGCCTCCACCCGCGCGCGGCGAGCGCGCGCAGCGTCAGCTCGGTGCGGGTGGCCGGGTCGTCGCCGAGCACGGCAGGCGGGGCGAGGACGCCCTCGGCGAAGGAGTCCACGGCGGTGACGTCCGCGCAGCCGTCGACGCCCTCCTCCCACTTCGTCGCGTGGACCGGGCGACCGGCGAGCCGGGAGAGGGTGGGAAGCAGCCAGCGGGAGGGGATGCGGTCGCCGCCGCCACGCAGCGACCCCCGCGGGAACGAACAGAGGCGGTGCCGGTTCCCGGCGGCCAGCGCGGACTGGAGGACGCGGTACCGCTCGTCGAGGAACTCCGCCGGGGTGGGGTCCACGGCGCCCTCGGGCAGCAGCGGGTCGGGACGGTGCAGGACCGGCAGGAGACCCTCGGCCATCCCCACTACGCAGACCGTGTCGAGATCCCGGCCCACGGCGTCGTCGATCGGCCCCAGGGCCACGCCGACGCCCTCCTCGCCGACCCGGTCGGTGAGGGCGTCGAGCCGGGAGACGACCGCGCCCACGACGCGCTCCCGCGTGAGTGCGGGGGCCACCACGTCGAGTTCGGCGAGAGAGGCCGCCACCGCGCGCAGTGCCGCGACGTCGGGGCTCGCCCGGAACAGGGAGGTGAGCAGGTGGTCCACGGCGTCCGCCAATGCGGACCACGAGGGTGCGGAATCGACGCCGGTCAGGGCGGCACGGACCCGCGAGACGAGCCCGAGGAGCGCGACGGCGGCCGGACGCTCGGCGGGGGAGAGCTCCCCGTCGCCCGGCGCGCGCTCCCCGGCGGGCCGGGCAGCCAAGGCGGCGAGGTGATCCCAGTCGGTGCCGCCGATGACGGGGACGCGTGTGCGGGTGAGCAGCTCGAGGCGTCGAGAGGAGACGGGCCGCCCCTCGCCGTCATCTACCACGAGTGCACCCTCGGCGACGATCGAGAGCAGGTCGCCACGCGGCATCGCCTCGGCGTCGAGCCGGAGCAGGCGCACCAGGGAGCGGCCGGCGGCGGTGTGCCCGAGCCCGCTCGTACCGGGCCCGTACACGGCGATGCCGGCCTCGGCGAACGCCCGGTGCAGCAGGCGAAGGTAGGGGTCGGGGGAGGGGTAGTAGACGCCGATCCGGTGCCCGGGCACGCCCTCGGCCAGCCGGGACCGGACGAACCGCACGAGGGCGCGCACCTCGTCGTCGGCATCCGAGGCGTGCAGCACGTGGGTTCCCGTGACCGCGCCCTCGGCGTCCGGCTCGGCGGCCGGGGCGAGGTGCTCCGCCCCGGCCCCCACCGGGGGCGTGACCCCGCGGGCCGCCAGCGCGGCACCGAGCCGCCGCTCCAACTGTCCGCCGTGCAGCGGCCCGGCGAGCACGACGTGCCCCAGGGCGTCGAGCCGTCCGAGCGCGGCGGTGACCGCCTCGATCTGCGGGTAATAGGCGCCGTGGGTGGTGGCGTGCGCGGCGGCGGCCAGGCGCAGCACCTCGTCGTGCAGGCGGGTCTCGCCACGGACGGAGTCGGCCTCGACCGTCCCCAGGCGGAGGCAGGCCCGGGCCACGGCCTCGGCGGTGACGGGCTCGCCGGCCACCGGCGCGAGATCGCCCGGTGCCTCGTCCAGCGCCTTCTCCACCGCGGCGGCGAGCAGCGGGGACGGGAGCGGCGCCCGCGGGGCGAGTTCCGGACCGGCGAGCTCCGCCACCGCCTGCGAGGCGGTCCGCACGTGCACGTTGACGGCACCGCCGTGGAACGCGAGTACCCGCACGAGATCCCGAGCGGCAGCGAACGACGGCACCAGCACGGTGATCCGGCGCAGCGCGTCGGCCGAACGGAGGCGCTGGACCTCACGCACGACCGCAACGAGGCCTGGGCCGGGCTCCGGGCGGGTCGGATGTTCCTGGGTGGCGGTCACGTGGTCATGGTGCCCCACGGGTACGACACAGTGCGGGGGACCTGCTACGTTCCCCCGTGGACGGCCGACCGGCGGCCGTGCCGGACACAGGGGGCGGAATGTCGTACGGCTCGGGTGGGGGATGGGACGGCCCCGGCCCGGACTGGTCCGGACAGGACCCGTACGGGTACGGCCAGGGCGGGTACTACGACCAGGGGTCCTACGACGACGGGGAGCAGCAGCGGAGCGGACCCTCCGGCGGGGTGCTGGCGATGATCGCCGTCGTGGCGGTTCTCGCGGCGGCGCTCCTCGGGGTGATCGTCTACCTCGCCGTCGATTCCGGTGGTTCCGGGAGCCCGGTCGCCGCGCCCCCGACGTCGGATGCGCCGGCGTGGTCCACCCCGCCGACCACGTCCCGGCAGCAGACCACCACCGTCACCCGCACCACGACGCGGACGCAGACCACCACCTCCCGGCTCACGACCTCGACGCCGTCGGACTCCTACCCGGCCGGCGCCGACCGCTCGGGATGGATCAGCGACCGAAATGCCCGGTGCAACGCGGGCGACCCGGCGGCCATGATCGGGCGTACCACCCGGTCGCGATTCTCGATCTGCATCAATCCGGACAACGGCCGCTACTACTACCGCGGGTCCTCGGGCGGTCTGGGGGTGGAGGTCGACGACCCGGAGGTCTACGGGAACTCGGCGACCGTGCGAAACCAGGGCGTGGAGTACGTGATCACCTCCCAGCGCATGGTGATCTACGAGCGCGGCCGGGAGATCTCGGATCAGGCCATGCTCGAATACTGGACGAGGTGATCGGCGGGTCGTCCAGCACGGCTAGCCTGGGCAACGCACGTCACCCCGATCAGCGAGGCCGCCCGTGAGTCAGCTCGTCTCCTTCTACGAGACCGCGCCCGTCACCGACAAGCGCGGTCTGCTCACCGATGTGATCCAACGGCCCATGCAGGTGCGGGCCAACTACAGCGTGATCGAGGGCGAGATCGTTCCCCGCGTGGTGTACGTGCAGGCGCCCATCGAGGGCCGGTCGCTGCTCGTGCCGTTCGGCCAGTACGACGCGTGGAGCCTGCGGCAGCGCTTCGAGGAGGCTCTACGGGTGATGAACACGCTGGGTGCCTGCGAGATCGAGTGCGCCACCTACAGTGCGCGCCGCAACGCGGTGGCCGCCCGGGTCGGCGTGGGCCAGGTGGCCGGCTGGGGCAAGGTCACGCGCACCCAGAGCACGGACTTCGACTACTCGTTCTCCGGCACCGGCGCGGCGCCGCGCGACCCGGGGCCGATCCGGTGGACGAACATCCCGGGCCTGGATGCTGCCAAGGAGTCGGTGCTGCTCAACGGCGGCCGCCGGGTGGAGATCACCATCGAGAGCGAATCCGAGTTCGCCGCCGATTCCGACCTCGCGCGGCGGCTCAAGAACGCCGGCCTCGTCCTGGGACTGGAGGGGCGGACCCAGGCCAAGACGTTGTTGCGGATCAAGGCAGAGTTCCCGGCGCTCTAGGTCCGCCGGCCCCCGCCGCCCCGGCTACCCGAGCCGCCTCGCGATGTCGTCGCAGGTGTCGGCGAACGTATAGAGGAACCGCTCGAGGTGGAACTGCATGGTGCGGGGGACGAACGGCCCCGCCGACAGGATGGTGCGTTGCTCGACATGCCGGCCCACGAGGACCCACTGCGTCCACTCCTCGTCCCGGTTGCGCCTGGCGATCTCGACCGCGGTCGCCTCGCGTGAGCGCACCCCACGGACAACCCAGGCCCGGATCCGGACGGTGGGGGTGTCCTCGTCGAAGGAGACGTGGACGGGCCGGCCCACGTGGTCGACGACGAGGTCGCCGTCCGCGGTGACCTCGGGCTCCTGTCCGGTGACCCGCTCGATGATCTCCGCGAACCGGTCGCGCACGTCCTCCGGACCGTCCACCTCGATCGCGGTGTCCACCTCGTCGGTGGGGTCCGCGGGGTCGTTGCCGAGGGGGACGGCGCCGGCCCGGGGGAGGCCGAGACTGCTGGCGAACTGGCCGACGAATCCCTGGCAGCGCAGCGTGAGCAGCTGTGGGTGTGGCACGCCCATGCGCTCCCGGCAGGTGGCGACGACGGTCACGGCCAGCGGCCCGGGCTCGCTGGGCGGGCCCTGGGCCAGGAGTTCCTCGCACAGATCGCTGCCGGCGCGGCGGTAGGTGATCCAGGCGTGTGAGGCGTCCGCCGCGATCTGCACTGTGCAGTGGTCCGCGTTGCCGGCCGCATCGCGGGGCGCCGTGAACTGCATGGTGCCGACCGCTCCCGGCCTGCGGAGATGGCGGCGGAGCGCCTCCGCGAACGGCTCCCACGGGTCGTCGGCCACGCCGAGCGCCGACCAGTCCGGGCCGGGGAGGGTCCACCTACCCATGGGACGCGCCTCCCTCCGGCGCGAGCGCCGCGACCTCGTCGACCGCGGCCCGCAGCTGCCGCGACACCTCGCAGTCGCCCAACCGCTGGCCGACCGTGTCCGCGATGGCGCCGTAGAACCACAGCTTCTCCGCCGGACCGGCGTTGAACACGTCCCACATCCCGTCGCCGAGTCGGCCATGCGCGGCGACCATGGAGCGCAGGTTGTGGATCTTGTCCGCAGCCGAGATGAGCAGGCACTCCTCCGAATCCTCGGCGAGGGCGCGAAGGTAGCCCTCCTTGCGGACGCGCCACGGCGGCGTCTCCTCGCCTGCCGTCTTCTCCTCGGAGACGCCGCGCACGAGTTCGGTGACGCGCGCACCGAACTCGGCCGTCATGTCGCCGGCCGAGTAGACGCTCGGCGGCACGTCCTCGAGCACGTCGTGCAGGATGGCCGCCACCATGACGTCCTCGTCGTTGGTGAAGTCGGAGACGATCATCGCCACCGCCACCGGGTGCACGATGTACGGCGTGGGGTCGTCCTTGCGGGTCTGGCCCTCGTGGCAGCGGGCCGCGACCGCGAGCGCGCGGTCGATCGTGGGTGTCCATGTGATGGGCATGGCTCACTCCTTCTGGAGTGGAGGGGAACCGGCGCCGGAGCAACGCCGCCGGGTCGTGGGCGCGGGGCCGGGAGTCCTCGCGGATCGGGGCCTCGCTCTCCCACGCCCTCAGTAGACACCACGGGTACGACACGGGCGGTTGAACTCCTCCCGGGTTCTCCGGCCGTCGCGAGGGACGACGTCGGGGGCCGCGGTCGAGAACTGGTCTCCGAACCCGGCCGGGAGGATCGGCGCTCAGACGTGTTCCGGAGTGTTCACCGTGGTTGTGGCGCGTGCGGCGATTCGTCGGGGGTCGTCGTGTGGGAGTGAGTCGATGGGTAGGCGAAGCGGGTGGGCTGCTGATCCGGTGGTGATGAATTTCTGGCCGGGGCGTACGTGGCGTGCTTGCTCGGCCAGGTCGGTTCCAGTGTCGGCAGGCGCTGCCACGGTGCTGTTGTCCGTGTCCGCTTCGGTCGGGTTCGCGGTGTTGCCTGGTTCATCGAGCGCCTCGCGCACGATCTGGCGGGGGTCGTATTGCCGCAGGTTCAGCGCTTGCCAGTCGGCCCGTTGCAGGGGTATGCCCATTTCTTTCTCGGCGGTTGTGCGGGTCGTGTCGATAAAGGCCCGCAGCGCGCGGATGGTCTCGGCGAGTTTCTGCGCGTAGATCGGCAGATTGTGGGGGCCGAGGACGACCCCGGCGATGATCGCGATTACCAGTAGTTTCTCGAATGTCAGACCGAACATTGTGCATTTCCTTGCCTTTCCGCCGACAGGGTGGCGGTTTCAGCGGCGGCGGCTCGGCGGTGCGCCCGGCTGTCCCGTATCTGGGTGATCGCCAGCGCGCCGGCGAACAGTATGGACATGGGGACCGCGACCAGGAACATCGACAGCACGTCGGCGGCCGGGGTCACCAGTGCGCTGAACAGCGCGATTCCGACGACGATGACACGCCAGCTGCGTCGGATGGTCTTCGCCGAGACCAGATCGAGGAAGTTGAGCAGGACGACAAAGACGGGCAGTACGAATGCCACTCCGGTCGCCAGCACGATCTTCATCACGAAGTCCACGTAGTAGGTGGCGGTCAAGATGGTGGCGTCCTCGGTGGAGGACAATCCGGCCAGCAACCGCACCATCTGCGGGAACAGCAGGAATCCGAACGTGACTCCGGCGGCGAACAGGGAGATCCCGCTCAGCGCGAATCCGACGGTGTACTTTTTCTCCCTCGCGGTCATCCCGGGCATCGCGAACCCGAAGGCCTCGACGAGCCACACCGGGCTCGCCAGCAGCACACCTGTGAAGAGGGCGATTTTGAGTTTGAGGTCGAACGCGCCGGTCACCGTGTCGTAGTTCAGGCTGGCCTGCCGGTAGTGGGCGATCTCATCGATCGGGGATCGCAGCACGTCGAGGATCTGGTCGGAGAGCAGATAGCCGGCGAGGATGCCGACGAGCAATGCCACCGCCGCGCGGACGGCGCGGGTGCGCATTTCTCGGACATGGTCGGAGAGAAGCATCGTTCCCCGTGCGGCGGTGGCGGCGGTCATGATGCCCTGCTGACCGGGTTCAGCTCCGGGCGGCCAGTGGCCGACGCGGGCCGGTGCTCCGTGGCCTCTGCCACTGCCGGGGTCATGGTGCCGGCAGACGGCGTCGTGGCCGGGTCGGCCCCGTCGCGGACTTCCTTCTTGAGGATCCGCATCGACTGGCCGACGCTCTTGGCCAGCGCCGGAAGCTTCGACGCCCCGAACACGAGAAGGATGATGGCCAGGATGACCAGGGCGTGCCAGCCCGTGAGATTGTGCAACATGGTGTAACTCCTAGAGGTAGACAGACAGATCGAGCGGGGTGTGCCGCCGTGGTGGCGGGGTGATCAGTTGCTCGGCGGGCCACCGTTTGGCGGCATCCCGCCGCCACCACCGGGCGGCATCCCGCCACCGCCACCGGGCGGCATCCCGCCACCGCCACCGGGCGGCATCCCGCCGCCACCACTACCGCCGCCGGTGGCTTCGGTCGTGGTGTCGACGCCGACGGCCAATCTGCCGACGTACCCGGACGTGATGTCACCGGTGATGGTGGGCACCTGAAGGTTCCAGTCGCCCTCGGCGAAGATGCCGTCATCAGCGATCGCGGTGCCCACGCCGGCGAGATTCTCGGCGGAACCGGTGTAGGCATCGAGTGCGTAGACGTCAGTGAGCATGTCCGGGGGGAAGGCCAGCTGGGATGTCGCGATGACGTTGGCCACCTCGGTCGCGGACTGCTCGTCGGGGTAGACCTCGAAGTGGATGTGGGTCCATCGGCCCGCGTAGCAGCCCGGAACGATGGTCGTGAAGGTCAACTCGCCATTGGCGTCAGCGACCTGGATGCCGCGTAGGTACGTCTCGTCCTCAGCACCCTGGGAATACATCGAGTACAGGCCCTGGGCGTCACACTGCCACGCGTAGACCGCCGCACCCTCGAAGGGGACGTTACCGTTGGCCATGTCAGTGACGACTAACGTCAACTCGAACGGCACGCCCTCGACGGTCGTTCCACCGTCGAGGCTGGAAGTCAGATCACTGCGCACGATTCCCGACTCCTGCAACACGTTGACACCGTTGGTGCCATCAGCCGGGTACGGGCCGTTGGTCTCCTCCGGGATCTCAGCGATCGAGGCCCCGGAGGCGGCGGTGGTCGTGGAACCAGACGCCGAACCTGCGTTGCTCGAACCGGCACCAGCCGAGCTGGAACTGCCCGGATAGCAGGCGGCGAGGGTGACCGCACCGACCCCCGCTCCGACCAGACCCAGCATCCGTCGACGGGTGACCAGAGTCCTGGCGTCGAAACCCGCGCCCTGATCGACCAGTTCATCGTCCGGGCGGGCCAGCGGACGGCCCTCGTACACCGGCCCATCCGGGGTCCGGTCAACTTCTGGAACGTGGCTCATAGTGCTTACTCCTAGCTCGTAGCCTTCGGTGGGTGTGAGCACTAATCTGACGGCCGTACCTGGCAACTGCCTGTACGCACGCTGCAGGCCCGGTGGGAATGCGCCACCGCCCCCAGAGCCTCCTGGCTCGAGTGGTCTCCGGACTCCTGCATGGTGCAGAACTGGTCGCTCCGGAGGGGTCACTGTCGGGTTCGACGCCGTTTCGATCTTCCAGGCATCCGTCGGCCCCGCTCGGTATGGTCCAGGTCACAACACGCTCTGCCTGCCTGCGCGAAGGACCCACCACGATGGCCGACACCGTCCGCGAACAGCTCCGCCGCCACGCCGACTCGGACGCGCCCGCGATCCGCTACGAGGACACCACGATCAGCTGGCGGGACTACGTGGCGGGCGCCGATCGGCGCGCGGGGGCGGTCGCCCCGATGCTCGACGGCGCGCGCCCGCGGCACGTGGGCACGCTGATGGAGAACACCCCGGAGATGCTCTACGCGCTGGCGGCCGGCGCGCTGGGCGGTTACGTCACCGTCGGGATCAACGCCACCCGCCGGGGCGAGGGCCTGGCCCGCGACGTCCGTAAGGCGGACTGCCAGGTGCTGCTCACCGAGTCGCAGTTCACGCCGCTGCTCGACGGGCTGGACCTGGGGGACGTCCGGGTGATCGACACCGACTCGGCAGAGTGGGCGTCGGTGGTCGAGGCGGCGGAGCCCCCGGAGGACCCGCCGGCGGTCGACGCCGGCGACCCGTTCATGCTCATCTTCACCTCCGGCACGTCGGGCGACCCCAAGGCGGTCCGGGTCGGCAACGTCACCGTCACCATGTCCGGCGAGATGCTGGCGCCGAACTTCGGCCTGGGGCCGGACGACGTGTTCTACCTGTCGATGCCGCTGTTCCACTCCAACGCGATCATGGGCGGCTTCTCGCCGGCGATCGCGGTGGGCGGCACCATGGCGCTCGCGCGCCGGTTCAGCGCGGCACGGTTCGGCGACGACATCCGGCGGTACGGCGCGACGTACATGAACTACGTGGGCAAGCCCCTGGCCTACATCCTCGACACCCCGGAGCGGCCGGACGACGCCGAGACAACCCTGCGCGCGGCCTTCGGCAACGAGGCCGCGGCCAAGGACATCCCGGCGTTCGCCGAGCGCTTCGGCTGCCGGGTGTGGGATGCGTACGGGTCCACGGAGCTGGCGATCATCATCACGCGCACCGAGGACTCCCCGCTGGAGTCGATCGGTGAGCCGTTCCCCGGCGTCGCCGTCTACGACCCCGCTACGGGTGAAGAGTGCCCGCGGGCCGTGTTCGACGACACCGGGGCGGTGACGAACCTCGACGAATGCGTGGGCGAGCTCGTCAACACCGAGGGCGCCGGGTTCTTCGCCGGCTACTACAACGACGAGCGCGCCACCGGAGACCGCATGCGCGACGGCATGTACTGGTCCGGCGACCTGGCGTACCGCGACGATCAGGGCTACGTCTACATGGCCGGCCGCAGCGGAGACTGGCTGCGCGTCGACGGCGAGAACATGGCCACCGGCATCGTCGAGGAGATCCTCCTGCGCCACCCCGGCCTCTCGCGGGTGGCCGTGTACGGCCTGCCGGACCCGCGCGGGGTGGGCGACCAGCTGGCCGCCGCGATCGTGCCGCGCCACGACGCGGAACTCGACCCCGACGCCTTCGAGGAGTTCCTCGGCTCCCAGCCGGACCTGTCCACCAAGGCGTGGCCGCGCTGGGTCCGCGTCACGGACGCGCTGCCCACCACCGCCACCAACAAGATCCTCAAACGCGAGCTCATCCGGGAGGGCGTGGACGCCGCCGCCGACACCTGGTGGGAGCGCGAGGAGCGGGGCACCGCCTACACGGTTCTGAGCGACGCGGCCGCGGGCAGCTGAGGGCAGGCGATGGTCTACGTCGTCACCCGCTTCGACTTCCGCGCGCCCTACGCGTCGGCCGATCAGCGCCGCGACCGCTACCGGGCCGCACTCGACATGGCGCGGTTCGCCGATGAGACGGGCCACCACGCGATCAACGTCTCCGAGCACCACGGCTCTCCGGACGGGTACCTGCCCTCCCCGCTCATCGCGGCCTCGGCCATCGCGGCGGTGACCGAGCGGATCCAGATCGCGGTGTGGGCGCTCATCGCGCCGCTGTACGACCCGGTCCGACTCGCCGAGGACATCGCGGTGCTCGACCACGTGGCATCCGGCCGGGTGAGCTACACGTTCGGCCTGGGCTACCGGCCCGTCGAGTACGCGCTGCACTCGCGCGAGTGGTCGCGCCGCGGCGCCCGCCTCGAGGAGCAGCTGCGCACGATGCTCGCGGTGTGGCGGGGCGAGCCCGTGGGCACGGACCCGGCGGACGGCTCGACGCGGATGTCGGCCCACCCGCTGCCGTTCTCGGACCCGCACCCGCTGGTGTTCCTCGGCGGGGGGAGCCCGGCGGCACGGCGGGCGGGACGGCTCGGCATGCACTACCAGCCGCAGGTGGACGACCCCGAGCTCACCCGGCTCTACCGCGCCGAGTGCCGGGCCCACGGGCACGAGCCGGGCCTCGTCGTCGCACCGATCCCCGGCCCCGCCACGGTGTTCTGCGCCGAGGACCCGGACGCGTTCTGGGCCGAGCACGGCCGCCACCTCCTCGCCGACGCGCGCGGTTACCGCGCCTGGCAGGACGCTCGCCACCCGGGCGACCGCAGCGGTACCGGTCGCAGCAGCTTCGTCCACAGCGATGCCGCCACCGTCGAGGACCTGCGAGCCGAGGGAGTCTACCTCGTGGCCACCCCGGACGAGCTGGTGTCGCGGGTCCGCACCGGCGATCTCGGCCTGCTCTCGTGCCATCCCCTGTGTGGCGGACTCCCGATCGCGGCAGGCTGGGAGTCGATGCGGTTGCTCGCCGACCGTGTGCTGCCGCAGATCCGCGAGAGGGGGAGGGCATGAGCCGACAAAGGGGTGCGGCGCGGCTCGCCGCCGTGGTGGCGGCGAGCGCGCTGCTGGTGACGGGCTGCGGGAACATCGAGGTGGGGGAGGAGCCGGCGACGACGACGAGCGCCACCACCGCGTCCCGCGAACCGGACCCGCCCGAGATCGACGCGCCACCCGCGCCGGTGGCGCCGTGCGTGGAGCAGCGCGACTACGCCGGTGATCCGCGACTGCCCGAGGAGCTCGACCGGATCCGCGACGAGGCCGGGCAGTGCCCGGCACCCGAGCCCATCCCGGACGCCGCGGACCCGGGCGCCGTCGCGCCGGAGGGCGGCACTCCGGAGGACGCCCCCGGGGAGGGCGGTGCGCCGCCGGCCCCGGCGGGACCCGTGCCGCCGCCGGGCCTGCCGGGCGAGCCCGGCTTCAACGGCGAGCTCGCGTGCAACGACGCCGTATGGCGCCGCCACATGCAGGCCGAGGGCGACACGATCTGCGGAAGCACCGCCTGGGCCGACGGCTACTTCGGCTAGCCGGGGCCGGCTACGACGAGCGGTGCTCGTCGCCGGGCGACCGGTAGGTGTCGTCCGAGTGGCCCGCGCCCGGGGCGCCCTGCGGGGGCATCCCCTGGGTGTCTGCGCCGTATCCGCGTCCGCCGGACGGTCCGCCGCCCTGCCCGCCGATCGGGCCGGACGGGCCACCGCCGCCGGGGCCACCGCCCGGCCCGGAGGCCATGACGGCGGAGCGGGGCCGCTCGGTGGTCCGCATCGCGGCCACGACCGCGGCGCCGATGATCAGCAGGTAGACGATGCCGGTCATAATCGCTCCGGCGCCCATGCTCACGCTGTCGTCCCCGAGTGGGGAGGAGGACGAGTCCGAGCCCGGGCTGTCGTCGGTCATCACCGCCGCGGCGATCGCGCCGATCGCCACGACGAGGATCTGCGGGATCACACCGAGTAGCGCGAACGACGCGCCGAGCCGGCGCGCCGTGGTGAGCATGAGCAGTCCGCCCACAAAGACGAGCAGGGCGGAGAGCAGCAGCATCGACCCGACGGGCTGAAGCATCGCGGTGAACATCAGCTCGAGGAAGCTCAGCTCGGTGGCCTCGGAGGCGGAGAGCATCCGCTCGACGGCCGAGTCGATCCCCAGCGAGCCGGTGGCGGAGACGCTCACCTTGCCGTCGACCACGTCGAACGACCGGTCGACGAACCACCCGAGCGAGCGGGCGATGAGCAGGAGCAGGCTCGACACCAGCGTGACGATCGCGGCGCCGAGGGCGACGGGGTCACGTCTGAGGAAGGCGAGAAGGCGGGAGCCCACGCCCGGTCCCTGCCGCCGGGGTCGCTGCGGACCCTGGGGCCCGTAACCGCCGGGCCCCAGGGGACCCTGCGGCCCCTGCGGTCCGTAGCCGCCCGGCCCCTGGCCGTAACCGCCGGGCCCCTGCGGTCCGTAGCCGCCGGGACCCTGCTGGCCCTGGGGTCCGTAACCGCCGGGACCGAAGCCACCCGGCCCCTGCTGGCCCTGGGGGCCGTAACCGCCGGGACCGTAGCCACCGGGACCCTGTCCCTGCTGGGGATAGCCGGACTGCGGACCGGCCTGCGCGCCGTCGCCCGACGGGTACCACTGGTCGGCGCGCTCGTTCGACGGTCCGGTCGGGTGCGGCTGTCCCTGGTGATCCTGGGGGCCGGTCATGCCATCCACCTCCTGGTACGAATCGTCTCCCGGTACGCGATCATCCCCACAAAGATGAGGATGCCGATCGTGGCGAGCACCAGCGCGGCGGTGGACAGACCCAGACCGAATCGCGCCTCGGGCAGTGCCGACGCCGCGAGTTCCCCGATGATGCCGAACTCGGTGGAGAGCATCGACGTCGCGTCGGATGCCGCCTCCACGAAGTTCCCGACGATCTGCGAGGGGACGCGGGCGTACCCGAGGAGGACGGCGCCCAACACGACCAGGGTGATCGCGACGACCTGGGTCCGGGCCAGGGCCACGAGGACCCCGCCGATGATGAGGCACAGCGCGGCGATGAGCAGCACCGACCCGATGGTGATGGTGATGGAGCGGAAGGTGTCGAGCTCGTCACGTGAGAAAGTGTTGAGCGCGGCGATGTCGCCGAACCGGTTGGCGGACGACACCCGCAGGCCGCGGAACGGGGCGATCGAGTACTCGTAGACTCCGCTGCTGTCCCGCTGGAACATCGACCACCACGGGAACAGGCAGCTCAGGAGGGCGAGGAAGCCCGCGACGACGGCGAAGACGCCGGGTAGCCGCATGACGCGCTCCTGCCACGGCATGGACTGGACCCGCTTGGCGGTCTGGCCGGCGAAGTTCGCGGCCGTGGACATCATCTGCTGGCCGGTCCCCTGGTGGCCGGGGCCGTACTGCCCCTGGTCGTAGCCCCCCTGCTGGCCGTAGCCGCCCTGGCCGTAGCCGCCCTGGGGGTAGCCACCGCCCTGGGGGTACTGCCCCTGCTGGCCGTAACCCCCGTGCTGGCCGTAGCCACCCTGCTGCGGGTCGTAGACGCCCTGCCCGGGGTGTTCGGACCGGGGCAGTCTCGCGGTGGGATCACCCGGGCCCGGGTCGACGGGCTTGTCGCCTTCGGTCATCTGGGATGTTCCCCCTCCGCCGTACCTGTTCCGGACGGCTGTTCACGATGTGCGCATCAGCCACCGATTCTAAGGCCTCCCGAAATGAATGTGGGAGTCTGTTCATGACCGGGCCCCGCGACGGCGAGGCGCCCGGACCCGGAGAGGTGGACATGTATCCAGGACAGGGCGACGGCGACCGTGCGTGGGGCGGGTCGGGGTGGGACCCGGAGTACGGCGGTGGGGCCGACTGGACCCAGCGCATGGGGGAGGTGCCGGGCCAGGGCGGTTACCCCCGACAGGGTGGCCCCGACCAGTGGCACGGCGGCTACCAGGGCGGCTACCCGCAGCAGGGCGGCTACGGCCCCCCACCGGGCGGTGACGACTGGGCCGGCTACGACCAGGGGTCCGGTGGTGGCGGCCACGGCAGTGTGATCGCGGTGGTGGCGGTCGTGGTGGCGCTCCTGCTGGTGGTCGGCGTCGCGGCCTTTCTGCTGCTGCGACCGGGCAGTGAGGGCGGGTCCGTCGGCGCCGACGACGGCCAGGTGGTGACGATCACCTCGACCGCGCCGGTCGAGACCGACGCCCCGGCCACCTCCACGCGGCCGACCAGCCCCACCACGCGGTCGACCAGCCCCACCACGACGAGCCGGGCGCCGCGACCGGCCTCGGTCCTCGAGGAGTGCGTGGACACCCGCGAGGATCTCTTCCCGCGAGTCGGTCGGGGAACCGACGTCACGACGTGCCAGTTCGCGCTCTCGGTCCGCGGGGAGTATATGGCCGCCGGTAACCGCGGGGAGTCGGCGACGATCGAGGCGTTCAGCCCCGTCACGGGGCTGACCTACACCATGCGCTGCACCGGCACCGACGAGTTCGTGGTCTGCCGGGGCGGTAACAACGCCGTCGTCTACCTCTACTGACATGGCGGGCTCTACGGGAGTGGCGGGTCGGGCACGGGCGCAGAGGCGCCTGTTCGCGGGGTTGACCGCGCTCGTCGTCGTCACGGCGGGGTGCGGACCGGAGGGGGTGGAGGTCACGGGCCCGACGACGACGGTGACCACGGTCGTCGATGCACCGGTCCAGGGCGGGACCGGTGACGCCGGGGACCAGCAGCCGCCCCAGGAGGAGCAGCCGCCGGCCGAGGCCCGGCCGGACGCGGGCCGCGAGGCGTTCGACCGGATCGTGGCGTCCCTGCCAGCGGGGACGGGAGTGGCCGTGGCGCCGGTGGGCTCGGCGCAGGAACCCCTGGTCGGCGGCGACCTCACGTCGGACGTCGCCTGGTCCACGATCAAGGTGCCGCTGGCCCTCGCCACGCTGCGGGCCTCCCCCGACCTGGGCCCCGCGGCCGATCGCGCACTGACGGTCTCCGACAACGACGCGGCGGAGACCCTCTGGGCCGCGCTGGGCGGCGGCGCTGGCGCGGCGGCCGCCGTCGGTGCGGTCCTCGCCGAGGCCGGCGACCCCGGCACCGTGGTCCCATCCGAGCGCCTGCGCCCCGGGTACAGCATCTTCGGCCAGACCGTGTGGCCGCTCACCGGGCAGGCCCGCTTCGGGGCGGGTCTGGCGTGCCTCGCGGACGGCCCGCTCGTGCTCGGGCCCATGACCCGCATCGATCCGTCGCAGCGCTGGGGCCTCGGCGGCATCCCGGGCGCGGCCTTCAAGGGCGGCTGGGGGCCGACGGCCGACGGCAGCGGGTACCTCGTCCGCCAGTTCGGGCTGCTCCCGACCCCGAACGGCCGGGTCGCCGTGGCCGTGGCCGCCTACGGGGGAGACTTCGGCGGTGGCACCGCCCTGCTCTCGCAGATCGCCGACACCGTGGCCGCCGAACTCGGGGAGCTGCCTGCCGGCGAGTGCTGACACCGCCCTGACCGGCCGGGGCGTGCGGATCGTCAGACGGGCGGGTCGGTGGCGGACGCCCACTGCGCGAGCGCGGTGAGCGCCGGAGCGGTGACGTCCGCGGGGGCGAACGAGACCTCCAGCGACGCGCGGGCCACCTCGGTCAGGCGGGCCTCGGACAGGCCCATCTGCTCGTGGGCGCGCGCGTACTCCTCGACCACGTCCACGCCGAAGAGCACGGGGTCGTCGGCCCCGAGCGAGCAGCGCACTCCGGCGTCGAGCAGGTGAGGAAGCGGGTGCTCCCCGAGCGAGGGGTAGACACCCAGGACGACGTTCGAGGTGGGGCACACGTCGAGGCACACCCCACGCTCGGCGAGCAGTTCGAGCACGGCGGGGTCCTCCACGGCGCGGACGCCGTGTTGGATGCGGTCGGCGCCCAGCCCGAGGGCCGCGCACACCTCCGCGGGCCCGGCCAGTTCGCCGGCGTGCGGCACCACCCCGAGGCCGGCGTCCCGGGCCACGGCGAAGGCCTCCGCCGCGCCGGAGACGGGGTGCCCGCGTTCGTCGGCCACCAGCCCCAGGGCCACGACGCCGCTGTCGGCCCAGCGCGCCGCGAGGCGCGCGGACTCCAGGGCGTGCTCGGGTCCGGCGCTGCGGTCGATGCTCACGATCGCCCCGGTCCAGACCCCGTGCCGCCGCCCGGCGTCCGCGGCGGCGGAGAGCAGGCACTCGAGCGCCGCGTCGGCCGCGGTCGCGCCGCCGGGGAACGCGGCGGACCGTTCGGGGATGGTGGCGAACTCCAGCGCCACCACGCCCTGGGCGGCGGCGTCGGCCACCACCTCGTCGAGCAGCCGCTCGATCCGCTCCGGCGTGCGCAGCAGGGCGATGAGCAGGCCGTACGCGTCGAGGAACTCGGTGAAGTCGGGGTAGGTCACCAGGGGAGGGACGGGTACCTCGTCGTCGTCACACCACTGCCGCAGCGTGGACTCGCGTACCGCTGCCTCGAGGTGCACGTGCAGGTGTGCCTTGGGCAGGGCTGCGAACCGACGAGAGGGGGCCGCGGTCATTCCCCCGGGCTCACGTCTCGTGCTTCGTCGGCGACGTGCTGGTGCGTCATGGGGTCCGAGCCGTCCCACGCGGAGACGTTCCTGGCCCGGGGCAGGTCGTCGCGGTGGAACACCGGGTTGTGGCCCCTGGCCTTCTGCTGCAGGTAGTGCCGCAGCAGCGCCACCGCCAGCCCGCCGAGCGGAATGATCGCGATGAGGTTGATGGTGGCCATGAAGCCCATGAACAGGTCGGCGAGGTTCCAGATGAGGTCCACCGACCCGAGGCAGCCGCCGATCACCGCGAGCAGCACGAGGCTACGGAAGACGGTGAGGGCGGCCTTGGACTCGCGCAGGAAGGTGATGTTGGCCTCGCTGTAGTACGAGTTGCCGAGGATCGAGGAGAACGCCAGGAAGAAGATGACGACGGTGAGGAACGGGACGCCCCACGCGCCCACCTGCCCGGCGAGCGAGTCCTGGGTGAGCGTGATGCCCTCGCGGTCCCCGCCGAACTCCGGGTTGGCCAGCAGGATGATGAACGCGGTGGCCGAGCAGACGATGAGCGTGTCGAAGTAGACGCCGAGCGCCTGGACCAGGCCCTGCTTGACGGGGTGCGAGACCGAGGCGGTGGCGGCGGCGTTGGGCACCGAGCCCATGCCGGCCTCGTTGGAGAACAGGCCGCGGCGCATGCCCTGCATGATCGCCGCGCCGAGGGCCGCGCCGGCCACCTCGCGGAGGCCGAGCGCGTGGCCCACGATGAGCGAGATCATCTCGGGGACCTCGGAGATGTTGATCGCCACCACGATGAGCGCCACCACGACGTAGGCCATCGCCATGAGCGGCACGATGATCTCGGTGACCGCCGACAGACGCCGGATGCCGCCGAAGATCACGGCGCCGACGATGACGGCGAGGATCAGGCCGATGGCCAGCCCCGGCCCCGTGCCCTCGCCGAGGCTGAACTGGTTGCGGACCGACTGCGAGATGGAGTTGGCCTGGACGGCGTTGAAGACGAAGCCGTAGGTCACCGTGATGATCACGGCGAAGGCGACAGCGACCGGTTTCCAGCCCAGCCCGTCGCGGATGTAGTAGGCCGGGCCGCCCACGTACGAGTCCTTGCCTCTGACCTTGTAGAGCTGCGCGAGGGTGGACTCGACGAACGCGGTGGCGCCGCCCACGATCGCGAGCAGCCACATCCAGAACACCGCGCCGGGGCCGCCGACGGTGATCGCGATGGCGACGCCGGCGACGTTGCCGGTACCCACTCGCGAGGCCGCGGAGACGGTGAAGGCGCGGAAGGCGGAGATGCCCTTCTTGCCCTCCTCGATCTCCGAGGGTTTCTCCGCGATCGTCTTGAGCATCTCCGGGAACATCCGGATCTGCACGATCAGCGTGGTGAGCGAGAACCAGAGGCCGGCGATCACCAACAGGGCGATCACCAGGTACCAGTAGACGTCGTTGACGGAGGCGACAAATTCTGTGAGAGCGGTCACAGGAGCACGGTAACGGATCGCCGGTCCACGCGTGGCGCGACCTAGGGTGGGGGAGTGACCGAGTTCGCCCCCACCGCCCCCGACATCGCCGTCCTCTTCGAGGGCGGCGGGATGCGTGCCGTCCACTCGGCGGGGGTGGTCGAGACGCTGCTCGAGGCGGGCATCCACGGCGGACTCGCCGCGGGCATCTCGGCGGGGGCCACGCACGTGGCCAACTACCTCTCCCGCGACGGCGCCCGGGCGCGCAACAGCTTCGTAGAACTGGCCGCCGACCCCAACTTCGGCGACTGGCGCAGCTTCGCCCGCGGCAAGGGCCTGTTCAACGCCGAGTACATCTACGAGCAGACCGGCCTGCCCCACCAGGCCCTGCCGTTCGACTTCGAGACCTACCGGTCCAGTGCGACCACCGCCCGCATCGGGACGTTCCGGTGCTCCGACGGCGCCACCGTGTTCTGGACCGACGAGGACGCGGCGACGATGGGCGACCTCATGCGGATGGTGCGCTCGTCGTCGACCATGCCGGTGTGGATGCCGCCGGTGCTCATAGACGGCGAGTACTACGTCGACGGGGCCCTGGGGCAGGACGGGGGGATCCCGCTCTCCGCCGCGCGGAAGGAGGGTTACGAGCGCTTCCTCGTCGTCCTCACCCAGCAGCGCGGCTACCGCAAGGTGCCGCCGCGCCGGCTCACGCCCTTCTACCGGTCGTACTTCCGCCGCTTCCCGGCGGTGGGCGAGGCACTCCTGCGCCGCTGGGTGCTCTACAACGAGACCCTTGACGAGATCGAGGAGCTGGAGGAGGCCGGCGTCGCGGTGGTGTTCCGCCCGGAGCGGACCATGATCCGCAGCTATGAGCGCAGGGTCGACCGCCTCGCCGAGGCCTATGTGCTGGGGCGCGAGCAGGCCCGGCGGGAGGTCGACTCCTGGCTGGAGTTCTGCGGGTTGTAGCGCAAGCTGGAGCCCAGAAGTCGGAGAACATGCCGTGTCCTTGTCGACGAGGACGGGCGCCTCGCCCGAGCCGGGGGGGCGGCTCGAGGGCGGGGCGCCCGTCGGGAGGAGGCCGAAGGGGGGTCGGCCTATGTCCTCGCATGTCAGAGTAGGCGGACCGCGCCCGCGTGTCCACGCGTTCGCGGCGCGGGAGGGGAGCTTCCCCCCGACAAGGTGTGGTGCCGCCGGCGGTGGGCGCGAACCGGGGGAGTAGACAGACTGGTCTGTTTGCCGCTACTCTCGCGACCATGACCGACACCGCTACCCGTCCCGCCCGTCCCGCGCGCGCTGCCAAGCCGCAGGGCCAGTGGAAGGTCGACGGCAAGCTCACGCTCAACCACAACGAGGCGTTCAAGCTCGAGGACGACGCGCTCAACGTGCGCCAGCGGATCCTCGACACGTACTCCAAGGAGGGCTTCGGCTCGATCCCGCCGGACGACCTGTCCGGTCGGATGCGGTGGTGGGGGCTCTACACCCAGCGCAAGCAGGGGCTGGACGGCACCCGGACCTCCAAACTCGAGGCGGACGAACTCCAGGACGAGTACTTCATGATGCGCGTCCGCACCGACGGCGGCGCGGTGACCACCGACCAGCTCCGTGTGCTGGCGGGCATCTCCACCGACTTCGCCCGGGGTACCGCCGACATCTCCGACCGGCAGAACATCCAGTACCACTGGATCCGCATCGAGGACGTCCCCGAGATCTGGCGGCGCCTCGAGGAGGTGGGCATCGACACCGTGGAGGCCTGCGGCGACTGCCCGCGCGTCATCCTCGGCAGCCCGGTGGCCGGCGTCGCCGAGGCCGAGCTCCTCGACCCCACCCCGGTGATCGCCGAGATCAAGCAGAAGTACATCGGGACCACCGAGTTCTCCAACCTGCCGCGCAAGTTCAAGTCCGCCATCACGGGCCACCCGAGTCTCGACGTGGTCCACGAGATCAACGACATCTCTCTGGTCGGCGTGGAGCACCCCGAGCTCGGCGTGGGCTACGACCTGTGGGTGGGCGGTGGTCTGTCCACCAACCCGCAGCTCGCCACCCGCATCGGCGTCTTTGTCCGCCAGGAGGAGGCCGCCGAGGTGTGGGCGGCCGTCGTGAGCATCTTCCGCGACTACGGCTACCGCCGTATGCGCACCCGCGCCCGGCTGAAGTTCCTCATCAAGGACTGGGGCGCCGAAAAGTTCCGCCAGGTACTGCAGGACGAGTACCTGGGCCGCGAGCTGCCCGACGGCCCCGCCCCCACCCGCGCCGTGGGCCACTTCGACCACGTGGGCGTCCACGAACAGAAGGACGGCCGCCGTTACGTGGGCGCCGCCCTCACCGTGGGCCGCGCCGGCGGCGAGACACTGTCGCGGGTCGCCGACCTCGCCGAGGCCGCCGGATCCCACCGCGTCCGCTTCACCCCCCACCAGAAGCTCCTCGTGCTGGACGTGGAGCCGGACCGTGTGGAGGCCCTGGTCGACGGCCTCGCCGAGGTCGGCCTCTACGCCCGCCCGAGCTCGTTCCGTCGCGGCACCATGGCGTGCACAGGCATCGAGTTCTGCAAGCTCGCCTTTGTGGACACCAAGGACACCGCCACGGCGCTCGTCGATGAGCTGGAGCGGCGCTTCGCCGACGACGCCCCGCTCGAGACGCCGCTGTCCATCCATCTCAACGGTTGCCCCAACAGCTGCGCCCGCATCCAGACCGCCGACATCGGCCTCAAGGGCCAGCTGCTCGACGGCGACACCCCGGGCTTCCAGGTGCACCTCGGCGGCGGGCTGGCCTCGCAGGACCAGGAGTCCGGCGGCCTCGGCCGCACGGTCCGCGGCCTGCGCATCGCCTCGGCCGACCTCGCCGACTACGTCGAGCGCATCATCCGCCGCTACACCGACAGCCGCGAGGCCGACGAGACCTTCGCCCAGTGGGCCCACCGCGTGGACGAGGAGGTGCTCGCGTGACCGTCGACCTCGAGCTGCTGCCCCGCAGCACCGTCCTCACCCCGGGCCCCGGCCGTCGGCGCAGCGCCGATGAGCTCGAGGCGATCGCGAACGAGGCGGCCCGCCGTTTCGACGACCGCGGCCTCTACGGCCGTCACGGCGAGGTGGACCCCGCCGAGGTGCTGGCGTGGGCCGGCGAGACCTTCGGCGACGCGCTCGCCGTGGCCTGCTCCATGGCCAACACCGTGGTGCCCGAGATGACCGCGCAGTACGCGCCCGGCGTCGACGTGCTCTTCCTGGACACCGGCTACCACTTCCCGGAGACGGTCGGCGTCCGCGACGCCCTTGCCGCCACTCCTGGTCTGAACGTGGTGGACGTGCGTAGCCCCGCCTCCCGCGCCGAGCACGAGGCCGCGCTCGGCCCGCGCCCCTTCGAGACCGACCCCGAGTTGTGCTGCCGCCTGCGCAAGGTGGAGCCGCTCGACGCCGCGCTCTCGGGCTACGAGGCGTGGATCACCGGCGTGCGCCGCGTGGACACCGACCACCGTGCGGGCGCTGCGATCGTCGAGTGGGACGCCAAGCACGCGATGGTCAAGATCAACCCGCTCGTCGCCTGGACCCTCGACCGCGTGCACGCCTACGCCGCCGAGCACGGCTGCCTGCTCAACCCGCTGCTCGACGACGGCTACCCGTCGATCGGCTGCGAGCCGTGCACCCGGCGCGTGGAGCCGGGCGCCGACCCCCGCTCCGGGCGCTGGGCGGGATCGTCCAAGACCGAGTGCGGGATCCACCTGTGACCACCGCCCTTGTCGCCCCGGCGCCGCCCGCTGCCGGACCCGCCCCCGGGCCCTCTCCCGCCCCTGCGCTCGACGGCCTGCCGCTGACCGTGGGGCTGGCCGGCCGCGAGGTCCTGCTCGTCGGCGCAGGGCCCGTCTCGGTCCGCCGCGCCGAGGCCTTTCTCGGGGCGGGCGCACGCGTGCGCGTGGTGGCCCCCCGGATCGACCCCGCGATGGCCGAGCTCGCCGCGAGCGGCGGCGTCGTCGTCGAAACCCGCGCCTTCACCCCGGCCGACCTCGACACCCCGTGGCTCGTCCACACCGCCACCGGCGACGCGGCCGTCGACGCCGAGGTCGCGGCCCTGTGCGAGGCGCGGCGCCTGTGGTGCGTAGCGGCCGGCGACGTGGCCCTGGGCTCGGCCCGCGTGCCCGCGCGCACCGCCGTCACCACCCCGTCGGGGCCCGTGCGGATCGCCGTCGACTCCGGCGACCCCCGCCGCTCCGTGCGTCTCGGTCGGCATGTCGCCCGCTCGCTCGCCACGGCGCCCGCCGGTCTGCGCGCGCGGCGGCGCCCGGTCGGCGGCTGGGTCGCGCTCGTCGGCGGTTGCGGTGACGGCGACCTCCTCACGGTCAAGGCGCGCCGCCTCGTCCACGCCGCCGACGTGCTCGTGGTGGACGGCGCCGCCGACCCCGCGCTGCTCGCCGAGCTCGACGACGACGTCGAGGTGGTCGAGGCCGGCGTGGGCGTGTCCGCCGCCCGCGTCCCCGCGCTCGTGGCCGCCCGTTACGCCACCGGCCACGGTGTGGTGCGGATCGTCGCCGCCCCGGCGCTGGCCGCCGAGGCGCGGACGCTGGCCGGGGCCGGGATCTCGCCCGAGGTCGTGCCAGGGGTCATCGACGGCGGCGCCTGAGGCCCCTCCACCGTGTGCACAACACAGGCTCAGCGGCGCGGTCGCCAGGCCTCGTCGAGGACGGCGTCGATGCCGTCGCGGACCGCGGCGCGCACCTGGTCGATCGACGGCCTCGGCCCCGGCTCGTCCCACAGGATCGGAGCGCCCAGCGCGACAACGGCCCGCCGCGGCGGGGTCCTGGCGTGCTCGCGGCCCTGGTAGGCGATCGCCACCGGGACCACCGCCACCGGACGGCCGGCCGCGCGGGTGCCCCCGACCATCTGCCCCACGCCCTTCTTGACCGACTCCAGGCGCAGCGTGCGCAGGTCGTCGGTGGAGGAGTTGGTGCCCTCGACGAAGGTCAGCACCACGCCGCCGGCCACGATCCGGTCCACGCACAGCTGGATGAGGCGGCGCGAGGCGTCGTCGTGGAATTCCGGCGGGGAGTCGAGGTAGTTCTTGGCGCGGAAGACGGGAACCGTGCCGGTGTATTCGAACAGCGGCCGCAGCGGGCCCCGGAACAAGGGGTCCTTGGTGAGCCCGGTGCCGTCGGAGAGGAATCGCACACGGCGGTCCCACACGGCGGTGGCGAGGAGGAGCGGGTCGTGGATCGAGGGGTGGTTGGCGGCCACGATGATCCCCACACCGGCCTCGTGTAGCCGGTGGATCTCGGCCTCCACCGCGGGCGGGATCCGCACCTCGGGCGCGTAGAGCAGGTCGGCGAGGCGCAGCACGGGGTGGGTGAACGCGTCGCGCCGGCGGCCCGGCCCGTAGAACTCGTACACTGCGGCCGCGTTCTCCACTGTCACCTCGGGGCGGCGACGACGCGGGTTCCTGCTCTTCATCTCCCCATCGTCGCCGAGCGGCTGCGGAAACGCACGGCGATTCGGCGGACCGCGCCCCGGTTCCGGCATGCTCGGGGGATGACCCGGGGGATGACGACGAGGCGGGCCCGCGAGAGCGGCGGGCGGCCGCGGCTCCTTCTGGTGGCCCACGGGACCCGTTCCGGGGCGGGACGCGGCGAGTTGTGTCGGCTCCTGCTGGAGACCCGTAAGCGGCTCGACGGCGCGGCGTGCCGCCTCGCCTGGGTGGACGTGCAGTCGCCCGCCCCGCAGCGGGTGCTGGCGGACGCCGTGCCGACGGTGGTCGTCCCGGCGTTCCTCGCCCGCGGCTACCACGTGTCGGAGGATGTGGGTGGGGCGGTGCGGGAGGCGCCAGGCCCGGTGGCGCTCACGCCGCATCTCGGGGCGGAACCGGAGGTGGTGCGCGCGCTGGTGCAGCGGCTCGCGGAGGCCGGCGGGGTGGGGGCGTTCGGGGCGGACGCGGTGGTCCTGGGCGCGGCCGGGAGCCGGGACGCGGACTCGCGCGCGGAGACCGCGGCGCTCGCCGGGACGCTCGGCGGGCTGCTCGGGGTCCCCGTGGTGCCCGCGTTCGCCACGGCCGCGGAGCCGTCCGTCGCGGACGCGGTGGCCGCGCTGCGCCGCGACGGCCACCGGCGCGTGGCCGTGGCCTCGCACCTGCTGGCCCCGGGGTTCTTCGCCGCCCGGCTCGCCGCCGCGGGCGGGGACGTGACCTCGGCGCCGCTGGGCGCGCATCCGGAGATCGTCGATCTGATCGCGCGGCGATATCGGGAGAATTCCGGGAATATCCCCGGTTCACATTAGGCGGCCATTATCGGCGAATTGCGCCATTCGAGTTCCCTTCGCCTGCGCCGTGAATACTCGTGCATAATGACGGGCGAATCATTCGGCTAATTCAGGGGAGAAATCATGGCGCAGCAGTACCAGGTCCAGTACATCGACGATATCGACGGCACCGAACTCGGCGCCGAGGCCAATACCATCGCGTTCGCCTTCGACGGTCGCGAATACTCGATCGACCTGAGTGACGAGAACGCCGAGGCCTTCCGCGAGGCCATCGCCCCGTATATCGACGCCGCCCAGCGGGTGGGCGCCACCACGCGCCGCCGGACCGCCCGCAAGAGCTCCGCCAAGGGCTCGGGCGTGGACACCAAGGCGGTCCGCGCGTGGGCCCGGGAGAACGGGTACGAGGTCTCCGAGCGGGGCCGCATCCCGGCCACGGTCATGGCCGCCTACGCCGAGGCCAACTGACCCCGACGCACACCAGTGCCGACCCGTGGGGTTCAGAGCCGCGTGACGGGGCTGCGGGCGGGTGGCGACGACGTCGTCACAGGTCGGACACCGTTGCGGGGGGCCGGTTCGCCGACACGCCACGGCGTCATCACGGCGACCGCGACCTCGTCGTCATACCCTGCCGGGGTGACCCCGACACCCGCGCGCGAGACCGCACCGAGCCCCACCCGTCCGGCGACCCACGTCCCCTACGACGACGCGCTGCGGCGCGGAATCCTCGCCGAGGCGACTCGCCGGCTCGTCGAGGCGGGGCCGGACAAGCTCGGGCTGCGGCCGCTCGCCGCGTCGCAGGGCACCTCGACCACCGCCATCTACACGATGTTCGGCGGCAAGGCCGGGCTGCTCGCAGCGGTGGCGGAGGACGCCGACCGGCAGCTCGCCGAGGCTCTGCGTGGGGCGCTGCGGCACGACAGCGTGGAATCCGACATGCGGGCCCTGTGCCGCGCGTACCGCCGGTGGGCGATCGAGCACCAGGGCCTCTACGGGCTCATCGTGGGCGAGCCCGTGCCGGGGCCCCGCGGGGACCTGGGCGCGCGCGGGCCGCAGTGGCGCGAGCCGCTGCTGGAGATCGTGGACGCGCTGGTCGACGAGGGGATCTTCCGGGCGGTCGACGTGCACGAGGCGGCCACTGCGATCTGGGCCTCGCTGCACGGGATCGTCTCGCTCGAGCTGAGCGTGTGGCGCGAGTCGCCGAGTGCCGAGCAGTACTTCGAGACCCAGCTCGCCGCGATCCTGCGCTCGTGGACGGCTGGTGATGCGGGCGCCGAGGCCGCGGCGGCGGGCGCGGTGTGAGCACAACGGCGTTTTTCACCCTCGACCCCGGCGGCGTGTACGTCCCGACCCGCTACGCGCGCAGCGCCTGGTCGGACACCATGCTCAACGGCCCGGCGGCGGTGGCGGCCGTGGCGCGCTCGCTCGAACTCCACCACGGGGTCGACGGCTTCCAGCCGGCGCGCCTCACCGTCGACCTCTTCGCCCCCGTCGCTCTCGTGCCGCTCACCGTGACCACCGAGGCGGTGCGCGAGGGCAACCGCATCCGCGTGGCCGACGCCCGGGTGGTCCAGGGCGAGGTAACCGTCGCGCGCGCCACGCTCGTGCAGCTCCGCCGCGGTGAGCAGCCGCCCGGCGAGGTATGGCGGTCCGGCCGGGTGCCCGAGGTCCCGGCCGCCGCGGAGGTCGAGCCGCTCGTGGCGGGCTCGCGCCCCTACTTCGGAAGCGACACCGCCCCGGAACCGTGGTCCACCGACATGGGCGCACAGCAGGGGCCGGGTCGCAAGCGCTTCTGGCACCACCCCCTCGACGTGGTCGACGCCGAGCCGGCCACCCCGTTCCAGCGCGCTGCGATGCTCGCCGAGTCGACGAGCCTCATGACGCACTGGGGGTCGGAGGGCATCGGGTTCATCAACGCCGACCTCACCCTCACGCTGGCCCGGTTGCCCCGCTCCGGCGACCTGGGGCTCGAGGCCGATGAACACCTCAGCGACGCCGGTGTGGCCGTGGGCACCGCCACCCTCTATGACCGCGACGGCATCTTCGGAGCCGGCGCCGTGGTAGCCGTGTCCAACGCGGGTCGCCAGATCGACTTCGCCGCGCGCCGCGCCGGGGGAGGATCGATGCGGACCTCCGACGAAGGGACGCGTGCATGACCGGACGACTCACCCGCGAGCGGCTGCTCGACGCACTCGAGGCCCAGGCCGGCCTCGTGCGGTTCGCCCTCACCGACGACGCCACGGACCTGGCCGCGCCCGTCACCGAGTGCTCCGGCTGGGACGCCCGCGACCTCGTCGTCCACCTGGGCACCGCCAACTGGCGGGGCGGCGCCAATGTCCGCGCCGCCGACCCCGGCTCGCGCGCCCGCGGGATGCGCGAGGTCATGGAGTCGGCCCCGCCCGCCACCGAGGGTGCCGCCGCCCTGGCCGACTGGTACGCGGGGAAGGCCGGGGAAATGCTCGCGACCTTCGCCGCCGCCAACCCCGCGGCGCCCGCCTGGACCTTCTCCGGCCCCGGCGAGGCCGCGTACTGGCTGCGCCGACAGCTCCACGAGACCGCCGTCCACCGCTGGGATCTCGAGGAGGCGCTCGGCGGCGACGCCGCCACCACCCCGCTGCCGGAGGACGTGGCCGTGGACACGATCGACGAGTTCTGTGGTGCCCTGCGCCCGCTCATGGCGATGGCCAAGGGTGCGCCGCCGGTGACGCTGCGACTGCGCGCCGTGCTGCACGCCCCGGAGGGGCTGTCCACGGGGGCCGAGCCGGTGGGGTCGGCCGACCCGGGCGCCGGCGGGGACCTCGAGTGGACGATCCCCGGCGAGGACGGCGCCCCCGAGGTCGAGGTGGCCGGCCCGCCGGAGACCCTCGCGCTGTTGCTGTGGGGCCGCGTCCGCGCCGACGCTCCCGACCTCGAGGTGTCCGGAGACCGGCAGGCGCTCGACGCCGCCCTGGAGGCCGGGCTCGCGGTGTGAGCCACGCGGTGATCCCCACTCCGGCCGCCGTGGCGCTGGTGGCCCTGGGCGGTGCCGCCGGCTCGGCGCTGCGCGAGACAGTTGCCCTCGCGCTGCCCGGCGCGCCGCTCGTGGCCACCCTCGTCGTCAACGTGCTGGGCGCGCTCGGGCTGGCCGTGCTGCTCGAGGCGCTCTCCGGCGGCGGGGCGCGCGGCTACGAGGGCCGGCTCGGCGCCGCGCGACTACTGCTGGGGACCGGCTTCTGCGGCGGCTTCACCACCTACTCGGCTGTCGCCGTGCAGGGCGCGGAGCTGCTGCGGGGCGGCGACACCGTCACGGCGGTGGCCTACGCCGTCGTCACACTGTTGCTGGGCGCGGTGGCCACGCTCGGCGGGATCTTGCTGGGCGGCCGGATCGGTACGGGGCACGGGCGCGCGCACGCCGGGCCGGGGCGGGGGGCCGGGGCGTGAGCGCGGCGCTCGTCGGTTGGGCGGCCCTCGGCGGCGGGATGGGGGCGGCGCTGCGCTACGCGGTGGACGTGGCGGTGACGGCCCGGTGGCGACGGCCATTCCCGTTGGCCACCCTCGTCGTCAACGTCTCCGGCTCCCTGCTGTTGGGTTTACTCGTGGGTGCGCTGACGGACCCGGCGGGGGGCGCTGCGGCCGGCTCCGCGCCGGGCAGCGGTTCGGCCACCCTGCTCGCCCTGTTCGGCACCGGAGTCCTCGGCGGCTACACCACGTTCTCCACCGCGAGCCACGACGCGATCCGGTTGGCCCGCGCCGGCGACCGCGGCACCGGCCTGGCGTACGCGGTGGCCACGATGCTCGCGACCGTCCTGGCCGCGCTGCTCGGGCTGTGGCTCGGCGGGCTGTGGCTCGGCGGGGTGTGATCCTGCGGGTACCCTGGCCTGCCATGGGGCACCGGATGTTCGTGGCGGTCCTGCCACCGGAGGAGGTGCGCGACGAGCTCGAGCGCTTCCTCGAACCGCGGCCCGGCCTCACCTGGACGGCGCCCTCGCAGTGGCACCTCACCCTGGCGTTCTGCCCGGACGTGGACGAGTGGCGCATCGAGGAGTTCGCCGACCGCCTCGCCGCCGCCGCCCGCCGCCACGAGCCGTTCCGCCTGCGCCTGGCCGGCGCGGGTGCCTTCCCCTCCGTCGACCGGCCGCGCGTGCTGTGGGCGGGGGTCCGGGGCGCCGGTGACGACGACGAGGTCGGCCGCCTGCGGGCCCTGGCCACGTCCACCCGGAACGCCGCCAACGCCGTCGGCGGGGCCCCCGACGGCGCCCGGTTCCGTCCGCACCTCACCCTGGCCCGGCTGCGTGGGAACACCGACGCCACCCGGTGGCTGCGCGTGCTGGAGACGTTCGCGAGCAGCCCGTGGTCGGTCGAGGAGATCGCGCTCGTCGATTCCTTTCTCGGTGAGGCCCGTGGCGGGCGCGCCCGGCACGAGGTGGTGGCCCGCCTGCCGCTGGGGCCCGGCGACTGACCTGGCCGCGCGCCTGCGTGGCTCGCCTGCGTGGCGCGCCTGCCTCCGCCGCCCGCCTCCCCGGTTTGCACAACACCAGCTCGGGGTCCTCTCGGCCGTTGCCCAGCAGGTGTTGTGCCATCGCGGGTGGTGCACAACCGCGCGGGGCGGCGGACTAGCGTGGGCGGGCGTGGAACTCCTCGGACGCGTCGACGCGGCGCACCCCCTCGTCGTGGTGGCCCTCGAGCAGGAGGCGCGGCACTTCGTCACCGACTTCCCCGTGCTGGTCACCGGCGTGGGCAAGGTCCGTGCCGCGCTCGCTGTGGCACACGTCCTCGGCGGCGGGGTGCGCCCGCGCGAACTGGTCAACGTGGGCACCGCCGGCGGGCTGCATCCCGGTGTGGAGGGCACGCACGAGATCGTGACGGTGTTCCAACACGATTTCGACGACGTCGCCCTCCATGCCGTCACCGGCCGCCACGACGGCCCGCCGCTGACGCTCTCCCCGACGAACGCCGTGGTCCCCGAGGCGGCGCCCCCGCCCCGCGCGCCCGGTGGCGCCGCCGCGCCCGTGCTCACGACCGGCGACAGCTTCGTGGCCGGCGGCCCGCTGCGCGACCGGCTGGCCGGGGTCGCCGACCTCGTGGACATGGAGGGCTACGCCGTCGCGGCGGCCGGGGCGGCGTTCGGCCTGCCGACGCGCCTGGTCAAGCACGTCTCCGACCCGGCCGATGAGTCCGCGGGCTCCACGTGGACCGAGGGGGTGGACGCGTGCGCCCGGGTGCTCGCCGAGTGGGTGGGCACGCGGCTGGGGTAGGCGGTAGGCGCCGCATGGCTGATCAACACTCGTTGATACCCACCCACTCCGAGACGCCGTCGGTGAACCGCTGACGCTTCCAGACGGGCACGCCGTGCTTGATCCGGTGGATGAGGTCCTCGCACGCGGCGAAGGCCGCATCGCGGTGTGGCGCCACGGCTACCACGACCACGGCGACCTCGCCCACCGCGAGCGTGCCCACCCGGTGCGCCACGCCCACGCGCACGCTGCGCATCGGATCGACGGGCTCGCCGTCTTCGGTCTTGGGCGATGTGTGCTCGTGCGCCACCAGGTCGCACAGCCGCGCGAGGGTCTCGGGGGCGGTGGGGTGCGCGGAGTACTCGATCTCGAGCACCTCGCGGCCGGAATCGTGGTTGCGGACCACGCCGGAGAAGGTGACGACCGCGCCGTCGGAGGGACTCCAGACGGCCTCCTCCACCGCTCGCGGATCGAGCACGGCTTCGTCGATCCGCGCGAGAGCACACAAGCTGGGCACGGCGCCTCCTCCCAGCGGGACGGTCCCGGGGAGGGCGGGCGGTCGCTAGTGGCCGCCGCCCCGGGCATGCACGTCGAGCAGATGGTCCAGCAGGTCGTCGAGCACCGCCAGTCCGTCGCGGACGCCGCCCGTGGATCCCGGGAGGTTCACGACCAGAGTACGTCCGGCGAAGCCGGCGAGGCCACGGCTCATCGCCGCCGTGGGGGTGGAGCGCAGCCCCTTTGCCCGCATCGCCTCGGCCACGCCCGGCAGCTCCACCGTGAGGTGCGGTGCGGTGGCTTCCGGAGTGCGATCGTCGGGGGCGACGCCGGTGCCTCCCGTGGTGATCAGCGCGGTGGGCGCACGCCGGACGTGTTCGGTGACGGCGCCGGTGATGTCGGCGTCGGCCACCACGTGGACCTCGACGGGGCCGAAACCGCGCTCGAGGAGCCACGCCTCGATCGCGGGGCCGGTGGTGTCCTCGCGCTCGCCGCGCGCGGCCGCGGTGGACGAGACCACCACGACCCCGGTACGCCCCACGGGGTCGTGAGCCCGGTCGACGGCGAGGTCCTCCGACCCCGCTTCCCGGGTCCAGTGGCCGCGCTTGCCGCCGGTCTTCTCGAGGAGCCTGACCCCGTCCATCCGGGCGAGCGGGTCGACCGCCTTGACCATGTCGTGCAGTGTGAGCCCCGCGACCGACACAGCGGTGAGCGCCTCCATCTCCACGCCCGTCCGACCGGTCGTCCTGGCGGTGGCGCCGACGAGGATCTCGCCGGACTCCTCGTCGAGGTCGAAATGCACCTTCACCGAGTCGAGCGGGATCTGGTGGCACAGCGGGATGAGCTCGGACGTCTTCTTGGCGGCCCCGATGCCGGCCAGGCGCGCGGTGGCCAGGGCATCCGCCTTGCCGAGCACGTCGCCCGTGACCATCGTCACCACCTCCGGGCGCGTGCGGAAGACGCCCTCGGCGGTAGCGGTGCGCGTAGTCACGGCCTTGTCGCCGACGTCGACCATCCGCACGCGGCCCTCGGGGTCGAGGTGGGTGAGGCCGGAGGGGGCGTGATGCGGATCTGCCATGACCTCCACGCTAGTCCGAGGCGCCGTGTGTGGCCGATCGGATCGGGGTTGACCTCCCCGGTGACCGGGGGCCGGCGGCGCGGCGGCCCGGGTGGGGTTTAATCGCGGGAATGGCGTTGCTCTTCGAACCGATCCGCATCCGTGACCTCGAAATCCGTAACCGGGCGTGGCTGTCCCCGATGTGCCAGTACTCGTGCGAGGACCGCGACGGCGTGCCGACGCCGTGGCACCTGGTCCACCTCGGCGCGCGAGCGCAGGGCGGGTTCGGGCTGCTGATCGCCGAGGCGTCCGCAGTGGTGCCGGAGGGGCGCATCAGCCCCGAGGACGCCGGGTTGTGGAACGACCGGCAGCGGGACGCGTGGGCGCCCATCGTGGAGTTCGTCCACTCCCAGGGCGCGGCGATGGGAATCCAACTGGCGCACGCCGGGCGCAAGGCGTCGACCTACCGGGCGTGGCCCGGCTACCCCGGCGGCTCCGTGCCGGTCTCCGAGGGCGGCTGGACGACGGTCGCACCGTCGGCGATCCCGTTCGGCGACATGGCGACCCCCGAGGCGCTGGACGCCGCCGGGATCCGTGAGGTGGTCACCGCGTTCGCCGATGCCGCCCGGCGCGCCGACGAGGCCGGGTTCGACGTGGTGGAGATCCACGCCGCCCACGGCTACCTCCTCCACGAGTTCCTGTCGCCACTGTCCAACGAGCGGACCGACGCCTACGGCGGCTCGCGCGACAACCGGGCCCGATTGCTGCTGGAGGTCTGCCACGCCGTGCGGCAGGTGTGGCCAGGCGGCAAACCGCTGTTCGTGCGCATCTCGGCGACGGACTGGGTCGACGGCGGCTGGACTCCGGAGGACTCGCGCTGGCTGGCGGGCCGACTGGCCGAGCACGGTGTGGACCTGGTGGACGTCTCGTCGGCCGCCAACACCCCCGACCGGCCGCCCGTGCCGCTCGAGCAGGGCTACCAGGTACCGCTGACCGAAGAGGTCCGCGCGTCCGGTGTGGTGCTGGCCGGAGCGGTGGGGTTAATCAGCGACCCGGAATACGCCGAGAGCCTGCTGGTCGACGGCCGCGCCGACGTGGTGTTCCTCGGCCGCGTCGCCCTGCGCGAACCGGCCTGGCCGCAGCGGGCCGCGGCCGAGCTGGGCCTGGACTGGCGCGACGCCCCGTACCCGCCGCAGTACACGCGGGGGAAGTGGAACTGATCTACAGATCCAGCTCGATGTCCGAGGAGGCCAGCGAGTTGCATACCGTGATCCGCTCCTGCTGCGCACCGGGTTGCCCGGCGCTGGTGGTGCCGGCGAGCTTGGTGGTGACGCACGCCTTGCACAACCCCCGCTCGCAGCCGGTGGGCACCGGGATCCCCGCGCGCCCGGCCGCCTCCAGCAATGTGGTGCCGCCGTCGATCTCTACAGATGTCCCGGTGCGGGCAAAGCTGACGGTGTAGCGGCTGCCGTCGTCGGCGGGCCGATCCAGCTCGGGCGCGGTGAACGACTCGGCGTGGAATCGCTCGGCGGGCTGTCCCAGCTCCCCCAGCCACCCGCGGGCCAGGTCGATCACCGCCGCCGGGGCGCAGACGTAGGTCTCGCGCTCGGCCAGATCCGGCACCAGCTCGGCCAGCAGTTCCGGACAGAGCCGGCCCGTGCGCAGGTCGTCGCGTGCGGCCGGGGCGTCGGTGAACAGGTGCAGCGTGATCCCGGCGTCGCGCGCCAGCTCACGAAGTTCGGACTCGAAGATGATCGAGCGTTCGTCGCGGTTGAAGTAGAGCAGCGTCGCGTCCGTGCCGGGGGAGTCGGGGCCCGCGCCGGCGTCGCGGGCGAGGCGGCGCAGCAGCGCGATGATCGGGGTGATGCCCACTCCACCTGCGATGTGCAGGGACTTTGGTGTGCCGACGCCGTTGTCCGCGGTCAGCAGGGCGAAGTCGCCGGTGGACTGCGGCACGCCCACGAGCGTCACGTAGGCCCCCGGCCTCAGGGTGTCGTTCAGCCGGTTGGAGACGCGGCCGTCAGCCACGCGCTTGACGCAGAACTCCAGGTCGGACGGCCCGGCCGGTTCCACCGAGTCGTGGACCAGGCTGTACTGGCGGACGAGCTCGTCGTCGTCGACCTTGTGGCGCACCGATACGTACGCGCCCGCGTCCCACCGCACGTCCTCCCACCCGCGCGGGCGAGCCAGGCGCACCGACAGGGCCTGCCCGTCGGCGACCGGGGTGGCCGCCACGACCCGTGCCGGCACGTTGTGGAAACGGGGCTTGTCGAGGTAGGGCGACTCGGGCAGCCGCCGGTACCGCAGCCCGGCCGCGACGCGGCGAACGAGCGAAGCCGGATCGCGCAGCAGGTCGCCGGGCCGGGAGAACTCTCGCTCGCCGAACGGCACCGACAGTCCGGTGAGCGTCTTGGCGATGAGCGGCACGGTCTCCAGAAGCGGCGTCTCGTGGTAGGGCAACCCGTGCCGCGCGGCGATCTCGCGGACCTCCGGGGCGATCTTTCGCTGCATCGACGGCGGGAGGTCCGGGAACAGGTGGTGCTCGACGTGCGTGTCCAGCCCGCCGTAGAAGATGCGCAGGTCGGGCCGGTTCTCGAACGGCACCTCCTCCTCGAGTAGCCGCGCGAGGGCGTCGTCCATCTGCGCGCTGGGCAGGAAGTTGCGGGTCGCACGGATCTGACGCTCGTAGTACTGGTCGGCGGTCTCATCGGGGCCGGGGTCGGTGAACAGCTCGAGCTCGCCGGCGTGGTGCTCGATGAACACCAGGAACAGCACCGACATGTAGCCGGTCACCCCACCGAGGTAGTTCGCGGCGAGCGTCTGCAGCGGTTTGCCTCCCGAACGGAACGGCTCGTCGACGAATCGGCGGCGCATGTCGGCACCCGCGATCCGGGCGGGGGACCGCAGCGTGTAGGAGCTGAAGAACCCGTGTCCCTCGACCTTGCGCGCGATGTTCGCCAGGAAGAACG
The DNA here is from genome assembly GCF_045369825.1 of Dietzia sp. 179-F 9C3 NHS. Classification (NCBI taxonomy): domain Bacteria; kingdom Bacillati; phylum Actinomycetota; class Actinomycetes; order Mycobacteriales; family Dietziaceae; genus Dietzia; species Dietzia sp. 179-F 9C3 NHS. Next base: position 56,457 of record NZ_JBIQES010000004.1, read on the forward strand.
GCGCCACGAGCGGGGCCATCGTGGCCAGTGCCGAGATCATCGCGACCTGCCCGAGGTGGTGGCCGTACCAGTCCTGGCCGGCGCTGCCGCGGAACAGGCTGTACCCCAGGTCGTGGTCCTTGCCGACGATATTGGTGTTGGGGTGGTGACCCACGTGGTGCATGGTCTTCCACTGGTCGGTGTCGACGTTGAAGTCCCAGCGGTAGCGGTCGGAGTGGTACTCGCCGCAGTCCGGCAGGTGGTCGTAGCTGCCATGGATGATGTTGTGGCCGAGCTCGGAGAACTGCATGAGGCGGTACGCCATCTCCAGTGCGGTGGCGCGGCGGATCGCGCGGGGGCCACCCTCGCGCAGCAGTTCGCGACGGCGGGCATCGATCGCCTCGCCGTAGGCGGTGACGTTGCGGATGTGCGCCAGGTCCTCGGCGCCGACCGCGGCCTTGGCGCGGACGTAGAGGTCGCCGAGCTCGGCCGCGAGCCCGGTGTCGGTGGCGGTGTCAGGGGAGCCGACGGGGGTCATGACTGTGACCGTAGCCACGCATCCGCGCCGGCGGAATGGCGCTTCCGGTCGGGAAGTTGGCATTTCCGGACAAGTGGGTGGACGGGTTGATAGGTTCGGGCGATGTCCGAGCCGTCGTTGTCGTCGTCGCGGTCGTCGTCGGGGTCGCCCGTGTGGGCGGTGCCGCGCGGCACGGAGGGCGTGCGGATCATGGTGGAAGGCGCCGTGGCGCAGGGGATGACGACGACGAGGTGCCTCGCCGGTACCGGAATCCAGCCGCCCGATCTCGCGGATGAGAACGCGCAGATCTGGGCGCATCAAGAGTTCGCGGTGATCCGCAATCTGTTGGCCGAGCTCGGGGACCTGCCCGGCCTGGGAGCCGGCATCGGGGCGTATTCGACGATCGGACGGACCGGCGTGATCGGGTTCATGATGCTCGCCGGGCCCACCGTGCGCGCGGCGCTCGAGCGGGCGATCCCCTACCTCGCGCTGTCGCCGACGCACCTGCGGTTCGCGCTGGAGGAGGGCGACGGAGTCGTGTACGCGGTCGCCTCCGACGACGAGATCCCGCCCGATGTGCGCGCCTTCGTGGTGGAACGGGACCTGGCCGGGCTGGCGGCGGCGTTTCGTGGCGCGCAGATCGACCTGCAGCTGGTCGGGATCGAGACCACACTCGGGCCCGCTAGCGCGGCACTGCTGGCGGAGGCGTGGCGGCTCGATCCTGCGGCCGTGTTTCCCCGGTGCGCGACCAACCGGCTGGCGATCCCGCGCGAACGCCTGGACGAGCGGCTGCCGCAGGCGGATGAGAACACCGCGCGGCTGTTCGAGCAGCAGTGCCGGGAGGTGCTGGATGCCCGGCTGTCCCGCGTCGGTGTGGCCGGGCAGGTGCGTAGCCGACTGCGACACGAGCGGGGTGACTGGCCGTCCATGGCGGATGTGGCCGCCGACCTGCACGTCGACGAGCGCACGCTCCGGCGGAGGTTGACCGCGGAGGGCACGTCGTTCCGGAGGCTGGTCGACGAGGTGCGGCATGGCAGGGCGTTGGAACTGCTCGCCCAGGGCGCGGCGGTGTCCGAGGTGGCGCGCGAGCTCGGATACTCGGAGACCGCGACGTTCACCCGATCGTTCACCCGCTGGGAGGGCGTGTCTCCGAGCCGGCTACGGGAGCGGGGCCTGTAACGCGGATGGCACACTTCGAGGTGATCGAGACCCTACACCAGGACAGGGCCCGGGCACCGGCCACACGGCGCGATCGTCGCCCGCCTGTCGACCGAGCGCTGAAGGAGGCCCGAGTTGAGCCTGTTCGAGACCCTGAAGACCCGCTGCCGCGACGAATGGGACGCCTACACCCGGCACGACTTCGTGGAGCGGCTCGGCGCCGGCACCCTGCCGCTGCCGGTCTTCCAGGACTACCTGGTCCAGGACTTCCACTTCCTCGTCCAGTTCGTCCGCGCCAACGCCCTGGCCACGTATAAGAGCCGCACGCTCGCCGACCTCAAGGCCGCGCACGCCGCGACCGGGGCGATTCTCGCCGAGACCGACCTGCACCTGACGCTCACCGAGCGCTGGGGCATCCCGCGCGCCGAGCTCGAGGCCGCTCCCGAGAAGCAGGCCACCGTCGCCTACACCCGCTATGTCCTGGACTCGGGGATGGCCGGGGACCTGCTCGACCTGAGCGTTGCACTGGCCCCGTGCACGATCGGCTACGCCGAGATCGGCGCCAGGCTCCAACCTCGCCTGGCCGAGCACGGCGGACAGAGTGGCGAGCACCCGTACCGCGAGTGGATCAGCGAGTACTCCGGCGAGGAGTTCACCGCCGCCTCCCGCGCCGCGATCGCCCAGCTCGATGCCCTGGCCGCGGGCGGGCTGTCGGACCGTCGGCTGGACGAGCTCACCGACGTGTTCCGGACGGCCACCCGCCTGGAGATCGACTTCTGGCAGCAGGCTCTCGACAGCGGCGAGGGGCCCTGGGCAGGGTCTTAGAACAGTTGCCGCAGGTTCGCCTTGGCCAGGTCCACCAGCTCGTCACCGCGGCCGGAGAGCACGGTGCGCAGCGAGTAGAGCGTGAACCCCTTGGCCTGGGCGGCGCTGATGGACGGCGGGATCGTGAGCTCCTGACGTTCCACCTCCACCTCGAGCAGGGCGGGCCCGTCGTGGGCGAGGAACCGCTTGACGGTCCCGGGTAGATCCTTGGACTTGTCCGCCCGGAACCCCGCGAGCCCGCAGGCCTCCGCGACCTTCGAGAAGTCGGGGTTGGACAGATCGGTGCCGTAGTTCACGAAGCCGTCGGCCTTCATCTCCACCTCCACGAAGTTGTACGAGGCGTTGTTGAACACCACCACCTTGACCGGCAGGTCGTGCTCGACGAGCGTGAGCAGCTCGCCCATCAGCATGGAGAGTCCGCCGTCGCCCGCGAGCGCGATCACCTGCCGGCCGGGTGAGGCGGCCTGGACTCCGATCGCCTGCGGCAGGGCGTTGGCCATGGACCCGTGGGTGAACGACCCGACGATCCGTCGGCGCCCGTTCATCGTCAGATAACGGGCCGCCCAGATCACAGGGCTACCGACGTCCGGCAGGAACACCGCGTCGTCGTCCGCCGCCTCGTCGATCAACCGCGTCAGATACTGCGGGTGGATGGTCCGCTTGGACGGCGTGGCGAGATCGTCCAGCGTGCGCCGCGTCTTGGCGTAGTGCTTCGTGGCGCCCTCGAGATGTTTGCGGCCCGTGTGCGTGCGCAGTCTGGGGAGCAGCGCCCGTATCGTCTCCCCGACTCCGCCGACCAGCGGTACCTCGACAGGCGTGCGTCGACCGATCCGCTCGCCCCGGATGTCGACCTGGATCACCGTGGCGTCCGGGTAGAACTGCGGATACGGCAGGTCGGAGCCCAGAACCAGCAGGGTCTCGGCCGACATCATGGCGCGGTAGCCCGAGGAGAACCCGAGCAGACCGGTCATCCCCACGTCGTAGGGGTTGTCGTGCTCCACCCATTCCTTGCCACGCATCGCATGGACGATCGGCGCCTTGAGCGTCTCCGCGATCTGCAGCAGCTCGTCATGGGCGCCCGCGCAGCCGGCGCCGGCGAGGATCGTCACGTCCTCGCAGCCGTCGAGGACGCGGACGGCGCGAGCGAGATCCTCCTCGGCCGGGACCACCTCACTGGTGGTGGGGCGGACGGCGGCCACCTCGGCGGTGGTCTCCTCGAGCGCCACGTCGCCGGGCAGGACGAGGACGGCCACGCCGCGCTTCTCGATGGCCGCACGCATAGCGATCCTCAGCAGCCGCGGCGCCTGCTCGGCTGACGAGACGTGCTCCGCATAGACGCTGCACTCGCGGAACAGCTCCTGTGGATGGGTCTCCTGAAAATATCCCGTCCCGATCTCCTCTGACGGGATGTGCGCGGCCAGTGCGAGGACCGGGACCCCGGAACGCTGGGCGTCGAACAGGCCGTTGATCAGGTGCAGGTTGCCGGGCCCACAGGAACCGGCGCACACCGTGAGGTTCCCCGTCAGCGCGGCCTCTGCGGAGGCGGCGAACGCGGCCGCCTCCTCGTGCCGGGTGATCACCCAGTCCACGCCGTCGGTCTGCCGGATCGCGTCCGTGACGCCGTTCAGCGAGTCACCGGGAAGTCCGTAGACCCGCTGGACCCCCGAGGCGTGGAGCGTGTCGATGATGTGTCGAGCGACCGTGGTACGTGTGGGCATGTATGCCTCCGACTGGTGGTGAACTCGTCGCCGACGGGCCGGGCCGGCCCCACGGCCATCCCCGACCCTACGACCCTTCGGCGCGACCGGATACCGCTCGCCCCGGGTCCGGAGCCGGGCGAGTCCGGTTTCGGGGAGAACGTGGGCAGGGGCAGTCCGGTTGGCGTTCGGGCGTGGCGGGTCACAGCGCCACCGCCTCGACCTCGGTCCCGGCCGCCAGTGAGATCGCATCCGCAGGGATCTCCACCAGCACGTCAGCGCGGGCCATCGAGGCAACCAGGTGTGAGCCGGGGCCCGAGACCGGCTCGACGACGGGGATGCCGTCGCCGGAGTCCGGACCGAGTGCCGCCCGCAGGAACTGGACCTTCCCTGCCGGGGAGGTGACGTCGTGCGAGAGCCGGGCCCGCACCGGTTGGACAGGCGACCGCCCCACCGCCTCGAGGATGACCGGTCGCAGCAGCACCACGAACGACACCAGCGCGCTCACAGGATTACCCGGCAGGCACACGACGGGCGTGTCCCGCCATGTCGAGATCCCCTGCGGTCCCCCGGGTTGCATGGCGATCGGCGCGAAACGCGAACCATCGCGTCCGTCGAGCACCTGCCGCACCACCTCGGCATCACCCATCGACACCGCGCCAACGGTCACCACCAGGTCCGCGCCGGAGACCGCGGAATCGAGGGCGGTGGAGAACTCGTCGCGGTCGTCGCTGCTGGTCAGCGTGGCCGTCACATCGCAGCCGCAGGCCTTGAGCGCGGCCGTCAGGGTCAACGAGTTGGAGTCCCAGATCTGCCCCGGGCTCAGCGGCCGCCCGGGCGCGACCAGCTCGGAACCCGTGGCCACCACTCCGACCCGGGGCCGCGGCCGCACGTCCAGCGCCGACTCCCCGAGAGAGGCCGCCGCCGCCAGGTGACGCGCCCGGAGCTGTACGCCCGCCGGGATCACCACGTCACCGGCCCGGACGTCGTCGCCGGGACTCCGGACGAACTCGCCCCGCGCGCGAGGTGCCCGCACCAGCACCACCGAGCCCTCGTCCGGGTCCGGCGAGGTGTCCTCCACGGGAACGACACAGTCCGCGCCCTCGGGGACGGGTGCCCCGGTCATGATCCTGCAGGCCTTGCCGTCGCCGACCCGTGAGCCCGGCTCCTGGCCGGCGTGTACGGCCCCCACCACCCGTAGTCGCACGGGCACGTCGGGGCTCGCCTCGGCCACATCCGCCGACCGCACCGCGTAGCCGTCCATCTGCGAATTCACGAACAACGGCAGGTCCACGGCGGCGCGAAGGTCGCGGGCCAGCACAGAGTCGGCGCACGCGATCAGCGGCAGTCGGGTGGACCGCGCGGCGCGGACCAGCATCGGCGCCAGGTGCGTCCGCACGAGCTCGCGGTAGCCGTCGGGGGACAGGCGCGCGGTGTCGCTGTGGGAGGAGGCCATGCCTCCACGGTAACCGCGTTGTAGGGTGCCTACGGCCCGCGCGCGGCGGTCCGCGGACGGCGAAAGGTGACGGGCGAGACGTGGCGGAGAAGAAGAACGACGGTACGACGACGAAGACCCGGTCAGATAAGACACCCGCGCGAACCGGACCGTGGTCGGTCCACGGGGACGGCAAGACCATCCGGCCCGGTGAGGTGGTGGCGCCGTCGGAGAGGCTGAGCTGGCCGCGCACGATCGGGATCGGGGCGCAGCACGTCGTCTCGATGTTCGGGGCGACGTTCGTGTTCCCCATCATCATGGGGCTCAACCCCCAGCTCGCGATCCTGTTCTCCGGCGTGTGCACCCTGCTCTTCCTGGCCGTGGTCAAGGGCAGGGTGCCCAGTTATCTCGGCACGTCGGTGGCGTTCGTCGGCGCCGTCGCGGCGATCCGGGCCCAGGGCGGCACGAGCGCGGAGGTCACCGGAGCGATGCTCGTGGCCGGCGCGGCACTGCTGGCGGTGGGCCTGGTGGTGCACTTCGTCGGCGGCCGGGTGGTGACGGCCGTGCTGCCGCCGGTCGTCACCGGCGCCGTGGTGATGCTCCTGGGCTTCAACCTCGCGCCCGTCGTGGCCGAGACGTACTGGCCGCAGGACCAGTGGGTGGCGCTGGTGGTGATGGTCGTCCTGATCCTTATGACGGTGGGGCTCAAGGGGTTCGCGGGACGGATCGCGATCTTCCTCTCGCTGGTGTTCGGGTACGTGCTCTCCTGGGTGTTGGATGTGACGACGGGGCCCATCACGTCCTTCAGCACGACCGCTGGCGAGGTGACCGAACACCTCCGCGTGGACTGGTCGGGGGTCGGCGCGGCGCCGTGGATCGGGTTGCCGCCGATGACCGACGAGGCCGCCGGCGTGGTGGGTATCCACGCGCCCGACTTCTCGCTGGCGTTCGTGTTGCTGGTGGTGCCCGGCGTGATCGCGCTGATCGCCGAGAACGCGGGGCACGTCAAGGCGATCGGCGAGATCACGCGCACCGAGACCGACGGGCTCATGGGGCGGGCGTTGGCCGCTGACGGCGCCGGCACCGTGCTGGCCACCTCGTTCGGCGGATCGGCCACCACCACGTACGCGGAGAACATCGGAGTCATGGCGGCCACCAGGGTGTACTCGACGGCCGCCTACGTGGTCGCGGCGCTCACCGCGATCCTGCTCGGCTGTTCGCCCAAGCTCGGCGCGGTGATCTCCGCGACGCCCGGCGGCGTGCTCGGCGGGATCACCGTGGTGCTCTACGGGATGATCGGCCTGCTCGGCGCCAAGATCTGGAAGGAGAACCGGGTCGACTTCGGCAACCCGCTCAACCTGGTGCCGGTCGCGGCGGGCGTGGTGATCGCCGTCGGGGACACGACGCTGCACCTCACCGACGATTTCCAGCTCGGCGGCATCGCCCTGGGCACGCTCGTCGTGGTGCTCGGCCACCACCTGGGTCGCGTGATCGCGCCGGGGCTACGCGCGCAGGCCGAGCGCGACGAGATCCACGAGATGACGCTGCTGGGGCCGAACCCGGACGTGGAGATGCCGGAGGGCGGCGGCGGGTCGCGCTGAGCGCGGGTCCTGCTGTCGCCGGCGAGGGGTAGCCCGCGCCTACACTCGGGCGCACGCCGGGTGCGCCCGCCGTAACCGGCGAAGGGAGGCAGGCATGACGACCCCGGACCCCGCGACGCCACGCCGCCCCGCCACGCCACTGCTCGTCGACACCTTCGGCCGCACGGCCCGGGACCTGCGCGTCTCGCTCACGGAGAAGTGTTCGCTGCGCTGCACGTACTGCATGCCGGAGGAGGGCCTGCCGCCCATCCCCGAGGACCGGCGGATGACGACCGACGAGGTGGTGCACCTCGTGGCGCTGGCGCACCGCGAGCTGGGCGTCCGCGAGGTGCGCTTCACCGGCGGCGAGCCGCTCATGCGGCAGGACCTGGAGCGGATCGTCGCCGGCACGCGTGCAGCCTGCCCGGCCCTGCCCATTGCACTCACCACCAACGGCGTGGGCCTCGAACACCGGGCCCGCGGCCTGGTCGAGGCCGGGCTCACGCGTATCAACATCTCGCTGGACACGGTGAACCGCGCGGAGTTCGCCGAGCTCACCCGCCGGGACCGGCTGCCGTCGGTGCTGCGCGGCGTGCGGGCGGCGGTCGAGGCGGGCCTGGACCCCGTCAAGGTCAACGCCGTGCCGCTGCGGGCGACGCTGGCGGGCGCGCCGGACCTGCTCGCGTGGGCCCTGGCGGAGGGCGTGCAGCTGCGCTTCATCGAGGAGATGCCGCTCGACGCCGACCAGCGGTGGAGCCGCGGGGAGATGGTGACCGCCGCCGAGGTGCTCGCATCGCTCTCCACGCGCTTCGAGCTGACCGCCGCGGGGCGCGAGGACCCCGCCGCGCCCGCCGAGCTGTGGGAGGTGGCCGGTCACACCACGTGGGACACCGGGACGCGGCGGGAGCGCCCGGCGACGGTGGGGATCATCGGCACCGTCACCCGCTCCTTCAGTGCGGCCTGCGACCGCACCCGTCTCACCGCCGAGGGCACGGTGCGCTCGTGCCTGTTCGGCGACGACGAGACCGACGTCCTCGGCGTTCTCCGCTCGGGCGCGGGCGACGCGGCGGTCGCGCAGGCGTGGCGCGCGGCGATGTGGGGCAAGCAGGCCGGCCACGGGATCGGCGGCACCCGCTTCGCGCGACCGCGGCGCTCGATGGGCGCGATCGGCGGCTGACCCGCGCCGGAGTCGTCCGTTCGGAGGATGCCCCCGCCCGACGCGCCGGGTTACAGTCGAGACCGTGAGCGGCACCCCGAGAGTGATCACCGTCGGCTACTACGCCGCGGCGGAGGACGCCGCGGGCACGGCCCGCGAGCGGCTCCACACCGACGCGTCGACGGTCGGCGAGCTGGCCCGCGAGATCTGCGAGCGCCACGGCGAGCCGCTGGCCAGCATCGTCACGGTGTCGTCGTTCCTCCTCGGCGACGAGACGACCCGGGACCCGTCGACGCCGCTCGGGCCCGCCACCGCCGTCGACGTGCTGCCGCCGTTCGCCGGGGGGTGAGGCGGTGGGCCGGCGCTCCCTGCTCGCCGCGGTGGCCGCGACCACCGCAGCGTTGCTGCCCGCCTGTACCGCGACCGGGCAGCCGGACCCGGACACGCCGGTCACGGAGATCGGTGTCGCGGCGGGCGTCTCGCTGAGCGGGGTGTTCACCGAGCTCGCCGAGGAGTTCGAGGCCGAGAACCCCGGCACGCGCGTCCGGCTGGAGCTGGGCCGCTCGGTCGACCTGGCCCGCGGGTTGGGGGAGCGGGACGACATCCACGTCTTCGCCGCCACCGGGCAGACGGCGATGGGCATCGCGGTCGACGCCGGGGCGGCCGCCGCCCCCCGCGTCTTCGCCCGCAACCTCGTGGTGCTCGCGGTCCCGGCCGGCAACCACGCGGCGGTGGAGAGGCTGGCGGACCTCGCGCGCCCGGAGCTCCGCGTGGGCCTGTGCATCGTGGACGGCGCGTGCGGACGCGCCTCCGCGGCACTCCTCGCGGCGGCGGCGGTCGGGGCGGACGTCGACGAGCGGGTCTCCGACTCGCCCACCCTCACCGAGCGGCTCGCCGGCAACACACTCGACGCGGGAATCGTCTTCCGCACCGACGTGGCGGCCTCGCGCGGCTGGGTCGAGGAGGTTCACGCCGAGGACGTCGCCGGCCTGCGCGCTCGTCTGCCGGACGTGGGGATCACCGACTACCTGCTCGCAGACGGGCCGGCGGCGCAGGGCGAGTCCGCCGGCGACGCCGAGCTCGAGGCGGCGGCCGCCTTCCGCGACCTCGTGGCGTCGGACCGGGGTCGCCGCGCGCTGGTGGAGGCCGGGTTCGTGCCGCTCGGGGAATAGGTGACGACGAGGCGACCACCCGCCCCCGGAAAACATGTCACAGGTAGGTGGCCACGTCCTTCGTCGACATCGGCAGGCGCGGGGGGGCACGACCGTCACGGATCACGCCCAGCGCAGGAGCTCCACCGGGTCCGCGTCCCCGGCGCCCCGGGGGATGACGGCGAGGGCCGCCGCTCCCGCCAGGTCGAGCAGGTGCGAGGTCCGCGCCCTCGGGGCGACCTCCCAGCCGCCGGTCCCGTCGGGGTGCGCGGGCAGCACGCGGGCCCGCCCGGGTACGGCGAGCCCGGCCGTCCCCGGGACGCGGACTCTCTCGGGGGTGCGCACGCGGAGCGTGAGCGCGTCCACGACCAGCCGGCCGGTGACGGCACCCGCGCACACCGCGGCGAGCGGATTGCCGGGCAGAGCCAGCAGGATCGCGCCGCCGGCCAGCTCCGCGACGATCTGCGACCCGCCGGGCCGCATCCGGACGCCGTCCACGAGGACCCGGGCACCGAGCCGCGCGAGGACCGGGCGCAGGTGGTCGGCCGGCCCCCGCCCGGTGGCGCCGACCAGGACCAGGACCTCGACCTCGTCGTCACGCCCGGTGCCCTCCTGCCCCGCACCCAGCGCCGCGGCGAGCGCACCGGGTTCGTCGGGGACGTGCGCCACGGGGCCCGCGACCTCCATTCCGTCCGCCGCGAGCACCCCGGTCAGGACGGGGCCCGCGGTGTCGCGGATGCGCCCGGGCGGCAGCGGGTCCGGGGCGTCGGCGGGCAGGACCTCGTCGCCCGTCGTGAGCACCCTCGCGCGGACGGGCCCGCGGACGGCCAGTTCGGCGACGCCGGCCGACAGCGCGACCGAACGCACCGCGGCGTCCGCGGTCGCCCCGGCGGGCACGAGCTGCGCGCCGGCCGACCAGTCCTCGCCGACGGACCGGAGGTCGTCGACGCCGTCGGCTGTGGGCAGCGCGTGGACGCTGCCGTCCTCGACGCGCACGTGCTCGTGCCGCAGCACGCGGTCGGCGCCGGACGGGGCGAGCGCACCGGTGGCGATCGGTACGCACTCGCCACTCGACATCCGCAGCGGAGCGGCGTCGCCCGCCTGGCGCGTGCAGTCCAGCAGTCGCCACGGTCCGGGGCCGGCGAGCGCGTAGCCGTCCATCGCCGAGACCGGCATCCGCGGCATGGCGTCCGCGGCGGTCAGCGGCTCCGTGAGCGCTCCACGGGCGTCGAGGGTCGCAGCCGCGCGCGGGGGCAACGGCGCAATCCCCGCCGCGAGCGCGGGTCCGAGCTGGTCCAGCTCGACGGGACCCCGGGCGGCGACGTCGTCCCACGTGTCCACGTCGCCCGCGCGCCCGCCGAGCCCGACCCGCGCCACCGCGGCGCCGTCGTACAGCGCGTGCACGGGCCGCCCAGCGGGGTCGCCGAGCGCGGCGAGCCGGCCCGCGAGCGCCGGGCGCCGCCACGCGGCGAGCAGCACCTGGTCGCGGCCGGACGCGTCGACCCCCACCGCCGCGTCGGTCCCGGCGGGCGCGGCGTCGAGGGCGGCGAGCAGGTCATGCAGGGCCTCGGCGTCGAGGTCGGGGAGGTCGCAGGCCAGGACGACGACGATCTCCACCGCCTCCGGGACCGCCGCCAGTCCCGCGGCGAGCCCTGCGACCGGTCCCGCGTGGGGCGGGTCCTCCCGCACGGTCCCGCCGGCGCCCACGGTCACCACGGCCCCGGCCACCGCGGCCGCCGCCGCGTGCACCGTCTCGCCGAGCGATCGCCCGCCCACGCGGACCGCCGCCTTGTCCGCCCCGCCGAGCCGACTGCCCCGGCCGCCGGTGAGGACGATCGCCGCGACCCGCGTGCTCACGCCGGCCCCGTCCCGGTCGCGCCGGCATTGCCCCGCTCGGCGAGCCGGCCACGGAGAAAGTCGTCGACGAGCCGCTCGATGTCGGCCTCGGTGAACGGCCGCAGCCCCATGAGCCGGGCCATCACCACGGGGCCGGCGAGTTGGGCCACGGCCAGCTCGCGGTCCAGGGGCGGGATGGCGCCCGCGGCCTCGGCCTCGGAGAGCACGTCGTGGACGGGCTCGGAATACGCGCGCACGACCCCCCGGCGCAGCTCGCCCAACTCGTCGTCACCACCCGCGTGCCGGCCCATCGCGAGCCACCCGAGCATGGACTGCTGCAGGGGCGCTTCCTGGACGGACCGCGCCATCGAGGCACACAGGGCGACGAGCTTCTCGCGCACCGTTCCCGCTTCGGGCGATGGTTCCGGGGCGGGCAGGAGCCGCCGGAAGGCCGCCGCGATGAGCGAGTCCGTGGACGGGAAGTTGCGGTACAGCGTGGTGCGGGCGACGCCGGACAGGCGCGTCACCGCGTCGACCGTGACAGCCGCCGCCCCGCCGGTCACCAGGAGTTCGGTGGCGGCGTCGAGCAGCTTGCCCCGCGAGCGCGCGCGGCGGGGGTCGGTCGGGGAGGGCATGGCGCCATTGTGGCAAGTCCCGTGCGCTACGGTGGACGGACCCGATTCGATACCGACGGTATCGTTTCTTCGTCCGACCGTGAGGGGACCTCGTGCTCGAACTGTCCGCAGGGCGGCGCCGCTGGCTGCTGTTCGTCAACATCGTCGCCGTCTCGCTGGTCGTGGCCACGATGTCTGCGCTGTACACCTCGCTGCCCGACATCGCCGTGGCCACCGGCGCCACCCAGGCCGAGCTCACGTGGATCGTCGACTCCTACACGCTGGCCCTGGCCGCGCTCGTGCTCACCGCGGGCGCCCTCGGCGACCGCTTCGGCCGCCGCGCCACCCTCATCGCCGGACTGGCCCTGTTCACCGCCTCCTCCGCGGCGCCGCTGTGGCTCGACACGCCCACGTGGATCATCGTCACCCGCGCGGTCGCCGGCGTCGGCGCGGCGTTCGTCATGCCGTCCACGCTCTCGCTGCTCACCGCCAGCTTCCCGCCCGACAAGCGCGGCACCGCCGTCGGTACGTGGGCCGGCTTCGCGGGCATCGGCGGGATCGTCGGCCTGCTCGGCTCCGGCCTCATGCTGCAGATGTGGTCGTGGAAGTCGATCTTCGTGGTCTACTCCGCGATCGGCCTCGTCGTGCTGGCGGCCGCCTTCACCATCGGCGAATCCGTGGCCTCCCGGCACGGACGGCCGGACGTCCTCGGTGCCGTCTTCTCCGCGCTCGCCGTGGGTGGGGTGGTCTTCGGGCTCATCGAGGGAGCGCACACGAGCTTCGGCGAACCCCTCGTCGTCGCCGCCCTCATCCTGTCCGCGGTGTCCGTGGTGGCCTTCGTTCTGGTGGAGCTCCGCGCCGCCGACCCGCTGCTCGACGTGCGCTACTTCCGTCGCCGCGGCTTCACCACCGGCTCGGTCTCGGTGGCCATGCAGTTCCTCACGATCTTCGGGTTCTTCCTGCTCATCGTGCAGTACCTGCAACTGGTCAAGGGCTACGACGCGATCGCCGCCTCCCTCGCCCTGGCGCCCATGATCCTGCCGGTCATGGTGATCTCGCTGCTCTCGCCCCGGATCACCGCGCTCGTCGGGCTGCGCATGGTCTCCGTGGTGGGGCTGACGGCCATCGCCGCCGGGATGATCTTCCTCTCCCGACTGGATGTCGACACCGGATACTGGTCTCTGCTGTGGCCGATGATGGTGGCCAGCATCGGTCTCGGCCTGTCCACTGCGCCCGCGACCTCGGCCATCGTCTCCGACATCCCCGCCGACGAGCAGGGCGTCGCGGCGGCCGTCAACGACGCCATGCGCGAGGTGGGCGCCGCGATCGGCATCGCGATCTCCGGCAGCATCCTGGCCGGGCACTACGCCTCCGGCATCCGTGACGTCCTGCCCACCGTGCCCGAGGCCGGCCGCGTCGCCGTCGAGAGCTCCTTCGCCGGCGCGGTGGAGTTCGCGGCCGCGGCCGGTCCCGCCGCGCAGGGCGTGCTCGACGCCGCCGGCGACATCTTCGCCGGCGGCATCGGCCGCTCGCTCTTCGCGCTCGGCCTCGTGGCCGCCGGCGCCGCCGTTCTCCTGCTCTTCGTGGCGCCCGGTCGCGGCTACGTGCCGCACGGCGACCCGGCCGCCGCGGACTGATCAGGGCGGGCCGACCCTCGGCGCGGCTCGAACCTCACGGTGACGGCTTTGAATCCGGGCGTGTTGGACTCGCGCGCCACGTTCTCCCGGTGCACCAGGTTGTTGGCCTCCGGGAAGTAGGCGGCACAACACCCGCGGGCGGTCGGGTAGGTCACGAGGCGGAACCCCTCGGCCCGGCGCTCGCTCACCTCGCCGTCGGCGCCCGGGAACACGCTCACCACGTCCACGAGTGCGCGGTCCTCGAACCCCAACTCCCGCAGGTCGTCGGGGTGGACCAGGATCACGCGGCGGCCCTCGGAGAGGCCGCGGTAACGGTCGTCGAGCCCATAGAACGTGGTGTTGTACTGGTCGTGCGAGCGCAGGGTCTGCAGGATCAGGTGCCCGGGCGGTGCCTCGAGCCACTCGAGCGGCGAGACGGTGAAGTGCGCGCGGCCGGACGGCGTGGCGAAAGAGCGGGTGTCGCGCGGCGGGTTGGGCAGCACGAAGCCCGACTTCTGCCGCACTCTACGGTTGTATCCCTCGAAGCCGGGGATGACGCGGGAGATGTGGTCGCGGATCACGTCGTAGTCCTCGGCCATCGCCCGCCAGTCCACGGCGTGGTCATGCCCCAGGATCGCCTCGGCCATGCCGGCCACGATCTGCGGTTCGCTGAGTAGCTGGTCGGAGACCGGCTCGAGCCGGCCCTGCGACGAGCGGATCACCGACATCGAGTCCTCCACCGACACGAACTGCGCGCCGCCGGGGTGGCGGTCGTCGCGGTCGGTGCGGCCCAGCGTGGGCAAGATGAGCGAGGTCTGGCCGTGTACGACGTGCGAGCGGTTGGGTTTGGTGGACACGTGCACCGTGAGCCCGGTGCGCTGCATGCCGCTCTCCAGCACGTCGGTGTCCGAGCAGGCCTTGGCGAAGTTGCCGCCCATCGAGACGAACACGTCGATCCGGCCGTCCTCGAACGCGGCGAGCGTCTCGGTGGAGTCGTAACCGTGCTCCCTCGGTGTGCGGATGCCGAATTCGTCGTCGAGACCCCTGAGCAGCCACTCCCCGGGCTTCTCCCAGATCCCCATCGTGCGGTCACCCTGCACGTTGGAGTGCCCGCGCACCGGGCAGGCACCGGCACCGGGCTTGCCGAAGTTCCCCTGCAGGAGCAGCACGTTGACGATCTCGCGCAGCGTGTCCACCGAGTGCGGCTGCTGTGTGAGCCCCAGCGCCCAGCAGATGATCGTGCCCTTCGAGTGCACGAGCGTCGTTGCGAGGCGCTCGATCTGGTCGCGGGGCAGGCCGGTCGCGCGCTCGGTGACGTCCCAGTCGATCTCGGACCGCGCGGTCGCGTACTCCGCGAACCCCGCTGTGCACGCCTCGACGAACTCGCGGTCCACCACCGTCCCGGGCGCGGCCTCCTCTGCCTTGAGCAGCAGGTGCCCGAGCGCCTGGAACAGCGCGAGGTCGCCGCCCACGCGGATCTGGAGGAAGTCGTCGGCGATCGTCTCGCCCGGCCGGCCCGCGAGCCCCGCCACCAGGCCGGCCGGCGACTGCGGGTCGGTGAAGTGGAGCAGCCCCGCCTCGGGGAGGGGGTTGATGGCCACCACGCGCGCCCCGCGCCGCCGCGCGTCGGCCAGGGCGGAGAGCATGCGTGGGTGGTTGGTGCCGGGGTTCTGCCCGACAACGAGGATGACGTCCGCGTGATCGAAGTCGTCGAGGGAAACCGTCCCCTTGCCGATACCGATGGTCGGAACCATCGCCGAGCCCGACGACTCGTGGCACATGTTGGAACAGTCCGGAAGGTTGTTGGTGCCCAGGCTCCGCGCGAGGAGCTGGTACATGAACGCCGTCTCGTTGGCCGTGCGGCCCGAGGTGTAGAAGACGCAGCGGTCGGGCGTCGTGGCATGGACGTGCTCGGCGATCAGGGCGAACGCCTCGCGCCACGGGATCGGCGAGTAGTGGTCGTCGCCCGGGCGCAGCACGACCGGCTCGGTGATGCGGCCCTGGTTGCCCAGCCAGTACTCGGTCTTGTCGCGCAATTCGGCGATCGGGTGCTCGGCCCACCACGAGGGCGTCACGGTGCGGGTCGTGGACTCCTCGGCGACGGCCTTGGCGCCGTTTTCGCAGAACTCGGCGGGCTTACGAGGGCCGGTGATCGACTCGGGCCACGCGCACCCCGGGCAGTCGGTGCCGCTGCGGTGGTTGACCCGGGCCAGCGCCCGCGCCGTCCGCAACACGCCGGCCTGCGAGATCCCCCGTTCGAGCGCCACCGACACGGCCTTGGGCCCGGCTGCGGAGATCTCCGGCTCGGTGACGCGCAGCTCGGCCTCGTCGATGTCGTCGACGGGAGCGGAGCTACGGATACGGGGGATCAGGCTCATGGGCCCATTGTGCGCCACGTCACCGCGATGTCCACCTCGTCGTCGTCCTTCCATCCCGGCCTTCTCCTCGGACCCGGCGCCGGGTCCGCTCAGGCCCGCACGCGCTCCGGATGCGTGTACACGGTGGCGCGGTCCCCGCGATTGAAGGCCACCAGCGTCACGCCGGCCTCATCGGCCAGGTGCACGGCGAGGGACGACGGCGCGCTCACCGCCGCCAGGACGGGGATCCCCGCCATGGAGGCCTTCTGGACCAGTTCGAACGACGCGCGGCCGGAGACCTGCAGGATCGTGTCCCGCAGCGGCAGCCGGCCCTCGCGCAGCGCCCAGCCCACCACCTTGTCCACGGCGTTGTGGCGACCGACGTCCTCGCGCAGACAGAGCACCTCCCCGCCGGGCGTGAACAGTCCCGCCGCGTGGACCCCGCCGGTCTTGTCGAACAGCGCCTGTCGCTCGCGCAGCCGCGCGGGCAGTGCGAGCAGTGCGTCCACGTCGACAAGCGGCGCCGTGGGCTCGGCGGGGAAGTGAGTGGACCGGCGGACCTCGTCGATGGAGTCGACGCCGCACACGCCGCACGCACTGGTCATGGTGGCCGCGCGGACAGGCTCGGGCTCGGGGACGTCCGGGGAGAGCGTGACGGTGAGGGTGTTGTAGTCCTGCTCGGCGCGCCCGCTCGCCGTGGTGCAGTAGCAGATCTCCGGCAGGTGCTCGCGGTGCCAGATCACGCCTTCGGAGACCAGGTGACCGGCGGCGAGGTCCATGTCGTCGCCCGGGGTCCGCATGGCCACCACGTAGGGCAGGCCGCCGATGCGGACCTCGAGCGGCTCCTCGACGGCGAGGGTGGCCACCTCGCGCCGCGAGGCGCCCGCCGAGGTGAGCCGCCGTGCGGGGTGTCGCGTCGTCCGTCGTCCCATGGGACGAAGGGTAGTCGGGCGGTCCGACACGAGCGCCGGGCAGCATTCGCGAACTCGAACTCTTGCGCTATATGTCGGGACGGGGTAGAATCGCACACAGATTCGATCCAGGGGTGATCGATCGGCGGAAGCAGGGGGTGGTGACGGTGGCGGTTCTGGCGATCGACGTCGCGCGTCCGCTTGAGTCGCTCGACCTGTCCGAGCTTGTCGAGCTCTCCCGGGACTTCACGCGTGAGCAGAACCTCGCGGCGGTGGCCCGTCTGGATGCGGTGTTCGCGATGGTCGAGGTGGTCTCGCGACGCGAGCGGATCCGGCGGGGTGAGGGCGAGGTTGCGGGCCGTGAGCCGGGCCCGGAGTACGCGCAGCTCGAGCCTGCCCGGCTGGTGCGTTCGCACGTCACCACGGCGATGGGCGTCCCGGCCTGGCACGCCGGTCGGTTGGTTACCGCGGCGGTGCAGATGCGCACCCGACTGCGCCGCCTCTCCCGCCACGCCCGGGAGGGTGTGCTGGACGAGGGATTGATCGTGGACCTGGCCTGCAAACTCGCCAAGGTGCCCGACCGGTTGTTGGACGCGGTCGAGGAGGAGGTGCTGACCGGGATCAGGCGCCAGCTCGACGCGGGCGATCCGCCCACCCGGGGCTCCCTGGGCGAGCGGATCGACCGCGCCATGGAGCGCAGGGACCGTGACGAGCTGGACCGCCAGCACGAGCAGGCCCGGGAGGAGCGCCGCGTGTCCTTCCGGCCCCGCGGGCAGGGCATGAGCTCGATGTGGGCGCTCCTGCCCACGGAGGACGCCGCAGCCCTCGAGCAGCGCCTGCGTGCCGCGGCCGCCGCCGACACCGAACCCGGCGATCCACGCACCGACGCCCAGCGCCTCGCCGACGCTTTGGCCGGCCTCGGCGAGGCCCAGCCCGCCCCGCCCGGCGCGACCGAGTTCGGCGCGACCGAGTTCGGCGCGGGGACCGCCGCCGGCTCCGGCCCCGCGGCTCGATCCTCGCGGCGGCCCCGGTTGGAGGTCACGGTCATCGCCTCTGCCGCGCTGGGGCTCCCGGAGCGGGTGGAGTTCGTCCGCGGCGCCTACTCCTCCTTCGACTGGCTCTGCTCACAGGTGCTGGCGGAGGAGAACGGTGGCGCCCGGTTCCGAATGATCGATCCCCTGCCCGGGGCGCAGGACAGCGAGCAGGACCCGCTGCGCTATTTCCTCTCCGAGGCCATCAAGCGCCGCATCCGGCTCCGCGACGGTACCTGCCGCCACCCGGGGTGCAAGGTCAAGGCCGAGGACTGCGAGATCGATCATGTCCTGGCCTTTTGCAAGCCAGATCCGGCCAGGGGTGGACCCAGTGCCGAGTGGAACCTGGTCTGCCTGTGCAAGAACCACCACCTCGAGAAGACCTTCGGTCCCTGGACCTATCTGCCCGGGCCTCGCGGCGACGGCGAGCTGATCATCCTCACCGAGACCGGGCACGAATACCGGACGTACCCTGACGGAATGCTCGCCAGGGCGCGCCGACAACTCGACGAGGTCCACGTCATCAGCCGGCTCACGCAGTACTTCTCCGTCGAACGCCACCCGCGCGACGGCTGACCCCGCCCTGGGCCGTCGACGACTGCGCGGTGAGGTGGGCGGAGCTGCCGAAGCCGTACAGGCCCAGCCGGCCGGGGCTGCGCGGCGACCCCCGAGGGGTGCCGCGCCGTGCCTACCGTGAGCGTTACGCGGGCTCGGCGGTGCCGGTGCGCGAGTCGCCGCGGGCCAGCCACGACCATAGGGCGGTGGCGACGACGGTCACCAGCCAGACGATCGGGTAGACGTTGGTGATGATGCCGTAGAGCCACTCCGGGATGTCCCCGGCCAGCATGAACAAGCCCATCGCCACCCAGCGGTCATCGGGGAACTCCGGGTTGGGGAAGCTCTGCACCCAGTTCGCGGCGGCCGCCCACAGCAGCACCGGCAACGCCCACAGGAACCACCGCCCCCCGACGACGGCGAGGTGCACGGCCACCACCAGCAGAGGCACGAACCATACCCAGTGATGCCCCCAGGAAAACGGCGACACCATGGTCATGGTCATGCCGGACAGGGCCAGCGCGAGCAGTTCGTGCCCTGCGCGGTGGGCGAGGGCGGCAACGGCGAGGCCGGCCAATCCCACCAAGGCGGCACCCACGAGCCAGACCCACGTCGGTGCCATGTCAACGCCGGCGAGCCGGGCGATCACGCCGCGCAGCGACTGGTTGGCCACGGTGGAGTCCTCGCCGATGCGCTGCGACTCGAAGAGCGTGCCCGACCAGTACCGCACGGCGTCGCGGCGGACCACGGCGAAGCCCACGGCGACGGTCGCGGCGAACGCACCGATCGAGACCGCTGCGACCCGCCACCGGCCGGTGACCAGCCAGTGCGCCCAGAAGAACGCCGGGGTGAGCTTGATCCCGGCGGCCAGGCCGGACCCCACGCCGGCGAGCCGCCGTGCCCCCGGCCGCCCGGACCGCGAGGCGAGCTGGTCGGCGAGGACCAGGACCAGCAGGAGGAGGTTGATCTGGCCGAGCCACAGTGTCGTGCGGACCGGCTCGAGCGTGAGGGCGATGACGGCGAGGAGAAGCGAGACCTGGACGGTGACCCGGTCCGGGGCGTAGCCGAGCGCGCAGAAGCACATACGGATGGCCAGGTAGAGCAGCGCCAGGGTCAATGCCGCCCAGAGCGCCTCCATGAGCGGCACGCTGAGCAGCTCCAACGGCGTGAACAGCAGCGCCGAGAACGGCGGATAGGTGAACGGCATCGCCGGATAGAAGCGGCCGGAGTCGTCGCCGAACAGGGCCGCTTCGTACAGCGGGATGCCGGTGAGGACCGCGTGCCCGCCCCAGCGGTAGACGTTGATGTCGATCAGGTTGCCGGTGATCCCCCACCAGTGGGTGCGCTCGTCGGGGATCCGCAACAGCATGACCAGCGACGCGAGCGCCAGTAGCACGAGAGGGCCGCGCAGGAGCGGGGTGGTGGGCAGCGTGCGCACGCCGACGAGCGTAACCCCGACCGGCGTGCGTCAGATGTAGATAGCCGGGTCGATGTAGAACTGCGCCTCCCGCAGTTCCTCCTTGGTCGACTTGGCCGGCCGGGCCACGCCGGGGATGCCCACGACCACCGAGTCCGCCGGCGCGCTCTTGACGACCACGGCATTGGCGCCCACCGACGAGTCGGAGCCGATCTCGACCGGGCCGAGGATCTTGGCTCCGGCGCCCACGGTGACGCGGTCTCCGAGCGTGGGGTGCCGCTTGGTCTGCTTGAGCGAGACGCCGCCCAGGGTGACGCCGTGGTAGATCATGCAGTCGTCGCCGATCTCGGCCGTCTCCCCGATGACGACTCCCATGCCGTGATCGATGAAGAACCGGCGACCGATGGTCGCGCCGGGGTGGATCTCGATCCCGGTGAGGAAGCGCGCGAACTGGCTGAGCGCCCGGGCCGCCCCCTTTGCCGCCCCGCCGCGTCGCCACAGCCGGTGGGACAGGCGGTGGATCCAGATGGCGTGGAGGCCGGAGTAGACGACGGCGACCTCGGCGTCGCCGCGCGCGGCCGGGTCGTGGGCGCGCGCGGCGGCGAGGTCTTCGCGAACGGTCCTCAGGATGCTCATCAGTCGCGGTAGTCCTCGAAGAGCATCGTCGAGACATAGCGCTCGCCGTAGTCACACACGATCACGACGATCGTCTTGCCCGCGTTCTCCGGGCGCTTGGCCACCTCGAGCGCCGCCCACACGTTGGCGCCCGACGAGATGCCGGCAAGGATTCCCTCCTCCTTGCCGAGGCGTCGGGCGATCTCCAACGAATCCTCGAGGGTCACGTCGATCACCTCGTCGTAGATCTCCCGGTCGAGGATCTCCGGTACGAAGTTGGCGCCCAGTCCCTGGATCTTGTGAGGGCCGGCCTTGCCCTCGGTGAGCAGCGGCGAATCCTTGGGCTCCACGGCGACGATCTTGATGTCCGACTTCTGGGACTTCAGGTAGTTGCCGGCGCCCGAGATGGTGCCGCCGGTGCCGATTCCGGCGACGAACAGGTCGATCTCACCGGCGGTGTCCTCCCAGATCTCCGGGCCGGTGGTGCGACGGTGCACGTCGACGTTGGCCGGGTTGGCGAACTGACGGGCCAGGACGGCGTTCTCGCGGCTGTCGGCGATCTCCTGGGCCTTGGCGACGGCTCCCTTCATGCCCTCG
Source organism: Dietzia sp. 179-F 9C3 NHS (assembly GCF_045369825.1). Taxonomy (NCBI): domain Bacteria; kingdom Bacillati; phylum Actinomycetota; class Actinomycetes; order Mycobacteriales; family Dietziaceae; genus Dietzia; species Dietzia sp. 179-F 9C3 NHS. The sequence continues at coordinate 77,504 of NZ_JBIQES010000004.1, forward strand.
GACCCCGGGGTGAGGATGAGCTCGGCACCGTAGGCGCGCATGATGGCGCGGCGCTCGACCGACATCGTGTCGGGCATGACGATGACGGCCTTGAAGCCGCGCGCGGCCGCCACCATGGCGAGCGCGATGCCGGTGTTGCCGGAGGTGCCCTCGACGATCGTGCCACCGGGCTTGAGGCCGCCGGAGGCGACGGCATCGTCGATGATGGCCGCGCCGATGCGATCCTTGACGCTGTTGGCGGGGTTGGCGGACTCGAGCTTGGCCAGCACCGTGGCCTGCAGGCCGTCGGTCAGGGCGTTGAGGCGCACGAGCGGGGTACGGCCGATGGTCTCGGTGACGTCGGAGTAGATCTTGGCCATGGGGGAAGTTCCGTTCTCGAGAATGAACCGATCTGTCTACTCCGCAGTGTACGGGAAACGCGTCGCGGGGTGGGGAAAAGGGTGGTGACTGGCGGCGCGGCCCGGGCGGGGCGGATAATCGACGGCGGTCCTCGTCGTCGTCCCCGAAAGGCCACCCCGCCCATGCGCGACTTCTCCGTCCCCGCCGGACGCCCGGTGAACCGGGCCGACCTCGTCCCCGTGGTCGCGCGGGAACGCGCCGCCGAGTCCCCCTGCACCATCCCCTTCGAGCACTACCACGACGGTGCGTGGCGCCCGGTGACGATGGGCGAGGTGGTCCGGCGCGTCGACGAGATCGCGAGCGGTCTCGTGGCCTCGGGCGTGCGGCCGGGCGACCGGGTGGCGCTCATGGCCGCGACACGGCTCGAGTGGGTGCTCGTGGACATGGCGGTGTGGACCGCCGGCGCGGTCTCGGTGCCGGTCTACCCGTCCTCCTCCGCCGCGCAGCTCCAGTGGATCCTCGAGGACTCCGCGGCCCGCGTCCTCGTGGCCGAGGGCGACGAGCACGCCGCCGTCGTGGCCGCCGCCGAGGTCCCCGCGACGTGTGAGACCGTGGTGTACCTCGACGACGGGGGCCTCGAATACCTGGAGGAACGCGGCCACGACGTGGACCCGCAGGTCCTTGACGACGCGATCGCCAACCTCAGCCCGGACGCCCCGGCCTCGATCGTCTACACCTCTGGGACCACCGGCATGCCCAAGGGCTGCGTCCTCACCCACGCCAACCTGCTCGCCGAGTGCCACGGCCTGCTCGACCACCCGATCGGCACGGTGGGGCGCAGCGGCAACAAGACGCTCATGTTCCTGCCGCTCGCGCACGTCCTTGCCCGGTCGGTGACGTACACGATGTTCCTCGGCGGGGCCACGACCGGCTTCTGGGCCGACACCTCCACCCTCCTGCCGCGGCTCGCCGACTTCCGGCCCCACATGATCCTCGGCGTGCCACGCGTGTTCGAGAAGGTTCGCGACGGTATCGCGGCCCAGGCCCGCGCCAAGGGGCGGATCCAACAGGAGATCTTCGGGCGCGCCGAGCAGGTCGCGATCGACACCAGCGTCGCCCGCGGCGGGGACGGACTCGGCGACGGCCGCGAGCCGTCGCTGCTGGCCGCCGCCCGCTACCGGGCCTACGACCTGGCCGTGTACCGGGCCGTCCGCGCCGCGCTCGGCGGGCGCTGCGAATACGCCATCTCCGGTGGCGGCGCCCTCCCGGACCGGATCGCGCACTTCTTCCGCGGCCTCGGCGTGCCGATCTACGAGGGCTACGGGCTCACCGAGTCGCACGCCGCAGCCACCGTCAACGGCCCCGGCTGCCAGCGCATCGGCACCGTCGGCCGGCCCCTCGCGGGGATGAGCGTGCGGATCGCCGACTCCGGCGAGGTCGAACTGTCCGGGCCGCTGATCTTCTCCCACTACTGGAACAACGAGCCCGCCACCGCCGAGGTACTGCGGGACGGCTGGTTCTCCACCGGCGACCTGGGTGAGCTCGACGCCGACGGCTACCTGCGTATCACCGGCCGCAAGAAGGAGCTCATCGTCACCGCCGGCGGCAAGAACGTGGCCCCCGGCCCGCTCGAGGACGCCATGCGCTCCCACCGCCTCGTGGGCCACACCGTGGTGATCGGTGAGGGTCGCAAGTTCATCTCCGCGCTCGTCGCGGTGGACGAGGAGGCGCTCGCCCGCTGGGCCGAGGAGAACGACCGCGAGGGTGTGCCGCCCGAGCAGCTTGTCGAGGACCCGGCGCTGCGGGCCGAGATCCAGTACGCCGTGGACGAGGCCAACAGCCTGGTCTCGCACGCCGAGGAGATCAAGAAGTTCACCGTGCTGCCACGCGATTTCACCGAGGCCCGCGGGGAGCTCACTCCGACGCTCAAGCTCAGGCGGCACGTCATCGACGAGGTCTACGCCGAGCAGATCGAGGCCCTGTACCGCTGAGCCCATCACGCTGACCCCTGACGCCGAAATCCGCGACTCCGCGGTAGGAGCGGCGACCCGTGTGGGGCCTGCCGATCCGACGGCGGAGTCGCGGATTTCGTGAGGAGCGCCGGCCTATTTGGTGTACAGCTGCTCGATGTCGTCCGCGAAGCGCTCGTGCACGATGTTGCGCTTGAGCTTGAGCGTCGGGGTGAGCTCGCCGCTCTCGACCGAGAACTCGGCCGCGAGGATTCGGAACTTGCGGATGGACTCGGCGCGGGAGACCGACTTGTTGGCGCGGTCCACGACGTCCTGGATGGCGCCCACGAGGTCGCCGTCCTGCAGCAGGTCCTCGACCTCGCCGGTCTTGCCGTGCTTGTCGCGCCAGGCCGGGAACGTCTCCGGGTCGATCGTGATGAGCGCAGCGATGTAGTTGCGGTTGTCGCCCACCACGATGGCCTGGCTGATCAGCGGGTCGGAGGCGAGCAGGTCCTCGAGCTGCGACGGCGAGACGTTCTTGCCGCCGGCGGTGACGATGAGGTCCTTCTTGCGGCCGGTGATCGAGAGGTAGCCCTGGTCGTCCAGCTCGCCGATGTCGCCGGTGTGGAACCACTCGTCGGTCCACGAGTCGGCGTTGGCCTGCGGGTTCTGCCAGTAGCCGTTGAACAGGGTCTTGGCCTTGGCCATGATCTCCCCGTCCTCGGCGATCTGGATCGTGACGCCCGGGATCGGGGTGCCGACCGAGCCGATGCGGGCCTCGCCGATCGGGTTGACCGTGAGCACGCCCGACGACTCGGTGAGGCCGTAGCCCTCGAGCAGGTCGAAGCCGGCGCCGCGGTAGAAGTGCCCGAGGCGCGAACCGAGGGGGCCGCCGCCGGAGATGATGCGGTCGCACTGCCCGCCCAGTGCCTCGTGCAGCTTCGAGTACACGAGCTTGGAGAACAGACCCTGCTTGATCTTCAGGCCGAGCGGGGCGGAACCGCCACCCTCGATGGCCTTGGAGTAGTCGATCGCGGTCTGCACGGCGGCCTTGAAGATCTTGGCCTTGGCGCCGCCGGCGTTCTCGGCCTTGGCGGCCGCACCGTTGTAGACCTTCTCCAGCACGCGCGGGACGGAGACGAGGAAGTTCGGCTTGATCTCGGGTAGGCGCTCGACGACCTTGGTGGTGTCCGGCTCGTGGGCCACGGCGACGCGCTTGTAGAAGCACGCCACCTCGACGATGCGCGCCAGGACGTGGGCGAGCGGAAGGAAGATCAGGGTGCGGCTGTGGGGTTTGAACGCGGCGTTGAGGCGCTCCTCGACGGCCACGACGACGCCGGCGAAGCCCCCGTGGAGGATCTCGCAGCCCTTGGGCCGGCCGGTGGTGCCGGAGGTGTAGATGATGGCGCAGGTGTCCTCGTGGCCGGCGGTGAGCGAGGCCGTCTCGAGGTCGGCGTCGCTGACGTCGGCGCCGGCGGCGGTGAGCTCGGCCGCCAGGTTGTTCTCGATGACGAGGACGTCACCCTTCCACTCGGTGCCGCCGAGGAGCACGTCGCGCAGCTCGTCGTTCTCGACAACGGCGATCGTGGCACCGGAGTCGGTGAGTATCCAGTCGCACTGATCGGACGAGGAGGTCTCGTAGATCGGGACGGTGACGGCGCCCGCGGCCCACACAGCCCAGGCGATGAGCGACCACTCGTAGCGGGTGTGGCTCATGATGACGACGCGGTCACCGGGCTTGACGCCGCGGGCGATGAGGCCCTTGGCCACGCCCTTGACCTCCTCGAGGTACTGGGCGCAGGTGACGTCCGTCCACTCCGACCCGACGAGCCGCAGCACCGCCACGTCGTTCGGGGCCTCCTCCGCGTTGCGGAACACGAGCCGCGAGAGGTTCTCGACGGGGAAGGGGTTCTGGGCGGGCGGGCTGGCGAACTCGGTCGTCATCGCAAGAGGTCCTTAGGTCAATGTGGCCTGGGTCACCCGCAAGTGTAGAGGGTGGGCGCCCGCCTGGTGCAAGCTCGGTCTATTTGGGAACGCTCATCGGGACCGGGGCTCGGTGGCGACGGCCGGGGTGTGGCCTCGGTTACACTCTGTACCATGTCCGGCGGCACGGGGACCGCGGCGAACGCCCTGGTGGCGCAGTCGTGGGAACGGAGCAGGCGCCGCGGGGCGGACCCCTCGGCGGTGTCGCCCCTCGTCGACCTGCAGGGATCCGACCTGTCCGCGCACCTGGCGGGCCACCGCATGGCGGCGGTGCTGCCCGTCGTGGAGAAGGTGCTGGTCTCCGGCGTCGTGGACAGCGGACACCTCGTGGCCGTGGCGGATGCCGACGGCCGACTCCTGTGGATGTACGGTCGGCGCGGCGTGCGGTCACGGGCCGAGCGGATGGCCTTTGTCCCCGGCGCCGTGTGGAGCGACGACGTCATGGGCGCCAACGCGCCCGGCCTGGCGCTGCGCCACGACGTCCCGGTCCGCGTCCGCGGCGAGGAGCACTTTTTGGCCCCCGCCCACTCGTGGAGTTGCTCGGCGGCACCCGTCCACGACCCCGCGACGGGCCGGGTGATCGGCGGTATCGACGTGACGGGCTGCGAATCGGCGGCCTCGGACGAGATGTTGGCGCTGGTCAAGGCCACCGCAATGCTGGCCGAGGCCGAGCTGCGGGCCACCCCGGGCGGCGTGCTGGTGCCCGGGCCCGGCGACGGGGCACCGCGGCGCCTCGACGTGTTGGGGGCACTCCGGCCGGAGCTCACGGGTCACGGCGCGCTCTCTCGTCGTCACTCCGAGATCCTGCTGCTCCTGACCTCCTACCCCGCGGGACTGTCGGGCGGGGCGCTCGCCGAGCTGCTCGCGGAGGGGCGGTTGGACGACGTGTCCGTGCGCGCCGAGGTCTCGCGGCTGCGGCGCGTGCTGGGGCCGGACGTGCTGCTCTCGCGGCCGTACCGCCTGGCGCCGGGGGCCGTGGAGTCCGACGCCGCGCGGGTCCGCGGGCTATTCGAGGCCGAACCCGCGGCGGCGGTCACGGCCTACCCGGGTCCGTTGTTGCCGGCGTCGGACGCGCCCGGCGTCGTCGATCTCCGCGAGGAGCTCCACGCCCGGGTGCGCGCGGCGGCGCTGGCCGGGGACGTGTCGACGCTGCGGGCGTGGGTGGCCGGGCCGGGGCGGGACGACGCCGTGGCCTGGCGCGTCCTGGCGGCGAACCCCGGCGCGCCGGCCGCCGCTCGTGCCTCCGCGGCGTCGATGGGGCGGGTGCTCGACCACCGCCTGGGCGCCTGATCGGCCCGCTGCAACGGTGCTGCAACGTCCGGGCGCCTAGTGTCGCGGATCACAGTCGCCCGCCGCAGGGGTGGGCGACGCGAAGAAGCGAGAGGTGTCGAGATGGCCGTCTTCTCCCAGCCCGGTTCCGCCGATGCGGTGATGAGTTTCGAGTCCCGGTACGAGCACTACATCGGCGGCGAGTGGGTCGCGCCGGCGAAGGGCGAGTACTTCGAGGTTGTCACCCCGGTCACCGGGCAGACGTTCACCGAGGTCGGCAGGGGTACGGCCGAGGACATCGAGGCGGCCCTGGACGCTGCGTGGAAGGCGGCGCCGGCGTGGAACTCGTCGTCGGCCACCGAGCGGTCGCTGGTTCTGCTGCGAATCGCCGACCGGATGGAGGAGAACCTCGAGAAGATCGCGCTGGCCGAGTCATGGGACAACGGCAAGCCGATCCGCGAGACCATGGCGGCGGACATCCCGCTGGCCATTGACCACTTCCGCTACTTCGCCGGCGCGATCCGCGCCCAGGAGGGTGGGATCTCCCAGATCGACGACGACACCGTCGCCTACCACTTCCACGAGCCGCTCGGCGTGGTGGGCCAGATCATCCCGTGGAACTTCCCCATCCTCATGGGCGTGTGGAAGCTGGCCCCGGCGCTGGCGGCGGGCAACTGCGTGGTGCTCAAGCCGGCCGAGCAGACCCCGGCGTCGATCATGTTCCTCATGTCGATCATCGGTGACCTGCTGCCCGCCGGCGTGGTCAACGTGGTCAACGGCTTCGGCACCGAGGCCGGAAAGCCGCTGGCCTCCAACCCGCGCATCCGCAAGGTCGCCTTCACCGGCGAGACCACCACGGGGCGCCTCATCATGCAGTACGCGTCGGAGAATCTCATCCCGGTGACCCTCGAGCTGGGCGGCAAGAGCCCCAACATCTTCTTCGAGGACGTCATGGACGCCGACGACGACTTCCGGCAGGCCGCCCTCGAGGGCTTCGCGATGTTCGGCCTCAACCAGGGCGAGGTGTGCACCTGCCCGTCGCGCGCGCTGGTGCAGCAGTCGATCTTCGACGACTTCGTGGACCTCGCGATCGAGCGCGTCAAGCAGATCAAGCAGGGCAACCCGCTGGACACCGACACGATGCTCGGCGCCCAGGCGTCCACCGACCAGCTCGAGAAGATCCTGTCCTACATCGACATCGGCAAGCAGGAGGGCGCGGACGTGCTCACCGGCGGCGCGCGGGCCGAGCTCGACGGCGACCTGGCCGGCGGCTTCTACGTCCAGCCGACGGTGTTCCGCGGCCACAACAAGATGCGGCTGTTCCAGGAGGAGATCTTCGGCCCCGTCCTCTCGCTGAGCTCGTTCAGCGACTTCGACGACGCCATGATGATCGCCAACGACACCCTGTACGGCCTGGGCGCCGGCGTGTGGTCGCGCAACGGCAACACCGCTTATCGCGCTGGCCGCACGATCCAGGCCGGCCGCGTGTGGACCAACACGTACCACCAGTACCCGGCCCACGCCGCGTTCGGCGGCTACAAGCAGTCCGGCATCGGCCGCGAGAACCATCTCATGATGCTCTCGCACTACCAGCAGACCAAGAACCTGCTGGTGAGCTACTCGGGCAAGCCGCAGGGCTTCTTCTGATGGACTCCGACGACGTGTGCGGTCTGCCCTCGGGCGGCAGCGTGCCCATCGCGGCGCGCGCCACCCCGCCGGAGGGCGCGCCCCCGGGCCTGCCGTCGCGCGTCGTGGCCACCGCGCCGGCCGTCGAGCTCATCCGCGAGCTCGTCGGCCGGCACGGCCCGGTGATGTTCCACCAGTCCGGTGGCTGCTGCGACGGCTCGGCGCCCATGTGCTACCCCGACGGCGAGTTCCGCGTGGGCCAGCGCGACGTGCTGGTGGGGGAGTTGGTGCTCGCTGGCGACGGTGCCGTGGACGGCGGCGAGCCCGTCCGCGTGTGGATCTCCGGCACCCAGTTCGAGACCTGGAAGCACACGCAGCTCGTACTGGACGCGATCCCGGGCCGCGGCTCGGGCTTCAGCCTGGAGAACCCCACGGGCAGGCGCTTCCTCTCCCGGGCGCGCACGTTCACGCCCGACGAGCAGGAACTCCTCGACGCCCACCCGCCGCGGACCGGCGCGGACCTGGAGGAGTAGGGCTGGGGCCGGAACAGGGGCCGCGCCGCCCCGCCGGTCAGCGCAGCGACACGTCCGACGGCGAGTAGGTGAACCCCTCGTCGTCACGATTGGTGCACGTCACGGTGTCCTCGGCGAGGACGGTGCACGCGATCCCGGCGGAGACCAGCGTCTCGCCCTCCTCGAGGGTGCCGAAGGGCACGCCGTCCACCGGGTGCGGACGCTCCGCGGCGTTGACGAGCTCGGCACCGCCGTCGGAGAGCAGGTCCACGGCGTTCGGCGCGGTGCGGCCGCCGGCGAGATCGGGCACGTCGGGCAGGCCGGGCGGCATCGCGCCGTAGCAGGTGGCGTGCGGCTCGTCGTGGTCCGGATAGATGCCGCAGCCGGCCTCGCCGGAGGGCAGGGAGAAGAACGAGCGGCCGGTGGCGAGCGAGCCCTCGGGGGTGAAGTCGCTGGTCATCACCTGCACCCCGGGGACCTCCGGGGTCGTGGGGCGGACGATCACCTGGACGTCGCCGTCGTCGCACCTCGTGGCGAGACCGGCGAGCTCGGAGCTGCGCGCGGTGGGGGAGGCGCACGAGAACCCGCGGACGTCGGGGACGATCTGCGCGTTGCCGTACTCGCCCGTCCGTCCCATGTCGTAGTACTCGTCGAGCAGCGCGGTGACCTCTGCGCAGTCCATCTCGCCGCGGTTGACCACCACCTCGAGGCCGTCGCGGGTGCGCGGGTCGTCGGCGCACCGGGGAGGCCCCGACGCATCGCGCTCGCCGCCTGTGGCCTCGCCGCCGGTGGTGTCGGCGAGATCCTCGCGGGGGGTGACCGGGACGGTGCCACCGTCGCAGGCGCAGAGGCCCAGGGTGACGACGACGAGGACGGCGGCGGCGGGACGGCGGCGGATGATGGGGATCTCCTCGGGATCGCGGGGGTGTGCAGTCCAGAACCCTAGCCGCCGACTCGCCCTGGTGGGAGGTTCCCCGGCGGTAGGCTCGGGGCATGGACACCGACCGAGCCCCCGCGACCGATCCGCTCGACGCCCGGGTCGAGTTCCTCACCCCCGACATCCGCGCCGACCTGCTGGAACGCTGGAACGAACCGCAGCGCAGGTACCACAACGAGACCCACCTGCGGGCCGTGCTCCACGCCGTGGACCGGCTCGAGGACGAGGGCGAGGCGTTCGACGGCACCGCCGTGCGCCTGGCCGCGTGGTTCCACTGCGCGGTGTTCGACCCGGCGGCCTCGGAGAACAGCGAGGCGTCGGCGCTCGTGGCCGAGCGGCTGCTCGATCCCGCGGCGCCGGTCGAGGAGGTCGCGCGCCTGGTGCGGCTCATGGGCGGGCACCGCGTGGAGCCGGGCGACCTCAACGGCGAGGTGCTCTCCGACGCCGACCTCGCGGTCCTGGGCTCCGACCCCGAGACCTACGACACGTACACACAGGACGTGCGGCACGAGTTCGCGCACGTTCCGGGCGAGAAGTTCGTCGCCGGCCGCCGGGCCGCCCTCGAGGGGCTGGTCGAGCGCAGGTCGGTGTACCTCACCACCGCCGCGCGGGACGCGTGGGAGAAGCAGGCTCACGCCAACCTCAACCGCGAGCTGGGCCTGATCAAGGCCGGCCAGGTGGGCTGACGCCGGGCGGGGCGTAGGCGGCGGTGTGTTCGGCCACGCCCATCTCGATCATGAGGTCGGTGATGGCCTTCTGGTCGTCCTCACTCGGGAAGCCCATGCCGGCGCCGTAGCCATAGACCTCGGCGAGGGGCTTGGCCTCGCGGGTGCCCCATGCCAGCTCGACGTCCTCGGGGCCGATGAGTGCGGGGTGCGGGACGCCGACGGCACCGGAGACCTTGATGAGCTCGCGGCGCAGTGAGCGCAGGTAGCGGGCGCAGCGCTGGGCCTTGTCGGTGGGATCGACGCCGCGGACCAGCCACGGGTTCTGGGTGGCGACGCCGGTGGGGCAGCGGTCGGTGTGGCACTTCTGCGCCTGGATGCAGCCGACGGAGAGCATGGCCTCGCGGGCCACGTTGATCATGTCGATGCCCAGGGCCATGGCGACAATGGCGTTCTCGGGGATCCCGAGCTTGCCGGAGCCGATGAACACGACGTCGTCGGTGAGCCCGGCCTCGGCGAAGACGCGATAGACGCGAGGGAAGCCGAGGCGGAAGGGCAGGGAGACGGCGTCGGAAAAGACGAGCGGGGCGGCGCCGGTGCCGCCCTCGCCCCCGTCGATGGTGATGAAGTCGACGCCGCGCTCGCGGGTGGACATGGCGGCGGCGAGCCGCTCCCAGAACAGCATGTCGCCGACGGCGGACTTGATGCCCACGGGCAGGCCGGTCCGGTCGGCGATGGTCTCCACCACGTCGAGCAGCGAGTCCACGTCGTGGAAGGCGGTGTGCCGGGACGGACTGGCGCAGTCCTCGTCCTTGGGGATGCCGCGGATCTGCGAGATCTCGTCGGTGATCTTGGCGGCGGGCAGCAGGCCGCCGAGGCCGGGCTTGGCGCCCTGGCTGAGCTTGATCTCGATGGCGCGGATGGGGTGCTTCTCACACAGGGCGACGAGCTTGTCGAGGTCGAAGCGGCCCTCGGAGTCGCGGACGCCGAAGTAGGCGGTGCCGATCTGGAAGACGAGGTCGGCGCCGTTCTGGTGGTAGGCGCTGAGCCCGCCCTCGCCCGTGTTGTGCAGGCAGCCGGCCAGGGCGGCGCCCCGGTTGAGCGCCTCGACGGCCGGCGCGGAGAGCGAGCCGAAGCTCATCGCAGAGATGTTGACCAGCGACTCGGGGCGGAAGGCGCGGGCGCGGCCGCGGGCGCCGCCGAGGACCTTGGCCGGCGGGAGCGGGAGGGTTTCGCCGGAGTGGGCGTGGGCGGAGACGGTGACGCCCACGAAGGTCCGCTGCTTGATGATCGGGTAGCCCTCGTCGAACTCCACGTCGTTGTCGGTGCCGAACCCGAAGGTGGTCGCCGCGCCGTCGGCGGCCCCGTAGATCCACTCGCGCTGGTCGCGGGTGAACGGCCGCTCCTCGTCGTTGCTCGCCACGATGTACTGACGCAGTTCGGGGCCGATCGAGCTGATCGCCATGCGGGCGTGGCCGAGGATCGGGAAGGTCCGCAGGATCGGGTACTTCTTCTGACGCAGGTCGGAGGCCGCCACGGTGGCGAGGGCGGCGAGGGGGGCACCGAGGAGCCATTTGCGCATGACCCCATCATGGGCCAGCGCGCGGGACTGCGCAGCGGTCAGGGCAGGACGCGGCCCACGACCTCGGCGGTGGTGGCCTCGAGGAGCGGCCCGGCGTTGGCCTTGGACCGGGCGAGGTCCGGCTCGCGGTCCATGAGTGCGGCCGCGGCCACGAACCCGGCGGCGGCCACCCGGTCGGCGCCCAGGTCGAGCTTGCCGCACACGGCCACCACGGGCACGGCGTGGGAGCGGCACAGCGCGGCGACGCCCATGGGGGCCTTGCCGTGCATGGTCTGGTCGTCGAGCCGGCCCTCCCCGGTGACGACGAGGTCGGCCGCCGAGACGATGGAGTCCAGTCCGGTGAGTGTGCCGAGGACGTCGAAGCCGGGCTCGAGGGTGGCCCCGAGCAGTTCCCGCGCCGCGAATCCCACGCCGCCGGCGGCGCCGGTGCCGGGGGCGTCGTCGTCCACGTCGTGACCCTGCGCGCGGAGCACCTCGACGAGGCGGGCGAGGCCGGCCTCGAGGGCCTTGATGTGCTCGTCGGTGGCGCCTTTCTGCGGGCCGTATGTGCGGGCGGCGCCCCAGGGGCCGAGCAGGGGGTTGTCGACATCGCAGGCCACCCGGATGCGGGCCCCGCGGACGGCGGGATCGAGCCCGGACAGGTCCACCCGGGCCAACCGGGCGAGCGCCCCGCCGCCGTCGGGGAGGTCCTCGCCGTCGTCGTCGAGGAACCGGGCCCCGAGCGCCGAGAGCATGCCGGTCCCACCGTCGGTGGAGGCGCTGCCGCCGATACCGAGCATGATGTTGCCGCGGCCGGAGCGCAGGGCGGCGAGGATCACCTCACCCACGCCGCGGCTCGACGCCTCGAGCGGGCGGGGCTCGCCGCCGGGGAGGCGGAGCAGGCCGCACGCGTCGGCCATCTCGACGAACGCGGTGTCGGGGTCGATGGCGGCGAAGGAGGTCTCGATGGCCTCGCCCGTCGGGCCGGGGACGGTGACGGGCACCGGGCGGGCGCCGCCGGCCACCATCACCTCGAGGCTGCCGGTGCCACCGTCCGCGACGGGGCGCTCCACCACGTCGGCGTCGGGGTGGGCCAGGCGCGCGCCCCAGGCGGCATGGTGGCAGGCCTCGAGAGCGGTGAGGGAACCCTTGAAGGCCCCGCAGGCCACGACGATCGTCACGCCTGCATCATTCCATCCCGGGCCAGGACAGACACGAACCCGGGGTCGCGACGGTCAGAGTTCGTCGCGACCCCGGGTTGGGAAGGTGCATCCGTGGATGCGGGAGGGGGATCAGTCCTTCGCGTCGTCCGCGGCGTCGTCGCCACTGCCGGCGCTCAGGCCGGCGAGGATCTCGGTGAGCGAGCCCGAATCGGCGGCGGGATCCTCGTCGTCCTCGTCGTCAGCCGGCTCCTCGCTGGAGCCCGGGAGCGAGCCAGAGTCACCAGTCAGCGAGCCCGTGTCGAGCGAGCCGTTGGCGTCGTTCTCGTCGTTGTCGTCGGCCTCGTCATCGGAGGAGCCCGGGAGCGAGGAGCCCTCGCCGGAGCCGTTGTCCACGACGTCGCTGCCCGTGTTGGGCGAGACGCCCAGGCTGCCGAAGCTCACCGAACCCGGGGCCGTGGCGCCGGCGCCGAGATCGAGGTTGAAGGTGAGGCTGCCGAGGTCGGCCTCCACGCCGGTGTCGATGGCGGACTCGGACGGGACGGCATCGGCGACGGCCTCAAGGCTGCCGGGGCTCTCCTGCGCGGAGGCGATACCCGGGAGGGCGATCGCGGCGCCGATGCCGAACGCGCCGACGGCGGCGATGCGGGCGGTGTTGCGGTTCGTGGTGGTCTTCCGATGGGTGTTCGTCACAGAACTGCTCTCCGATCTGCATTGGCCACGATGTCTCTCATCGCGGGCGCCCCGGTCGGATCGAGGCGCGTCGGCGACCCTACAAGCGATCTCTGCGACTGTCAGGAGCCTGAATTGGTCAGCGGCGCTTGGTGTAACGATCCGATGCCGATCCCTGACCCACCGGCCCGGGGGTGCCGTCACGCCCCCGATCGGGCCGTCCGGCGGCGCGCGCACGCAGGCGACATGAGGAGGGCCTGAGCGGCGCGGAGGCCCCTACGGGGGTGGCGCGGGAACGGGCGGTCGGTTGCTCGAATCCGGCGCCGATATGTGATGAGTATCACAGACGTTGCGGTCGGTGCGCTGCCCCTAGGCTGAGTCAGTGACCGGGCCCGCGAGTGACTCAGCCGCGCGGCGGCCGGGGGATCGTGCTCACGAACTGCATGGACCGGTACGGCCAGCCGGCGGGTCCGGCGGCGGAGTCGTGGGTGTTCCACTGGCTCACCACGACGTGCCATTCCTCGGGGGTGGAGCCTGGGATCGGGCAGCCGCAGTAGAGCTGGGCGACGCGTGCGGGGCCGGCGGCCGGGTCGGTGCCGTCGGACTCGTCGCCCCACGCGCACCCGGGCAGCAGGGTGGTGCGGGTGGTGACGGCGGGGTCGAGCAGGTCCGCACCGATGTGGGCGAAGGTCAGGCAGTCGATCCGGTAGTGCTCGGCGTCGAAGTAGGTGAGGGTCCAGAAGTCCTCGCAGCGGCGCAGATACATCTCGCCCACGCGGCCGGGCAGGACCACGGTGGTGGGCTTGCCCCAGCCCCACTCGCCTTTCTCGAAGCCCCAGGTCTGCCAGTGCGACAGGTCCGGGTCGGCGAGGTGCTCCTCGCGGACGCGCATGAGGATCACGCCCTTGTCGCGCTGGAACCCGGTGGACATGACGTACACCCAGCCGTCGCCGCCGGTCTCCCACGTCCAGAGCTGACGGTGGCCGCCCTCGAGGCGGGCGGCGAACTCGGCGCCGGTGGGCTCCCAGGTGCGGCCGTCGTCGGTGGAGCGGTGGATCTCGGTGCGCAGGACGTTGCCCAGGCCCTCGTTGACCATGACGTGCAGGTACATCGTGTCACCGATCGTGAGAACGTCACTCGGCAGCACCGTTGAGCAGCCGCGGCCGTGGACGTAGTCGAGCAACTGCGCCGCGTAGTCCTCGGGGCCCGGCCCGGCGGCGTCGGCCCACTCCACGCCTCCGGCGAGGTCTGTGGTGTCGGTGAACAGGCCCACGGGGGAACGCCAGTCGGGGTTGCCGGGGCCCGGGCGCTCGTCGGTGGTGGGGGTGCACTGCTCGATGCCGGGGTGGGGCCGGCCCACGTGCGGGGCGCCCACGCCGGCGCCGGCGTAGGTGTCGCCGAACACGGCGAGGATCCGTCCCGACGGTGTGCGGGCGCAGATGCCGAGGTCGGTGCCCTCCATCCCGAACGCGGTGGTGATGCCGGGCCCGGTGAGGTCGCGGATCTTGCGGGTGCCGGCGGGGCTGGTCGGGGGCGGCGCGCTCTGCGTCATGCCCTCGAACCTACCGGCCCCGCCCGGCGACCCTCACTCCTTCAGCGCGAGCGCCTGCCGATAGGTGAGCCTGCCCCCAGTCTGCATGAGCGAGCGGCGGTAGATCCGCTCGGCCAGCAGGATCACGCCCGCCGTGAACGCGGCGGTCACGCCCAGGGAGAGGACCGGCTCCCACCACGCGGCGTCGCCGGCCAGCAGCCGCAGAGGCATCGCCACCACCGACACGAGCGGGACGTAGGAGGCCACGGTCAGCCCGGCGCCCTCCAGGAAGAGCCCGGAGAACGCGGCCACGGCCACCGCCATGATGATCGGGGAGGCGGTGGACTGCACGTCCTCGGCGCGGGTGGCCAGGGCACCGGCGACGGCGAAGAGGGCGGCCAGGGCCACGAAGCCCAGGAAAAAGAAGCCCAGGTACCAGCCGGCGGCGGCGCCGATCGCCGGCAGCATCGAGGAGTAGTCGGTGAAGCTCAGGCCGAGCAGCCCCAGCCCCACGAAGATCGCCATCTGGCCCAGCGCGAGGACCGTGGATCCCACCACCTTGCCCACGAGGAGCTGGCGCAGGGGGATCGCGGCGGCGAGGATCTCGACGATCCGGGATTGCTTCTCCTCCACGACGCTGTTGGCGATGGCGTAGCCGAAGAGGATGGCGGCCATGTAGAAGAGGAACACAAAGGCGAAGCCGGCGACGTACCGGACGCCCTCGTTGCTCGTCCCCTCATCGAGAAGCCGCTCGCCGACGTGGGAGCCGGCGGTGAGCGCCTCGACGGTGGTGCCGGCCTCCCGGGCGTTGGCGTCGAGGGCTGCGGCGGCGACGGCGGAGGAGACGGACGCGGTCACCGAGCCGGGCACCGAGTCGCGGCCGACGAGCGTCCACCCGCCGTCCTCACGGACCAGGCCCACGTCCACCTGCTCGGAGCGGACGGCGTCGGTCACGGCCGCCGCGTCGGCCCGCTCCTCGACGAGCAGTTCCGTGGGGCCGGCGCCGGCCTGCTCGGGGGCCTCGTCGGCGGCCGCGACGAGCTGCGCGGCGGCCGGTTCGGCGACGGCGACGGTGGTGGTCTCCGTGCGGGAGGCCATGAGGAAGGAGGCGCCGAACGCGATCACGATGATCGCCAGGGTCGACAGGGTGGAGATGATGAAGCCCCGGTCGCGGAGCTTGACCGCGATCTCGCGCCCGGCCACGATCAGCCAGGGCGCGTCGGAGCCGGTCCGGTCGGAGTCGGCGTGGTCGGTCCGGGCGTGGTCGGTAGCGGTGGTCATGCGGTCACCTCGCGGTAGATGTCGGAGAGGGCGGGGACGATCTCGGCGTACTCGCGGACCCCGCCGCGGGCGAGGGCCTCGCGCAGGAGGGTGTCGCCGGCGGCCGGGTCGGCCAGCTCGAGGACGGCGGCGGGGCCGTCCACGTCGACGACGTCGACGCCGTCCGCGCCGCGGACCCAGCCGGCGTCGCCGTCCAGGACCAGCCGGTGTCGCACGCGGCCCCGGCGGCGCAGGTCCTCGACCGTGCCCCAGCCCACGAGCCTCCCGGACGCGAGGATCGCGAGCTGGTCGCACAGCCGCTCGACCAGGTCGAGCTGGTGCGAGGAGAACAGGACGGGCACGCCGCGCGCGGTGTGCTCCCGCAGGAGGTCGACCATGGAGTCGACGGCGGCGGGGTCGAGGCCGGAGAACGGCTCGTCCAGGACGAGCAGGTCGGGCTTCCCGATCACCGCGGCGGCGATCTGGACCCGCTGCTGGTTGCCCAGAGAAAGCGACTCGAGCTTGTCGCCCGTGCGCGCGCCCAGGCCGAAGCGGTCGAGCAGGTCGGTGGCGTCGCGGCGGGCCCCGGCGGCGCCGCGGCCCTGCAGCCGGCCCAGGTAGACCAGCTGGTCGAGCACCGGCTGCTTGGGGTAGAGGCCGCGCTCCTCGGGCATGTAGCCGAAGCCGCGCCGGTCGGCGGTGGTCACCTCGTGGCCGCGCCAGCGGACGGTGCCGGAGGTCGGCGCGAGCACGCCCATGATCATGCGCATCGTGGTGGTCTTGCCGGCGCCGTTTCCGCCGACGAAGCCGGTCATGCGGCCCTCGGCCACCTCGAAGCTCACCTCGTCCACGGCGGTCACGCCGTCGGCGCCGCCGAAGCGGCGGGTGAGCCTGTCCAACTCGAGCATCGTCCGTCCCCTCGTCGTCGATCGCGGTCGTCCCCGACGCTAGGGGCGAGCGGGCCGGAGCGGATCAGCCCTGCGACCGAGATCGCGCGCCCCGTACGGGGAGTCGCCTCCGTCGTGAGGGGGAGGGGCTCGGGGGCGGGTCAGGGGACGACGAGGCCGGACTCGTAGGCGAAGACCACGGCCTGGACGCGGTCCCGCAGGTGCAGCTTGGACAGGCACGACGACACGTGCGTCTTGACGGTGGCCTCGCCCAGGACCAGCTCGGCGGCGATTTCGGCGTTGGACATGCCGCGGGCGACCAGGCGCAGGACGTCGGTCTCGCGGCCGGTGAGCCGCTCGAGGTCCGCCGCGCGGGGGGCCGCGGCCGGGGCGTGGAGTTGCTCGATCACCCGCATCGTCACCTCGGGGGCGAGCAGGGCGTGGCCGTGGCCGACCGCGCGGACGGCCTCGACGAGCTCCTCGGGCCCGGAGGTCTTGAGCAGGAATCCTCCCGCGCCGGCGCGCAGGGCGTCGAAGAGGTAGTCGTCGCGGTCGAAGGTCGTGAGGATGAGCACCGAGGCGAGGTCCTCCGCGGCGATCGCTCGGGTGGCCTCGATCCCGTCCATGACGGGCATCTGCACGTCCATCACCACCACGTCGGGCCGCAGTTCGCGGGCGACCTCGAGGGCCCGGGCACCGTCGGGCGCCTCGCCCACCACGGTGAGGTCCGGTGCCGCGTCGAGGACCAGGGAGAAGCCGCTGCGCATGAGCGCCTGGTCGTCGACCACCAGGACGCGGAGGTCGGACCTCGCCGTCATGACCCCTCCCCGAGCGGCAGGCGCACGCGGACCCGGTACCCGCCGGTCACGCGCGGGCCGATCTCGCACGTGCCGCGGTGCGAGGCCACGCGTTCGCGCATCCCCAGCAGTCCGACCCCGGAGCCCGAGGTGCCGGTGCGGGGCCGCCCGTCGTCGATCACCTCGATCTCGGCGTAGCGGCGGGCGCGGTCGAGGCCGGTCCGCAGGGTCACGCGCGCGGTGTCGGCGGTCGAGTGGCGGCGCACGTTGGCCAGCGACTCCTGGGCGGTCCGGTAGAGGGAGAGCCCGATCGCGGCCGGGACCGCGTCCACCGGCACCGCCGGGTCCACGGCCTCGGCGAGCTCGGCGCGGAAGCCGGGCCCGTGGAACCGTTCGACGAGGGACCCCAGGTCGGCGAGCCCGGGCTCGGACCGGCGGGACGTGCCTGCCCCGTCGTCGCCGTCCTCCGGGTCGCGGAGCGTGCCGAGCAGTGAGCGCATCTCCTCGACCGCGGTGCGGGAGGAGTCCTCGACGGTGCGCAGGGCCGCGGCGGCGCGGTCCGGGTCGGTGGGCAGGACGGTCCGGGCGGCGCCGGCCTGGACCCCCATCGCGGCCACGTGGTGCGCCACGACGTCGTGCAGTTCGCGGGCGATCCGGAGCCGCTCGTCCACCACCGCGCGCTCGCGCTGCTGCTCGGCGTGCCCGGCGATGGTGGCGGCCTGCTCGGCGGTGAGCGCGCGGGCGCGCGCCGAGCGCCAGCTCATCACCCCGAGCGCGGCCGCGCCGCCGAAGTAGGCCACGTTGAGCAGCGAGGTATAGAGAATGAACGCGGGGACGGGCCCGAGGACGCCCACCGACGGCGACTCCCGCTCCTCCACCGTGTCGAGCACCTCCTGGATGCCCTGGCCGAGCGCGAAGTACCAGACCACCCAGCCCACCAGGACGAGCGTGACCAGCGCGGCCGTGGCGGTGAGGAGGCGGCGGTCCCGGGCCCAGGCGACGGCCGAGTAGACGGCGACGAAGTACAGCACCTGCTGAGAGGTCTGCCCCATGACGACCGGCTGGAGCGTCCCCACCACGACGAGGTGGATCGCGGCGGCGGCGCCCACCGTGACGGGGTAGCGCCGCCGCCCCACGAGGAGGGCGGCCGCGCTGCCGACGGCGAGGTACTGCTGCCACAGCGGCTGGCTCACGGAGCCGAGCGCTCCCACGGACCGCACGAGTTCGAGCGCGAGGGCGGCCACCAGGAAGGCGGCGCCGGCCACGATCGCGTCAGTGCGCAGATAGCCGGCGGGCAGAGGGCGCCGCCAGTCGGAGTCGGCGTCGAACACCCTGAGGATCCGGTCCATGGCGTCGACGAGCCTAGCGCCGCACCGCTCCTCGGCATTGTGGCCATGTCACGATTCGGTGACACCCGAGCGGTGTCGACACGTGTCGGCGTAGGGTCGTCGGCGTGATCTACCCCTTCTCGCCGGGCGGGCGCCAGCTCGAACCCGGCCACTGGTTCGGGCCCGTGGCGGTCCTGACCGTGGGGTCCGTCGTGGCCTGGATCCTCTTCGCCTTTGGCCAGCCGGCGCCACTGATCGTCACGTCGGTTGTGGTCGCGGCCGTGGTCGCGGTCTGGTACTCGCCGCTGCGGGGCGTGGGGCACGAGCCGCTGCACGCGGTCCACGCCGGGCCGGATGCGGCGCCCGCCGTGGTGGTGTTATGGCGTCCCGGCTGCCCGTACTCGGCGTCGCTGCGTCGGCAGGCGGCCCGCGAGAACCTGCGCGTCCACTGGGTGAACATCTGGCGCGACGCCGAGGCGCATGCCCTGTGCCGCAGCATCAACCAGGGCTCCGAGTCCACACCCACGGCGATGCTGCTCGACCCGGCCTCGGCCCGGCCGGTCGTCATCCCGGCGTCGGTGTCCGGGATCCGCGAGGCCTTCGCCGCCGGCCTCCCGTTCGGCCGCGCCTGAGGCGGTTCAGCGCCCGTAGCGCAGCATCCCGCGGCCGCCGTCGGGCAGCCGGCGGATCTCGTCGCCGAGAGCCATCGAGGCGATCTGCCCGGAGGCCCGCAGCTCGGCCAGCCGCGGCGCCACCCGGTCCCGGAGGGTCCACGGGTCGATGGTGTTGACGTAGATCCCGGTGGCGCCCTCGAAGCCGGCGGGGTTGGAGATGCGCCACTTGAGCACGACGCGCCACGGCATGGACACATCCACGCCGGGCGGGCGCGTGTGCCACTCCTCGTTGCACGGCACGAGCGGGCCGGTGGCGGCGTGGCAGGCGTGCAGCAGGTCGCTCATGCCGCGCAGCTCCTCGGCCGTGTGCTCCCACGGCTCGCTGGCCGCGGAGCGGGAGTACACCACGAGGCTGGGGTAGCGGTGGCCCACGCCCACCACGGCCACGGCGTGGTCGTTGACCGCCAGGACCAGGCCCTCGTCGGCGGCGTGGTCGACGCCCCACGTGTTGTACATGCCGGGGTCCACGGCCAGCCGGTCGAGCTCGCGCTCGGCCTTGACGGGCCGCTCGTCGATCGCCACGAGCTGCTTGTGTAGGTGGTCGAACGACGCCCCCGCGGGCTTCAGCCAGTTCTGGAACACCGACACGTACGCGGCGTGCGGGTTGTCGCGGTACAGGCCGTGCATGGCGCGGACGGTGAAGGCGATGAACCGCTCGTGCTCGGCGGGGGTGAGGGTGCCGGAGGAGGCGTGCCGGTCGGTGCTGGTGGCGCCGTCGCGGAGGTGCCGCCGGGCCACCACGACGTCGTGGCAGCCGCCGAAGAAGCTCTCGGAGTGCGCGGCCAGGTCGGCGGGGTCCATGGCGTCGACGGCCGTCGGGTCGCCCTTCGCGGCGGCGATCCGCACCTTGACCAGGTCGCGGACGTGGTCGGCGCCGGCGGGGGAGGCGAGGTATGCGCGCTGATGGGCGGCGGCCCGCTCGGAGATCCGGTAACCGTGGTTGGCCTTCCAGTAGTCCAGCGAGACGATCTCGAAGAGGTTGCCGAACAGCCGGAACTCGGGGGTGGTGTCGTCCAGCGCGTCGGGCGACACCTCGTCGATCACGGTCCAGCGGGCGCCGCCCTCGTCGTCGTCACCCTGCCCGCCGCGCCGCACGAGCCGCGCCTTCTCCGGGGTGGTCTCGCGCAGGCGGGTCACGCAGAACGCGCAGTGCGCCTCGGGCGCGGCGGGGTCGGCGGCGGCGACGTGGGCGGGGACCACGTCGATGGGTCGGTTGCCGCGGCCGGGGACGGTCCACACCTCGGTGCCGGTGAACGGGTGGATCTGCTTGACGGTGCCGTCGGCCATGCGGCGCAGCGGTGATGTGACGACGGTGGTGGTGTGGGCGCTGGTGGACACGCCGGTGAGCCTAGGGGGTCGGGGTGACGGGGCGACGACGACGAGGTGGCCGTCAGCCCCGCCGGCGGGGTCCGGTCAGCGGTCGCGGGCGTTCTCCGCCACCGCGTCGCGGCGGATGTCGGCCGCGTCGGCGATGGTCTTGGCCTGCTTCTCGTGGGCCTTGCGGACGCCGGACTCGTCGCGCAGGGGCAGGGCCACGTGCTCCTCGGCGTCGATCCCGGCGCGCAGGAGGCGGGCGCGCTCGAGCTCGGAGTCGATCTCGGCGCCCAGGAGCAGGGCGTTGTTCACGATCCACAGCAGGAGCAGGAACATGATGATGCCGGCGAGTGAGCCGTAGGTGGCGTTGTAGCTGCCGAAGTTGGTGGCGTAGAAGCCGAAGCCGAGGCCGCCGAGCCCCGCGACGAGCAGCGCGACGAACCCGCCCAGCGACAGCAACCGGAACTTCGGCCGCTGGACGTTGGGGGTGAGCTGGTAGAGCGTGGCCAGCACGAGCACGAACATGAAGAGCATGGCGGGCCACTTGGCGATGCCCCAGACGGTGAGCGCCACCTCGCCGAGACCGACGAGGTCGAAGATCGCCTCGGCGATCCCGCCGGAGAGGGTGAGCATGAGGCCGGCGCAGGCCACGATGACCACCATGAGGAAGGTGACGGCGAGCAACAGCGGGCGCAGCTTCCAGATGGGGCGGCCCTCTTCGACGCCGTAGATGCGATTGAGCGCGCGGCTGAAGGCACCCACGTAGCCGGAGGCGGTCCACAGGGCGCCCAGCAGGCCGGCGATCAGGGCGACGCCGGCGGCGGGGGTGTTGACGAGCTGCTCGATGGGGCCGCGGATGAACGCCATGGCGTCCTCGGGTACGGCGCCCTCGAGCATCTCCATGATGGCGTCGATGGTCTTTTCGCCCTGCCCGAAGACGCCGAGGAGGGACACGAGGGCGATGAGGGCGGGGAAGAGCGAGAGGACGGCGTAGTAGGTGAGGGCGGCGGCCATGTCGGTGGCGCCGTCGGCGCCGAACTTGCCGAGCGCCCGCTTGAGGGCGTGCATGGTGCTGCGGCGCTTGAGCGCGCCGGAGACCTCGCTGGCCTTCCCCTGCTCGCGGAGGTAGTCGGCGTCCTTGCGGTGCAGCGATTCGTCGTCGGCGATGAGAGCTGACGGGTCGGCGTCGGACACCGTGTCCTCGTTTCCCGGCGCCGGGCGCCGTGTCGTTGACGTGCCCTAGACATCGTGCCCGTACTGCCGTGGACTGCCGGGGACCCTCGGATCACGGTTGGGTTACTTTTGTCGATCCCCGGTGTGACCTACACTACATCTCAGGGGGCTCACATGTGGCGCCCCTGTCGATGCGCCGGCCGCAGCTGATCCCCGGATCGCTGCGGCCGGTCGCTATCCCGCCGACGGGCGGTGACGGCACGGGTGGGTGGAGCGACGCCGACGGCGCGTGGTAAGCAAACGTTCATTAACGGGCACGCCGTTCCCGTCCGCCGCGCACGAGCCAGGCGAGCGGGGTCGGGTGTTACCGGCATGTTTCGCGCGTGTTTCCGGGCCCGTCACCGTCAGAGAGATATGTCACACAGGCGACCGTCCGCCGCACGTCACCGACGACATCGCTCGCGCGCACTCTTGCGCGAGCAGGGGATTTTGCCTCTATCATTTCCGGGCCAGGGAGCCGAGCGTTCCCTGAGTGCGGGCGTTCACCCCATTCGGTGTCCGTCCGCCGACACGTAAAGGCGAGCACATGACGATGACCCCCGGCCCGCAGGGCCTCTACCGCCCCGAGTACGAGCACGACGCCTGCGGTGTCGCCTTTGTGGTGGACATGCACGGACGCAGGTCACGGGACATCGTCGACAAGGCGATCGCGGCGCTGGTCAACCTCGAGCACCGCGGCGCCGTGGGCGCGGAGCACAACACCGGCGACGGCACCGGACTTCTCATCCAGGTCCCCGACCGGTTCCTGCGCGAGGTCATGCTCGCGGAGCACGACGTGGAACTCCCAGAGGCCGGCGCGTATGCGACCGGCCTGTGTTTTCTCCCCCAGTCGCGCATGCTCGCCATGGACGCCATGCGCATGGTCGAGCGGATCGCCGCCGAGCAGGGCGTCACCGTGATCGGCTGGCGCGAGGTGCCGGTCGACGACACGAGCCTCGGCGCCATCTCCCGCGACGCGCAGCCCACCATCACCCAGATCTTCGTCAAGGCCGCAGGCGCCGACGGCGCGCTGCTCACCGACCTCGCGCTCGAGCGCAAGTGCTTCGTCGTCCGCAAGCGCTGCGAGCACGAACTCGGCTCCAAGGGCGCCGGCAAGGGCGACCTCGGCTCCGAGACCGTCTACTTCCCGTCGCTGAGCCCCCGCACCTTCGTCTACAAGGGCATGCTCACCGAGAAGCAGCTCCCGGACTTCTACCTGGACCTGCAGGACGAGCGCGTCGAATCGGCGCTGGGAATCGTCCACTCCCGCTTCTCTACCAACACCTTCCCGGCGTGGCCGCTCGCGCACCCCTTCCGGTACGTCGCGCACAACGGCGAGATCAACACCGCCCGCGGCAACGAGAACTGGATGCGTGCCCGCGAAGCCCTCATGTCCAGCGAGCACATCGAGGACCTGGCCGCCGCGCTGCCCATCTGCACCCCCGGCGGCTCCGACACGGCCCGCTTCGACGAGGCGCTCGAGCTCCTCACCCTCGCAGGCCGCACCCTGCCGCACGCCGTGCTCATGATGGTCCCCGAGGCCTGGGAGCGGCACGAGACCATGGACCCCGCCAAGCGGGCGTTCTACGAGTTCCACGCGTCGATGATGGAGGCGTGGGACGGCCCGGCCTCCATCACGTTCACCGACGGCACCGTGATCGGTGCGGTCCTGGACCGCAACGGCCTGCGCCCCTCCCGGATCTGGGTCACTGACGACGGCCTGGTGGTCATGGCCTCGGAGGTGGGCGTCCTCGACATCCCGCAGGACTCCGTCGTCACCAAGACCCGACTCCAGCCCGGCCGCATGTTCCTCGTGGACACCGCCCGGGGCCGGATCATCGGAGACGAGGAGATCAAGTCCGAGCTCGCCGCCCAGCACCCCTACCGGCAGTGGCTTGACGAGGGGCTCGTGCCGCTGGAGCAGCTCCCGGTGGTCGAGCACGAGATCATGAGCCACGAGCGCGTGGTCCTGCGCCAACGCGTCTTCGGCTACACCGAGGAGGAGGTGCGCCTCCTCGTCAGCCCCATGGCCGGCCAGGGTGCCGAGGCCATCGGCTCCATGGGCACCGACACCCCGCTGCCGGTGCTCTCGCAGCGGGCGCGGATGCTCTTCGACTACTTCTCCCAGCGCTTCGCGCAGGTCACCAACCCGCCACTCGACGCCATCCGCGAGGAGCTCGTCACCAGCTACGGCGTGACCCTCGGCCCCGAGGGCGACCTCATCAACCCGGGCCCCGACTCGTGCCGCCAGATCCGGCTCGAGAACCCGATCCTCGGCAACACCGAGCTCACCACCCTCATGGCAGCCGGCGACACCCACCCCGGCCTGCGCGCCGTCACGGTGCAGGGCCTGTACAACGTGGCGCACGGCGGCCGCGGCCTGCGGATCGCGCTCGACCGGATCCACCGAGAGGTCTCCCGCGCCATCGAGGACGGGGCCACGATCGTCGTGCTCTCCGACAGGGAGTCCGACGAGCGTAACGCGCCCATCCCGTCGCTTCTGCTCACCGCGGCCGTGCACCACCACCTCGTCCGCGAGAAGACCCGCACCCGCGTGGGCCTGGTCGTGGAGTCGGGCGACGCCCGCGAGGTACACCACATGGCCGTGCTCTTCGGCTACGGCGCCAACGCGATCAACCCGTACATGGCGTTCGAGTCCATCGACGAGCTGGTCCAGACCGGCGACCTCCCGGGCATCGACACGGACGCGGCGTGCGCCAACTACCGCAAGGCCGCCGCCAAGGGCGTACTCAAGGTGATGTCCAAGATGGGCATCTCCACGCTCGCCTCCTACACCGGCGCGCAGCTCTTCGACGTCACCGGCCTGAGCCAGGAGCTCTGCGACGAGTACTTCACCGGCTCCGTCAGCCCCATCGACGGCATCGGCCTGGACGAGATCGCGGAGGACGTGGCCCGCCGCCACCGCTTCGCCTTTCTGCCCCGTCCCGAGGAGGCGGCGCACCGCGAGCTCGAGGTGGGCGGCGAGTACCAGTGGCGCCGCGAGGGCGAGTACCACCTGTTCAACCCGGACACGGTGTTCAAGCTCCAGCACTCCACCCGGTCCGGCAGGTACGAGATCTTCAAGGAGTACACCCGCCTGGTCGACGACCAGGCCGAGCGCCTGGCCACCCTGCGCGGGCTCTTCGAGCTCAAGGGCACCCGCCCGCCGGTACCGATCGACGAGGTCGAGCCCGTGAGCGAGATCGTCAAGCGGTTCTCCACCGGCGCCATGAGCTACGGCTCCATCTCCGCCGAGGCACACGAGACCCTGGCGATCGCCATGAACCGCCTCCAGGGCCGGTCCAACTCCGGCGAGGGCG
Source organism: Dietzia sp. 179-F 9C3 NHS (assembly GCF_045369825.1). NCBI lineage: Bacteria > Bacillati > Actinomycetota > Actinomycetes > Mycobacteriales > Dietziaceae > Dietzia > Dietzia sp. 179-F 9C3 NHS. Next base: position 102,500 of record NZ_JBIQES010000004.1, read on the forward strand.
GCGAGTCCGTGGACCGCTTCACCCCGGACGCCAACGGCGACTGGCGTCGCTCTGCGATCAAGCAGGTGGCTTCTGGCCGCTTCGGCGTGACCAGCCACTACCTCACCAACTGCACCGACATCCAGATCAAGATGGCGCAGGGTGCCAAACCCGGCGAGGGCGGCCAGCTCCCGCCCGGCAAGGTGTATCCGTGGGTCGCCGAGGTCCGCGGCTCCACCCCGGGCGTCGGCCTCATCTCGCCGCCGCCGCACCACGACATCTACTCGATCGAGGACCTGGCGCAGCTCATCTACGACCTCAAGAACGCCAACCCCTCAGCGCGGATCCACGTCAAGCTCGTCGCCGAGCAGGGCGTGGGGACCGTCGCCACCGGCGTGTCCAAGACGCACGCCGACGTGGTGCTCATCTCGGGCCACGACGGCGGCACCGGCGCCAGCCCGCTCACCTCGCTCAAGCACGCCGGTGGACCGTGGGAGCTCGGCCTGGCGGAGACGCAGCAGACGCTGCTCGTCAACGGCCTGCGCGACCGGATCGTGGTCCAGGTGGACGGCCAGCTCAAGACCGGCCGCGACGTCATGGTGGCCGCGCTGCTCGGCGGCGAGGAGTTCGGCTTCGCCACCGCGCCGCTGGTCGTGGCGGGCTGCATCATGATGCGCGTCTGCCACCTCGACACCTGTCCCGTCGGCGTGGCCACCCAGAACCCGGTCCTGCGCGAGCGCTTCACCGGCAAGGCCGAGTACGTGGTGAACTTCATGGAGTTCGTCGCGGAGGAGGTGCGCGAGTACCTCGCCGAGCTCGGCTTCCGCACCCTCGACGAGGCGATCGGTCACTCCGAGTGTCTGGACATGTCCCGTGCCTTCGCCCACAACGAGCGCGTGGCCAAGCTCGACCTCCGGCCGATCTTCGCCCAGGTCGACTCGCCGTTCATGCATCAGGACCTGCGCTGCACCAAGGAGCAGAACCACAAGCTCGACGAGGCGCTGGACAACCGGATCCTCGCGGACGTCCGCGGTGTCGTCACCGACCCGGCCTCCGGGCCGGTCGCGCGTGACTACCCGATCTGCAACGTCAACCGCTCCGTCGGCACGATGCTCAGCCACGAGATCTCCAAGGAGCACGGCGCCGAGGGCCTCCCGGACGGCTCCATCGACCTGACCTTCACCGGGTCCGCCGGCAACTCGCTCGGAGCGTTCCTCGCCCGCGGCGTGACCCTACGGGTGTGGGGCGACGCGAACGACTACGTGGGCAAGGGCCTGTCCGGTGGCCGCATCGTGGTGCGGCCCGCGAAGGACGCGGCGCCGGACTTCGTGGCCGAGGAGAACATCATCGCCGGCAACGTCCTCTGCTACGGGGCCACCGCCGGTGAGCTGTTCCTCCGCGGCATCGTGGGCGAGCGCTTCTGCGTCCGGAACTCGGGCGTCACCGCGGTGGTCGAGGGCGTGGGCGACCACGCCTGCGAGTACATGACCGGCGGCCGGGTCGTCGTCCTGGGCGCCACCGGCCGCAACGTGGCCGCCGGCATGTCCGGTGGCGTGGCCTACTTCTACGACCCCGACGACGAGTTGGGCGCGAACCTCAACGGCGAGCTCGTGGACATCGAGCCGCTGGAGGCCGACGACGTCGACTTCCTCCGCGGGATCGTGGAGCGGCACGCGGAGGAGACCGACTCCGCCCGGGCCCGGGAGATCCTCTCCGGGTGGGCCCAGAACGTGAACCACTTCGCCAAGGTCATGCCGCGCGACTACAAGCGCGTGCTGGTCGCGATCGAGCAGGCGGAGAAGGACGGACGGAACGTGGACGAGGCGATCATGGAGGCCGCAAATGGCTGACCCGAAGGGCTTTCTCAAGCACACCGTAAGGGAGCTGCCGAAGCGTCGCCCCGTGGACCTGCGGATCATGGACTGGAAGGAGGTCTACGAGTCCACGACCCTCGCCGGGGATGCGCTCACGACCCAGGCCTCCCGCTGCATGAGCTGCGGCATCCCGTTCTGCCACCAGGGCTGCCCGCTGGGCAACATCATCCCCGAGTGGAACGACCTCGTGCACCGCGGCCAGTGGGATGCGGCGGTGGACCGGCTCCACGCCACCAACAACTTCCCCGAGTTCACCGGCCGTCTCTGCCCCGCGCCGTGCGAGGGGTCGTGCGTCCTGGGCATCAACCAGGAGCCGGTGACCATCAAGCAGATCGAGGTGGAGATCGCCGAGCAGGCGTGGGCGGACGGCGGCATGGAGCCCGTCAAGCCCTCTTTCCGCACCGGGCAGAAAGTCGCCGTCGTGGGCTCCGGTCCCGCCGGCCTGGCCGCCGCCCAGCAGCTCACCCGTGCCGGGCACTCGGTGACCGTCTTCGAGCGCGACGACCGCATCGGTGGCCTCATGCGTTACGGCATCCCCGAGTTCAAGATGGAAAAGGCGGTCCTCGACCGGCGCCTGGCCCAGATGGAGGCCGAGGGCACCGTCTTCCGTCCCGGCGTCAACGTGGGCAAGGACGTCACGGCCTCGCAGCTGCGCGCCGAGTTCGACGCGATCGTCCTGTGCGGCGGTGCCACCATGCGCCGCGACCTGCCGGTGCCCGGCCGCGAACTCGACGGCATCCACCAGGCCATGGACTACCTGCCGCTGGCCAACAAGGCCGCCGTGGGCGACGACGTGGTGGACGCCGACGGGCTGCCCGCGATCCACGCGCGCGACAAGCACGTCATCATCATCGGCGGCGGCGACACCGGCGCCGACTGCCTCGGCACCGCCATTCGCCAGGGCGCGGCGTCGGTGAAGAGCTTCGAGATCATGCCGCGGCCCCCGGCCACGCGCGCCGCCTCCACCCCGTGGCCGGTCTACCCTCTGATGTTCCGTACCGCGTCGGCGCACGAGGAAGGTGGCGAGCGGCTCTACTCGGTGTCCACCGCCGAGTTCGTGGGCTCCGGCGGCCACGTGACCGCGCTCAAGGGCTCCGAGGTACGGATGGTCGACGGCCGCTTCGAGCCGATCCCGGGCACCGACTTCGAGTACCCGGCCGACCTCGTTCTGCTGGCCATGGGTTTCACCGGCGCGCAGAAGGCCGGGCTCTGCCAGGACCTGGGTGTGGAGTTCACCGACCGCGGCAACGTGGGGCGCGACGCCGGGTGGGCGACCAACGTCGACGGCGTCTTCGTGGCCGGCGACATGGGCCGCGGGCAGTCGCTCATCGTGTGGGCGATCGCCGAGGGCCGCTCCGCCGCCGCCGCGGTGGACCGCTACCTCATGGGCGAGACCGCGCTGCCCGCCCCGGTCCGGCCCACGGACGTCGCCCAGCGCTGAGCCGCGGGACCGGCTCGCGCTGTCGCCCGGCCCGCCGGGCGCGTACCCCTCGAACCGTAGCGCTCGATGTGATCCGTGCCCTATATTAGAGTGACATGAGCGTCTGCTCAGGTTCGGGCGGCGCGGGGCGCGAGTCGAAGGATCGGTGGATGGGTACGAACGGGGGGCGCGGCATCGGGCGCAGGGTGTGGAGTCTCGTCTGGACCGTATTTCTTGTCCTGGGCCTGAGCGCGGGCGTCTCCGCGTTCCCCCCGGCGCCGATGACGCCCGTCGCGGTGGCCGGGACGGGCACCTCGCCGGACAGCAAGCTCCGCGTCACCAAGACCGCCTCCGTCACGGCACTTCCCGTCGGCGGCGGTCCCGTCACCTACACGTACACGGTCCAGAACACGTCCGCCGCGCGGACCCTGTATTACTCCTCGATCACGGACGATCGGTGCGCCAACGTCGGCCACGTGTCCGGGATGAGCAGGGACGCGCGGGGCGACTTCTTCCTGCCCCCGGGCGGTACCGCCACGTTCAGGTGCACCGTGACCGTCACCACCTCCGTCACCAACACCGTCACGGCCCAGTTCACCGACCCCGCGGATGGCAGCACCAGCACCGCGCGGGCCACGGAGTCGGTGAACGTCGCGGCCGGCGCGATCACGTGCGATCAGATCTGGTACAGCTCCTACAGCGCCTCGACCGGGCCCACCTCGCTGGGGACGGTCTCGGCCTCCGGGGCCACGCCGAGGGTCGACCCGAGCGTGACGTACAACGGAAGCGAGTACCGCTCCGTCACCTCCCTCGCGATCAACCCGCGGGACCCTCAGTGGGTGTATTACGTCCCCCGAATACGCAATGACCCAAAGCTCAACGCCGGCACGTGGCGGTACAACGTCACCACCACCGAGAAACAACAGGTCACCACCCCCCACGAGCCGGCCACCACCACGAACCGCTTCGCGTTCAGCTCGGACGGCACGCTGTGGAGCTGGGCCTCCAACGGCCGGCTCTACTCCCTGTCCTCCGGGGCCACGACCTGGACCGACCGCGGCGCCGTGGAGTCCGACGCCGGGGCCAACCTCGCGTCACTCTCCTCCGGCGACATTGTCTTCGACGGCCTCGGCAACATGTGGCTCATCGCCTCCAACGGTTCGAACAACAGCCTCTACACCATCTCCGCGGCCGGGCTGGTGGGCTCCGGGACTAACACGGCAAACCTCGTCGGGTCGATGGGGACCGGGGTGACGTTCAACGGCCTCGCGTTTGCGCCCAACGGGACCCTGCACGCGTCGGCGTCAAACGTCGGCAGCGCGGCCAGCTCGCTCCTCTACACCGTCAACACCTCCACGGGCGGCGCGACCCCGGTGAGCGCTCCGATCCCCAGCTCTACCTTCGGTCAGCTCGCCGACCTGGCGAGCTGCGCGCTCCCCAAGCCCGAACTGCAGGTCACCAAGACCTCCGACGTACAGGCCACCCAGGCCGGGGGCCTGATCACTTACACCATCGAGATGAAGAACATCGGGACGGCGGCGGCGACGGAGGTGACGTTCCAGGACTTCATCCCGACCCACACCACCTACGTCTCCTCGACCCTCAACGGCCGGCCCGTGGGCACGAGCGGCGTGAACTACTGGGCCACCCCGCAGCCCGTCACCGGCTCCACCGCGACCGTCCCGGGGGTCGTCCCCGCCGGGGACACCGCCACCATCACGGTCACGGTGCGGGTGGACAACCCGCTCGCCGCCGACGTCACGCAGATCGTCAACTCCGGCGTCTACGACTATGTGGGGATCGACCCGACGCCCACCGACGACCCCACCCAGCCGGGCGGCCAGGACCAGACGATCACGCCGATCAACCGCTCGGAGATCGCCGTCGACAAGGAGGCCGACCCCGGTACCCTCACCGAGACCGGGCAGGTCGTCTACACCTACCGGGTGGTCAACCTCGGGACGGACCCGATCCGCGACGTCGCGGTGGCCGACGACCGGTGCTCCCCCCTCACCCGTGTCGGCGGGGACGCCAACAACGACGGTCTCCTCGACCTCAAGGAAACCTGGACCTACGAGTGTCGGCAGACGTTGACGCACAGCCACACCGCCACCGGCCCGGAGACGGTCACCAACACGGCCACTGTCACAGGGACCGGCACTTCCACGTCGTCGCCGGTCATGGCACGGGACACTGCGGACGTCGTCATCACGCCCGGCACACCCGGCCTCGAGCTGGTCAAGACCGTCGCGGACGCCTCGCAGAACGGGATCGCCGAGGTTGGTGAGACGCTCACCTACACGTTCACCGTCACCAACACCGGTCAGGTGCCGCTGGCGCCGGTGACGATCGACGACCCCACCCTCGGACTGGACTCCGAACCCTGCGTCGAGTCGCTGGCCCCCGGGGCCACCGCCACCTGCCCGGAGTACGAGTACACGGTGAGGCAGTCGGACGTCGACGCCGGATCGGTGGCCAACACCGCGATCGTGAGCGGCACACCGCCGGCCGGCGGCGTGCTCACGTCGGAGTCCTCGGCCACCCTCCCCACGGCCTCCACCACCGGTCTGGTGCTGGACAAAGTGGCGGACCGGACTTCCGGTCTGGTGCTGGGCGACGTGGTGCGCTACAGCTTCCTCGTGACCAACGCCGGCGCGGTGACCCTGGCGCCGGTGAGGATCACCGACGCGGCGCTGGAAATCGAGGACGCCGCGTGCGTCGACTCCCTGGCGCCGGGGGAGACGGCCACGTGCACGGCCACGGGCACGCACACGATCACCCAGGCGGACATGGACGCGGGGCAGTTCGACAACACCGCGACCGCCACCGGCACCACGCCCGGCGGGAACGCAGCCGTCACGGGCGAGGACTCGGTGACGGTGACGACCGCGGGCGTGCCGGCGATCAACGTGGTCAAGACCGCGGACACGTCGGCTGGCACGGAGGTCGGTGACGTGGTGACGTACACCTTCACCGTCCACAACAAGGGGACGGTGACGCTGGCGCCGGTGACGATCACCGATCCGCTGCTGAACATGACCGATGTGCCCTGCGTCGACTCGCTGGCGCCGGGGGAGACGGCCACGTGCACGGCCACGGGTACGCACACGATCACGCAGGCGGATGTGGACGCGGGGCAGTTCGTCAACACGGTGACCGCCTCCGGGACGCCCCCGTCGGGACCGGCGGTGACCGATCAGGGCGTGGCCGTGGTGAGCCCCGACGGGACGGCCGGCCTGAGCGTGAACAAGCTGGCCACCCCGGCCGCCGGTCTGGTGGTGGGCGACGAGGTCAGCTACACGTTCACCGTGACCAACACCGGCGCGGTGACCCTGGCGCCGGTGAGGATCGCCGACGCGGCGCTGGGAATCGAGGACGCCGCGTGCGTCGGCTCCCTGGCGCCAGGGGAGACGGCCACGTGCACGGCCACGGGCACGCACACGATCACCCAGGCGGACATGGACGAGGGGCAGTTCGTCAACACCGCCACCGCGACGGCCACCCTGCCCCGGGGCGAGACGATCGCCGACGCCGACACCGAGATAGTCACCACGGCAGCGGCTCCGGCCCTCGAGGTAGCCAAGACCGCCGCTCCCTCCTCCGACGTGGCGGCCGGTGACCGCGTGACCTACCGGTTCACGGTGACCAACACCGGGAACGTGACCCTGGCGCCGGTGACGATCACCGATCCGCTGCTTGACCTGGACGCTAAGCCGTGCGCCGACTCGCTGGCACCGGGCGCCTCGGTGGAGTGCGACACCGCGGCCGCATACACGGTGTCGCAGGCCGACGTGGACGCCGGCGGTGTCACCAACACCGTCTTCGCCACCGGAACCCCGCAGTCCGGCGGGGCGGTCACCGCCCAGGGGCAGGCCGTCGTCACCACGGACGGTGAGGCGGGCCTGACCCTGGACAAGATCGCCGACCCCTCGACAGGTGTCGAGGTGGGCGAGGCGGTGACGTACACCTTCGCGGTGACCAACACCGGGGACGTGACCCTGGCGCCGGTGACGATCACCGATGCCCGGCTGGGGATCACCGGACAACCGTGCGTGGCGTCCTTGGCCCCGGGAGCGACGGCGACGTGCACGACGACCGGGACCCACACGATCACGCAGGCGGATGTGGACGCGGGACAGTACGTCAACACCGCGACCGCCACCGGCACCCCGCCCGCCGGGGGCGCCCCCATCACGGGCGAGGACACCGAGACGGTCACGCTGACGGGCGAGGCGGCCCTCCTACTCACCAAGACCGCGGATCTGCCGAAGGGCCGCTATGCCGGCGGCGTGGTGAACTACACCTTCACCGTGCAGAACACCGGGACCGTGACACTGGCGCCGGTGACGGTGTCGGATCCGACGCTGGGGATCCCCGACTCCCCGTGTGTGGACTCCCTCGCCCCGGGCGACACGGCGACGTGCTCGACCACCGGGCGGTACACGCTCACCCAGGCGGACGTCCTGGCGAGCCGGTTCGACAACACCGCGACCGCGACCGGCACCCCGCCCGCGGGACAGCCGGTCACCGCGACCGACACCGAGACGGTCACCATGGTCCAGACGCCCGGGCTCGCCGTCGCCAAGGTGGCGAGCCCGACATCCGGCCTCCGCGTCGGCGACGTCGTCACCTACACCTTCACCGTCACCAACACCGGCGAGTCGCGCCTGGAACCGGTGACGATCAGCGACGACGAGCTGGGCATCGAGCCGACGACGTGTGCGGAGGTTCTGGCCGTCGGGCAGAGCGTGACGTGCGCGGTCACGGGCACGCACGTGATCACCCAGGACGACGTCAACCGTGGGTCGTACGACAACACGGCGACGGCCTCCGGAACCGATCCGTCCGGCGCGGAGATCAACTCCTCCGACACCGAGACCGTGACCACCGAGTCCTCGCGGGAGCTCGAGCTGAGCAAGTCCGTGGACGACACCGGGACCGGCATGGACGGCGAGCCCGTCGAGGGGGTGTCCGACGACGGCATCGCCCAGCTCGGGGAGCGGATCGTCTACACCTTCACTGTGACCAACACGGGGACCACGGACCTGAGGAACGTGTTCGTGGACGATCCCCGGCTCGGGCTACCGAACCACCTGTGCGTGGAGACGCTGGCGCCGGGGGCGACGGCCACGTGTGACGTGTCCTACGAAGTGACGGCGGCGGACATCGCGGCCGGAGCGATCCTCAACGAGGCCACCGCCACCGCCCACAACCCGGCTGATCCGGCACACCCGGTGGAGTCGCCGCCCGACGAGGCGACGATCCCGACGCAACCGGCACGGGACGGGCTAGCGCTCGAAAAGACCGTCGCGGACGCTTCGGGTGACGGGATCGCGCAGGTGGGAGAGGTGCTCACCTACACGTTCACGGTGCTCAACACCGGCGAGACCACGGTGACCGGCATCGTCGTGATCGACGACCGGCTCCCCGGGGGCCGCCTCGAGTGCCTCGCCACGCTCGCGCCGGGCGCCACGGACCGGTGCACCGCGACCTACCGGGTGACGGCCACCGACGTCGCCGCCGGGCCGACGATCGTCAACACCGCCACCGCGCAAGGGACGACCCGCGACGGCGCGACTGTCGAGTCGGCGCCTGACGATGCGACTATCTCGACCGGAACCGCCGGCCTGACCCTGGACAAGAGCGTGACGGACGCTTCCGGCGACGGCGTCGCCCAGGCGGGCGAACTGCTCAACTACACGTTCACCGTGACCAACACCGGCCCCGTCACGGTGACCGGACTGCGGATCGTGGAGACGGAGTTCAACGGCACCGGCGACAGGTCCTCCCTGGACGCCCCGTCCTGCCAGGCCACGACGCTGGCGCCGAACGCCTCGACCACGTGTACAGCGACATACCGGGTGACGCAGGCGGACTTGGACACCGTGGAGCCCCTGTTGGCCAACACCGCCGTGGCCCGGGCGACCGATCCGACGGGGGTCGAGTTCCCGTCCAACGAGGACTCGGCCACGATCCCGCCGGCCACGCAGAACCCGGGCGTGGTCGTGGACAAGCGGGTCACCGACGCCTCCGGAGACGGGATCGCCCAGCTCGACGAGACGCTGACGTACACGTTCACGGTGCGCAACACCGGCGACGTGACGCTCACCCGAGTGGGCGTGACGGAGGAGTCGTTCTCCGGCACCGGGGATCTCCCGACGCCGGTCTGCGAGCCCACGACCCTGGCGCCGGGGGAGGTGGCGAGGTGCACGGCGACGTACACCGTCGTCCAGGCCGACCTGGACGCGCAGAAGCCGCTCGTCAACGTGGCCCATGCGACGGGCACCACCCCGGCCGGTGACCCGGTGGTCTCGCCGCCCGACAGCGCAACGATCCCGCCCGCCTCCCCCGCCTCGTCGTTGACGATGGTCAAGAAGGTGCGGGACGCGAGCGGCGACGGACGGGCCGACGTCGGCGAGGTGCTCACCTACACCTTCACCGTCATCAACACCGGCGACGTCCCGCTACGGAACGTCGAGGTGGTGGACCCCCGGGTGTCCGCCACGCCGATCCCGTGTGTCGCCGAGCTCGCCGCCCGCGGCACCGAGACGTGCGTGGTCGAGTACACCGTGACGCAGGCCGATCACGACTCTGGCGCCGTGCGCAACATCGCCACCGCCGAGGGGACGCCCCCGTCCGGCGGCACCACCACGTCGCCGCCCGACGAGGCGACCATCCCGAGCTCGTGCGACTGTGGGCCGCCCGGCCCCGGCGACGGGTCCTCGGGCGGGTCCTCGGGCGGGTCCCTCGACTGGCTGGCCGGGGTCATCGGGCTGATCACGGGCTCGGCCGGGTCTGCGGGGTCAACGGGCTCGACCGGCTCGGACGTCCCGGAGGCGTCGGGCTCGCTGGGTGGCATGGTCGGTTCGCTCGCGCTGG